>CAYVRB010000007.1:0-42940 GCA_964453375.1 uncultured Alcaligenaceae bacterium
CGAAGGCGTTGTCGATGTCGCCGCTGGTGTCGGCCATGTAGACGCGGATCGGCTTCGGCTCGGTCTTGCGGACCAGCGACGGATAGACGTTGCCGCCGCGGAGGTTCGTGAAGCTGCCGACGCTCGAATAGACCTTGCGGAAGACGTCGGTCCGCTCCCAGGCGGCGGTGAAGGCGCAGATCGCGCCGGAACTGGACCCGCCGATCGCGTGCATCTCGGGGTCGTTCGAGATCGAGTACTTCTTTTTGACCTCCGGGATGATCTCTTCCGTCAGGAAGCGCACGTACCGGTCGCCGAGGCTGTCGTACTCGAGGCCGCGATTGAAATGCCTCCCCTGCACGCGCGGCTTGTCCTTCTCGTGCCCCGGATTGACGAACACCGCGATCGTCGGCGGCATGTCGCCCCGCGCGATCAGGTTGTCGAAGACTGTCGGCACGCGCCAGCGGCCGTTGACGTTCTTCATCCCCTCGCCGTCCTGGAACACCATGAGCGCCGCGGGCTTGTCGGCCGAATATTGGGCGGGAACGTAGATCGACCAGTCGCGCGTCGTGTTCGGGAAGATCTTCGACTCGAACGCCGGCATCTGTTCGACCTTGCCCTTCGGCACGCCATCCTTCGCGACCGCGTCCGGGTGCGGTTTCCATTCCGGCTTCGTCTCGACGTGCGGGAGCTTCGTGCTCTCGGCCTTCTCGTTCCAGAGCCACGCGAGCGCGTCGGGTAGCAACTCGCCGCCCCACTTGCCGCTGTGGCCGCCCTCGGTCATTTCGAGCTTGTACTTGTAGCCGGCGAATTGCAACGCCATCGCGAGGTCTTGGTTGCCGAGCGGCCAGTTGCCGTGCAGGTTGTTGAGGTCGTCCTTGCCGTCCTGCAGGTAGACCTTGATCGCTTTGGGATTGGGCTTCGATTTGCGCACGAGGCCGGGATAGGCCCAGCCGCCGCGGATGTTCGTGAAACTGCCGATGTGGCTCAGCACGAGGCCGAACTGGTCCGGCTTCTCCCACGCGACCGTGAACGCGCAGATGCCGCTCGACGAGATGCCGCAGACGGCGCGCTTCGCGGGGTCCTTCGTCACGCTCAATCCCTTGAGCGCCACCGGCAGGAACTCCTCGACGAGGAACTTCGGGTAGGCGTCGCCCATCGAGTCGTATTCGAACGAGCGATTGCTGCGGCCCTGCGCGCCGGGCAACGTTGCCGGGATCGTACCGGGATTGACGAACACGGCGATCGTGACCGGTATCTTCTTCTGATGAATGAGGTTGTCGAAGACGATCGGGACGCGGAAGCCGCCCTTCGGGTTCGCGTAGCCGCCGCCGTCCATGAAGACCATGAGCGCCGCCGGCTCTTCCGGCTTGTACTGTGCCGGCACGTAGACGCTGTAGTCGCGCGTCGTGCCGGGATAGATTTTGCTCTCCGCGAACTGGCCCGACGTCACTTTCCCTTGCGGGACGCCGGCCTGCGCCACGCGGTCGGGGTGCTCTTGCGCCGGGATTGGCGACGCGGACAGCGCGATGGCGAGAACGAGGCAGGCGTGCGAGAGAGGTTTCATCCGCGGACTCCCGGTGAGAGCGCCGCCGTTCGGACGGCGGGATTTCTATACCGGAAAACCGCGCGGCTTCCAGAACGATCGCGTCGGGCCGCCGTCAACCGCGGCGGCGGCGGTCGCGCCGATCGGCCGGGCGCGGGCGTTCCCCGCGAGCCGCCGTCGATGCGCCAGTGAACCGAAGACACGCCCAAACGAATGCGCCGAGGATCGCGATGACGGCCAGGAACGAGGCGACCCGCACGCCGAGGGACGTGGCAACTTCGGGCGGTTCGGCGGGCGCGGCGCCGGGCGCCGGCACCGCGCGGGGCGTCGGCGGCATCGCGGGCGCGGGCGTGTTCGGCGGCCGCGCGTCGGCGCGAGGCTTCGTGGGATCGTGGGTGACGGCGTCCTTCGGCAACGCGACGCCGGCGTTCGACCAGTCCGCGGCGACGGTCACGCGCTCGACCGCGTCGGGGCGTTCCCGGAATTCGATCGCGTGGACGACGCATTCCGTCGTCGGCGCGTTGTACGCCGAACGCAGGAACTGCACCGGCTGGAACTCGAACACGCAAGTCACTTCCCGATTCGGCTGATTCTTCAGCGCCGTCCATACCTTGTCATACTGTTCCCGGCTCGCGAAAAACGAGATCGAACTCATCGGAGTGCCCGTCTCGGGCGATTTGACGTGCAACTTCGTCGAGTCGATTGGACGGCCGTCTTGTCGGAGCACCCCCGCCGACTTTCCGAAGAAGACGACCGCGAACCGGTGCCGCCGGCCGAACACGGCGGGGTCTTGCGCCACGAATTGTTGGTACGAATTCTTTTGAAGCTCCGCGCTGCCAAGCGGATACGCGTCGGGTGGCAGCGGTTCCCTCGACTTCGGCGAGCCGCCCGACCGCGGCGACGGCGCGCCGGGCGACGGTTGCGTGCGGCGGCTCTCCCACGGCTCCGTCCTACGGAACGTCGCCAGCACCGCGCCGTCGAGGCCGACGTAGCCCAGTTCTTCGACGACGAACAACTTCCAGTTCTGCGCCTTCGAGGGATTCTGGATCGTGCCGGTGATGCGCACGGCGATGAAGAGTCCGTTGAGCGCGCGACGGTCGGCCCGAAGGGCCAGCGAGCGATCGACGACGAAGTCGAGGCCCTGCGGCATCGATTTCCGGCGATCGTAACCGTGGAGGCTCGGCCCGTCGCCGAACCCGCCGCTGTCGCCGTTGGTGAGGATGTCCACGGTGAACTTCTGGCCGACGCTCTGCGGCGCGATCCGGTTCAGCTCCTCGACGTCGATCTGCCCTTGCGGCGTCGGCGCGAGGAACGCGGCCACGGCGGGCAGTTCCCGATCCTTGTCGTCGACCAAGCCGAGGACGCCGCATCCGTTCTTCGGCGGCGGCGACGTCGGCGGATCCAGCAATCCCGGCCGCTCGAACCGGGCCGCGTCTTGTTCCGCCGTCTCGCGCTCGGACGCCAGCTCGAGCGCCGTCGTGCGGTGGTTAGTCCCGTTTCCATCGACCCAGACGTACTGCACCCAATAGTGCGACGTGGCCGGGACGGGGAATTCCATCGAGGCGACGCCGGCCGACTGCGTCGGCGTGTACGACTTGGCCCCGGTCATTTTCGACACGACGTCCGGCGAAGCGCCGACTTCCGGCGCCGGGGCCACGACGACGAGCAGGCGTTTGATCCGGCCGCGCGCGTCGAGGATGCGCGATTCCAGCCGGACCTTCCGGGGCGGTCCATCGACCCAACTCGCGATCGGCGGGGCGAAGTGGACTTCGTCCACGATCCGCCGGACCTTGTCGGGCGGGACGGCGAAGCCGATCCCGGCGCCTTTGACCGTACGCACGGCGACGCCGACCAGATCGCCGGCCTGCGAGACGACGGGGCCGCCGCTGTTCCCCGGATTGAGCGCGCCGTTGAGTTGCACCGCGGCCACCTTGCCGCGTTCGTCGGTCCGGTTGCTCGATACGCTCGCGACGCCGATGGAGATCTCCGGGTTCTTCGCGCCGGCGGCGAGGTCGTCGCCGAACGGGAAGCCGCAGACGAAGACCGGCGTGGTCTCCGGGAGTTTGTCGGCGCCGGTGAGGGAGAGCGGTTCGGGGATCGCCTTGGCGGCGCGCACGCGGAGGATCGCCAGGTCGTCCTTCTCGTGCGTGTAGAGGATCTCGGCCTTGGCGGTCCATTCGGCCGCGGTGCCGCTGTGGAAGACGACTTCGACGGCGGGCTTGCGCATCGCGCCGGGAAGCAGGGACAGGAGTTCGTCGGCCGTCGGCGAGACGACGTGCTCGTTGGTGACGATGTAGCCGCTGCCGTCGGCGGCGTGGACCACGAAGCCCGAGCCCGAGCCGCGCAGCGGTCCGTAGGCGACCTTCACGTAGACCGTGGCGCCCTTGATCTTTCGGAGTTGCGCGGCGGGAAGCGCTTGCGGCTGGGCGCCGGCCGGCAGCGCGAAGGCGACCAAGAGCAGGATTGCGGCGATGCGGGGCATGGGCCGAACTCCGCGGCGGAGGAGTATCGGATCGTATCACGGGCCGCCGTGGAACGCCAGCAAATGTCTTGGTTTCAAACCCCCGCGCCGACTTTCCTGTCGCAACCCTGTTCAAAAGTCGGTATGCTTCAATTCCCACCCCCATTTCCAGCCCCGCGACGCGGATACCGAATCTTCCCACGAGGCCGACGATGGACTCCGCGAACACGGTTGCGAATCCCACACGAGCGAACGGCCGCTGCCCCGGCCCCGCCGGGCTTTCGCGGCGGAACATGCTCCAGATCGGCGCGATCGGCGCCCTCAATCTGTCGCTGCCCGGGCTGCTCGCGGCGCGCGAACGCGGCTCGAACTCCAGCGCCGCCGATGCCTGCATCCTCGTGTTCCTCAACGGCGGACCCAGCCACCTCGACATGTGGGACATGAAGCCCGACCTGCCGAAGGAGATGCGCAGCGAGTTCCAACCGATCGCGACGTCGGTGCCCGGCCTGCGCGTCTGCGAGCACCTGCCGCGCCTGGCGAAGCTCATGGACCGGTGCACCCTCGTGCGCTCGGTGCACCACAAGGAGGTGGCGCACGCCCCGGCCGTGTACACCGCGCTCACTGGCATCCCCAGCGGTGTCCGCGCCGGCATCGTCGGCGCGAAGCCCACGGACCACCCCGCCATCGGATCCGCCGTCGGGCACTTCCGACCGCCGGCGTCGAAGGTGATGCCCTACGTGCTGCTTCCCTATCTCACGGCCGAAGGCGCCGGCGGGCCGCCGCAGCCCGGTTTCCTCGGCGGCTGGCTCGGGAAATCGCACGATCCGTTCCTCGTCTTGAAGGGCGGCAAGGACCCCGCCGGTTTCGATTTGCCCGCGCTCGCGCCCGACGCCGGGATGACCGTCGACCGCGTGCGCGATCGAAGCCGGTTGTTGAACGGCGTCAATCACGTCGGCGGCGCCGCGCGCAGCGGAGCGGCCAACGAATTGGAACGACTCCAGGCCCGCGCCTGCGATCTGCTGACGTCGTCGAGCGCGCAACGCGCGTTCCAGCTCGATCGGGAATCGCCGAAGGTGCGGGACGCCTACGGGCGAAACATCTACGGCCAGAGCCTGCTGCTCGCGCGCCGGCTGGTCGAAGCCGGCACTCGCCTCGCCTGCATCTCCTGGGCGCCCGACGCCAACGCCACCTGGGACACGCACGGCAACAACTTCGGCAAGCTCAAGAACGAATTGCTCCCGCCGTTCGACCTCGGCTTCTCGCGATTGCTCGCCGACCTCGCCGACCGTGGGATGCTGGAGCGCACGCTCGTCGTCGTCATGGGGGAGATCGGCCGCACGCCCAAGATCAACGGGGGCGCCGGGCGCGACCACTGGGAGTTCTGCTATTCCGTGCTCTTCGCCGGCGGCGGGATGAAGGGCGGACACATCCACGGGGCGAGCGACCGGCTCGGCGCGTACCCCAGCTTGAATCCGGTCACCGCCAGCGACATCGTCGCCACGATCTACCACGCGCTGGGGATCGCGCCGGATTCGATGCTGACCGACCCGCTCAACCGGCCGCTGATGCTCGTTCCCGACGGCGAACCGATTCGAGAACTGTTCGTCTGATTGTTATCCGCGCCCGACGAGCGGCATCGTCGTGGCCATCACCGTCATGAACAACACGTTCGCGTCGAGCGGAAGCCCTGCCATGTAGACCACCGCCCGCGCCACGTGCTCCACGTCCATGCGCGGCTCGACCGCGATCGACCCGTTCGCCTGCGGCACGCCCTCCGCCATCCGCTCGGTCATTTCGGTGGCCGCGTTGCCGATGTCGATCTGCCCGCAGGCGATGTCGTACTTGCGGCCGTCGAGCGCGGTCGATTTGGTGAGGCCGGTGATGGCGTGCTTCGTGGCCGTGTACGGCGCGGAGTTCGGTCGCGGCGCCGTCGCGGAGATCGAACCGTTGTTGATGATACGCCCGCCGCGCGGCGACTGGGCCTTCATGACGCGGAACGCCTCGCGCGTGCCGAGGAACGGCCCAGTGAGGTTCACGTCCACCACGCTTCGCCACTGCTCGAAGGTCAAATCCTCCAACGGCACGGACGGCGCGCCCATCCCCGCGTTGTTGAACAGCACGTCGAGTCGGCCGAACACTCGAACCGTTCGCTCGAATAACGATTGAACGGAATTCGGATCGGTCACATCGGTCGGAACGGGAAGCACGCGGGCGCCCGGCGGGGCCATCGCGGCCGTCGCCTCCAGCGCATCGGGTCGCCGGCCGGCCAAGACGAGCCGGTATCCCTCGCGCGCGAGCGCCAGCGCCACGGCACGGCCGATCCCCGAACCGGCGCCCGTCACCAGGGCGACTTTTCCCGCATCGGTCATTCCGTATCTCCTCAGGTTTCGACTCCTCGGTTCAAGGTACGAAGCCGCGGCCGCTACAATCTCCCGATGCTCCGGCCGGACGCGCCCGCCCTGATCCTCGCCCCGATGGAGGGCGTCACCGACGCCGCCATGCGGGCCGTGCAGGGCCTCGGCGGCGCGTTCACGTTCGCGGTGTCCGAGTTCCTCCGCGTGGCCCACGTCCCGTTGCCGCGCGGGTTGATCCTGCGACACGTTCCCGAACTGCGCTCCGGTTCGCGCACGCCGACCGGCCTGTCCGTGCAGGTGCAGCTCCTCGGCGGCGACGCGGGACTCATGGCGGAATCGGCGGGCACCGCCGTCGCGCTCGGGGCCACGGCGATCGACCTGAACTTCGGCTGCCCCGCCCCGACCGTGAATCGGCACGACGGCGGCGCCACCCTGCTCCGCCATCCAAAGCGCATCCGCGAGATCGTCGGCGCGGTGCGCGCCGCCCTCCCGCCCGGCGTGCCCGTTTCGGCGAAGATGCGATTGGGTTGGGATCATATCGATGCGATCTTCGAGAACGCCGCGATGGCGGCCGAGGGCGGCGCGGCCTGGATCACCGTCCACGCGCGCACGCGCACCCAAGGCTACGCGCCGCCGGTCTATTGGCCGCTCATCGGCCAGGTGCGCGAACGATTGGATTTACCCATCGTGGCGAACGGCGATATCCGCACGGTCGAGGAGTTCCGCCGCTGCCGGGACGAATCGGGTTGCCGGCACTTCATGCTCGGGCGCGGCGCGCTCGCCGACCCGCGCCTGGCCGCGTGCGTCGCCGCCGAATTGGGAATCGCGGAGGCTCCGCCGGCCCGACCGATCGACTGGCCCGCCGAAGTGCGGCGACTACTGGCCTGGACGCCGGCCGGCGCGACGGACGGACTCGTCAAACGCTGGAAACAATGGCTGCGGATCGCGGCGGCCTACGGCACCTTCGCGCGCTTCGACGACATCAAACGCGCGACGAACGCGTCGGAACTGTTGGCGATCCTGGAGGAATCGACCTGGAAAACGACGGAAGCGAACCCGATGGCGGGTTCGCTTCCGATGCGATCCATCAGTTCCGCTCAATCGCCGGCGCCGACGTAGACGCCGCCGATGAAGGTCGATTCGAACGAGTAGAACGATTCGAGGATGGTGTTGGTGAACGGCTTCCAGATGCGGTGGGCCGGTCCGCCGCCGAAGCCGGTGCCGGTGAGGATGTCGGTGCGGCCATCGCCGTCGTAGTCGAAGGCCGCGACGCGGACGCCGCCGGTGTAGGAGTCCTCGTAGGCCTGGAACTCCGTGACCTGCTTGCCGCTGATGGCATCGAAGGCCCGCACCAGCGGCAGACTGCCCGGCCCGGCCGCGACGATCACCTCCGCACGGCCGTCGCCTTCGACATCTCCGGCCGCGACGTACACGCCGCCGGCGTTCGTCGCGTCGAACACCTCCCGGTCGAAGATCGCGCGGCCGTTCCTGACGTCGAGGGCGCGGACGCGGTTGCCGCCCGGCCCGGAGCCGACGACGACGTCGGCGAAGCCGTCGCCGTTCACGTCGTTCAGCGCGATCCGCGTCCCGTTCCGCAATTCGGGATCGAAGACGAAATCGTCGAAGATCGTCGCCCGCGTCTTGCCGTCGACCACCTTGACGCGCGGGCCGCCGCCTTCGTCCGGCGCGGTGGCGATGTCGTCCGCGCCGTCGCCGTTCACGTCGCCGACGGCGAGGAACATGCCGCCGCGATACGTTTCCTCGTAGACGAAGAAGTCGGCGACGACGGCCTGGGTTTCGCTGTCAATGACGCGGACGCGCGGGCCGCCGCCGAACCCCGTGGCGGTGATGACGTCGGCCGAGCCGTCGCCCTGCGTGTCGCCGACGGCGACGCGGACGCCGCCGCGGTACGACTCCTCGTAGGCGAAGAAATCGACGACGCGGGTCTGCGTCTTCGCGTCGAAGATCGCGACCCGCGGGCCGCCGCCCGAATCGGCCGCGATCACGAAGATCTCGCTGTTCTGCACGCGGATCGACGCCGTCTTCGTCGTCGCGCCGCCGTCGCCGTCCGTCACCGTCAAGGACACGGTGTGCGTGCCCGTGATCGGCGACGTGTATTCCAGGTTCTGCGTCGCGCTCGTGAAGACGGTCTTCCCGTCCGGGTCGCGCACCGTCCAGGCGTACGTCAGCTTGTCCAGCACGCCGGGGTCGGCCACGTCGCTCGTCACCACGAAGCGCACGTCCTTCGTCACCTTCTGCGGCGTGGCGATCGTCACGATCGGCGCGACGTTCTGCACCACCGCCACCGTCGGTTCGACCGTGAACAGGCCCGCGTCGTCCGTCACGGTCACGGTCACCGGGTAGCCGGCGCCCACGCTGTTCTGGGCGTAGGTGTGCGTGAGGAAGTTCCCGCCGACGTTCCGCAGGTTGAAGAACGTGACGCCCGGCAGCAGGTCGAAGGAGACCGGCGCGGAGCCGTCGCCCCAATTGATCGTGACGGTGTGCGGATCGAACAGGCCGGGGTCGGTGAACGAGCCGGTGAGCGCGAGCACCGAGCCTTCCGCCAGCGGCGTCGGGTCGATCGTGTAGATCAGGTTCGTCGGCGCGACGTTGACCGCCTTAACGGTAAAGGTCTTCGTCGCGCTGCCGCCGTCCTTGTCGGTGAGCGTGACGGTCACGCCGTGGTCGCCGTTCTTCGCGTAGGTGTGCGCCTCGCCGAACTGGCCGAGGGACGGCGTGTCCGGCCCGCCGACCTGGAAGATCGACGCCTTGCCGCCGGAGCTGGTGCCGTCGCCCCAGTGGACGCTGTAGGTGAACGTCTCGCCGAGTCCGAAGCCGGCGTCGGTGAAGGTCGCGAGCGTCGGCAACGAGAGCTGCGCGCCCTCCGCCACCGTCACGATCGCGGGCACCGCGAGCGTCAGCGTCGGCGCGGCGTTCGTCGCCTGGATCGAAAACGTCTTCGACGACGCGCCGCCGTTGCTGTCCGTGAGCGTGACGCGCACCGAGTACAGGCCGTTGTCGGCGTAGGCGTGCGAGGAACCGAACGAACCCTTCGTCGGCACACCGATCGCGCCGAGCGCGTCGACGGTCGCCGCCCCCTTCGACACCGCGCCGTCGCCCCATTCGATCGTGTAGCCGTACGTCTCGCTCGTGCTGAAGCCGGGATCGGTGAAGGTGCCGATCGTGGCGATGGTCGCCGTCGCGCCTTCGGTGGCCACCAGGTCGCCGGTGGCGAGCGTCAGCGTCGGCGGCACGTTGGTGACGACGATCGGGAAGGTTTTCTCGTCGAAGCCGCCGTTGTCGTCGGTGACGCGGACGGTGACGTTGAAGGTGCCGACGCGATCGTAGGTGTGGCCGCGGCCGAAGGTCGCGAGCGTCGGCGTGCCGGGCGCGCCGAGTTGAGTCAGCGACGCCGTGCCGGAGTCGGTCGCCGTGCCGTCGCCCCAGTTCACGGTGTAGGTGAAGGTCTCTTCGCTTGCGCCGCCCGGGTTGAGGTCGTTTGCGAAGCCGGCGTCCAGCACGGTGCCGAGCGTCGGCAGCGCGAACGTCTGCCCTTCGGCGAACGTCTGCGGCGCCACGACCGAAAGCGTCGGCGCGGCGTTCAACACCGTCACGGCCAGCGTCCGCGTCGCGGTGCCGCCGTCGTCATCGGTCAGTGTCACGGTCACGGTGTAGACGCCGTCGTCCGCGTAGGTATGGCTGGCGGCGATGCTGCCGAGCGTCGGGCTGCCGGGGAAGCCGTTCTGCGACACGGTCGCGGACCCGGTCGAGTTCGACGAGCCGTCGCCCCAGTTGACGACGTACGAGAACGTCTCGGCCGTCGAGGGAGATCCCGTCGGATTGCTGAACCCGGCGTCGGAGAACGTCGCGATCGGCGCGAGGCTCAGCGGCGATCCTTCCACCACCGATTGCGCGGCCGCGACGGAGAGCGCCGGATCGGCGTTTGTCACCGTCACCGTGAAGCTGATCGGGTTCGACAACCCCGTGTCGTCGTCGAGCACCGTCGCCGAAACGGTGTAGGTGCCGTTGTCCGCGTAGGTGTGGCTGCCGCCGAAGCTGCCGGTGCTGGGCGAACCGACGCCGCCGTTCGCGAAATTGACGACCGATTTCGATTCGGTCGCGCCGTCGCCCCAACTGATCGTGTAGGTGTAGCGCTCGATGGTGCCGCCGGATTGGTTCGGGTTCAGCGGGTTGTCGAATCCGGGGTCGATGAAGGTGCCGATCGTCGGCACGGCCACGAGGCCTCCTTCGGCCACGGTGCGATCCGCCGCGACCTTGGAGAGCACCGGCGCCGCGTTCCCGACCGTCACGGTGAACGACTGGCTTACGGCCGCGCCGTCGTCGTCGGTGAGCGAGACGGTCACGGTGTACGAACCATTCTCGGCGTAGACGTGCGCGGCGTTGAGGAAGCCGGCCGTCGGAGTGCCCGGCGAGCCTTGCGTCACGTTCGCCGACGGCACCGCGCCCGCGTCCGCCGTCGTGCCGTCGCCCCACTGGATCGAATACGTGAACGACTCGCGCGAGCCGTTCGGCGCGCCATTCGGGTTGGCCGGATTGTCGAAGCCGGCGTCGGTCCAGGTCGCGAGATTCGCGAGGTTGAGGAGCGACCCTTCCGTCGTCGATTGGTTGCCCAGCACCGTCAGGGCCGGCGCCGCGTTGCCGACCGTGACCTGGAACGACTTGGTCGTCGCCCCTCCGTTGTCGTCGGCGATCGTGACGGTGACGGTGTAGACGCCGTCGTCCGCGTAGGTGTGTGATCCGTTCAGAAACCCCGTCGTCGCGACGCCGACGCTCCCGACCGAAATATTGCCGGCCAGAACGCCGCCGTTCTCGACCGCGGTGCCGTCGCCCCAGTTGACGCTGTAGGTGAAGGTCTCGGCCGTGCCCCGGCTCGGATTGTCGAAGCCGGGATCGGAGAACGTCACGAGGTTCGGTACGCTCAGGAGCTGGCCTTCGGTCGTCGATTGATTGCCGACGATCGCCACGGACGGCGCGACGTTCGTCACCGTGACTTGCAGGCTCTTCGACGTGGTGCCGCCGTTGTCGTCGACGATCGTGACGGTGACGGTGTACATGCCGTCGTCGGCGAAGGTGTGGCTCGCGTCGACGGAGCCGACGGTGGGCACGCCGACCGATCCGGTCGTCACGGCGGTCACGCCGCCGGCGGTCGGGGCGGTGCCGTCGCCCCAGTTCACCGCATACGTGAAGCTCTCGACGGTTCCTTTGTTCGGATTGTTGAAGCCGGGATCGGAGAAGGCGCCGATGCCGGGGACCGTGAGCACCGCTCCCTCCGCGATCGTCTGACTCACGGCGACCGCGAGCGTCGGGGCGACGTTCGAGACGGTCACGGGGAAGGTGCGGGTCGTGGTGCCGCTGTCGTCGTCGGTGATCGTGACGGTGACGGTGTAGACGCCGTCGTCGGCGAAGGTGTGCGAGACGTTGAGCGCGGCGGTCGTGGGTTTGCCGACGGAACCGGACGCGACGTTCGCGATCGAACCGGTGTCGGCCGTCGTGCCGTCGCCCCAGTTGATCGAATAGGTGAACCGTTCCGTCGTGGCGCCGGTCGGGCGGTTCGGGTTGTCGAAGCCGGGATCGGAGATCGTGGCGACGCCGGGGATGGAAAGTTGCGACCCTTCCGCGATGGTCTGCGCGCCGACGACGCCGACGCTCGGCGCAACGTTCTCGACGAGGACGAGGAACGACTTCGAAGTGGCCGCGCCATCGTCGTCCGTCGCGGTGACGGTGACGGTGTAGATGCCGTTGTCCGCGTAGGTGTGCGACGCGTTCAACACCTGTCCACCGGTGGCGATGCCGGCCTTCCCCGGCACGACGGACGTCACCGGCCCGCCGTCGTTGCTCGTGCCGTCGCCCCAGCTGATCGAGTACGTGAACGATTCAACGCTTCCGCCCGACTGGTTCGGGTTGTTCGGATTGGTGAAGCCCGGATCGCTGAAGGAGAACACGTTCGCGATCGAGAGCAGGCCGCCTTCGCTCACGGTCCGGTTCGCCGACACGGAGTCGATCGTCGGCGTCACGTTGTTGACGGTGACGGTGAAGGTGTTGCTGGCGAGGCCGCCGTTGTCGTCCGTCACGGTGACGGTCACGGTGTAGACGCCGTTGTCGGCGTAGGTGTGCGAGACGTTTTCGACGGCGCCGGTCGTCGCCGTGCCGGCGCTGCCCGACACGCGGTTCGTAACGGTGCCGGCACCGGGGCTCGTGCCATCGCCCCAGTTGATCGTGTAGGTGAAGGTCTCGCTCGATCCGAGGGCGGCGTTGTCATACCCCGGATCGGCCACTGTCGCGGCCGTCGCCAACGACAGGAGATTCCCTTCGTTCACGGTCTGGTTCGTGATCGGCGTGACGGTCGGGTTCAGGTTCGAGACGGTGACGGTGAAGGACTGCTGGACGGAACCGCCGTCATCGTCAAAGACGGTGGCGACGACGGTGTAGACGCCGTCGTCGGCGAAGGTGTGGGCGATATTCTCGACGGCGCCGGTGGTGAGCTTGCCGGCGGCGCCTTGCGTCGGATTCACGACGCCGCCCTTGTCGAGGGCCGTGCCGTCGCCCCAGTTGATCGAATACGTGAAGGTTTCCCGGCTGCCGTTCGGCGCCTGGAGCGGATTGCTCGGGTTCGAGTAACCGCGATCGGTGAACGTGAGCAGCGTCGGGATCGAGAGGACCGCGCCTTCGCCGACCGAGCGATTGACGACGGGCGACGTGACGACGGGCGCCTCGTTGCCGACCTGGACCTGGAAGGTGCGCAGCACCGAGACGGCGCCGTCGTCGTCCGCGACGGTGACGGTGGCGGTGTAGAGGCCGTCGTCCGCGTAGACGTGGCTGGCGCCGAACTGGCCCGCCGTCGGCGTGCCGGGGCCGCCGACCTGCGTGATGGTCGGCGCGCCGATCGTCGAAGCCGTGCCGTCGCCCCAGTTCACGGTGTAGGTGAACGTTTCCTCGGTGCCGTCCGGCGGGTTGATCGGATTGCTCGCGTTCGCGAAGCCGGGATCGACGAACGTCGCGATCTTGTTGATCGTGAGCGTCTGGCCTTCGATCACCGAACGCGGCGTGGCGAGCGAGGCGTCGAGCGTCACCGTCGGGGCGACGTTCGACACCGTGACGAGGAAGGTCTTGCTGACCGCCGGGCCGACATCGTCCAGCACCGAGACAGTGACGGTGTACACGCCGTTGTCGGCGAAGGTGTGGCTGCCGCCGATCGTGCCGGGGTGGCCGGGCAGCGATTTCGCGTCCGACGAACCGTCGCCCCAGTTGATCGTCCACGATTGGATTTCGTCCGCGTTCGTGCCCGCGTCGTTGTAGGTCGCGATGACGGGGAGCGCGAGCGTTGCGCCTTCCGCCACGGTCGGCGAGCCGAGCGCGCCGTTGAGCGCCAGCGTCGGCAGCACGTTGTTCGCGGTCACCGTCAGGCTCGCCTGACCGGTCGCGTTGTCCTTATCCTTCACGTACACCGTGACCGTGTACGTGCCCTGGTCGGCGTAAAGGTGGGCGAGGGTGAAGTTCGCGCCGGAGAGCGCCAACGGCTGCTTCGCGCCGCCGTCGCCGTAGTCGACTTCCGCCACCCAGGTCGCGTCGAGCGTGCCGGGGTCGGCGAACGACCCCGCGCGGTTGAACGTGCCGCCTTCGTTGATCGTGGCGTCGGCGCCGATCGAGATCGTCGGAGTGACGTTCATCACCTGGATCGACGTCGTGACGAGCGACGCATCGCCCTGGCTGTCCTTCACGGTCGCGGTGATGGTGTAGCTCGTCTTCCCGGTCGGGTTGTCCATGTACTGGTGGGACACGCCGGCGAACGCGTAAGTCCCCTTGGCCGGGTTCAGCGTCGTGGCCGCGGAGCCGTCGCCCCAGTCGATCGTGACGGTGTGCGTGTCGATGACGTTCGGATCGCTGAAGCTGCCGGAGAGCAGCACGGCGCCGTTCTCGTTGATCTTGGCGGCCGAGAGGCCAAGCGCGAGGTCCTGCGGGGCGGTGTTGTTCCACGCGAGCGCGAGGCTCTTGCCGCTCTGGACGTTCGCGTTGGCGGCGTTGTGCGAGACCTGCGTGAAGAGCGCCGCGGGTTGGGACGCGGTGCTCTTGTCCTTGACGCCGACAGTGGCGGACTGGCCGTTCGCGGTGGACGCGGAGCCGGTGTCGACGTCGAGGTAGTTGAAGCCGATGGCGCCGGGCGTGATGCCGGAATTCAGGGACAGGATCGCCTGGAAGGTCACGTCTTCGCCGGGGTTGCTGTCCTCCATCCGGTCCCACTGGACGATGAGCTTGTTGGCGGCGCCGTCGAGCTTGGCGAGCACGCCCTTGGAGGCGAAGCTCGTGGTGCTGAACCAGGAGTCCCAGAGCGGGGCAATGGCGGGCTGCGTGAGGCTGAGCGTGGTTCCGAGGTTGGCGTTGCCGGCGAGGTTGCTCGCGGAGCCGAACGTGATCAGCCCGTTGTACGAGACGTTGACCGTCGAGTATTCGACGCCGTAGAAGTTGAACCGGTTCGCGCCGAGGTTGATGGAGCCGGTCGGATTCGATTGGCTCGGCGCGAGCACGACGGACGCGCCGGACGCGAGGTTGCCGGCGGCGTCCGTGAGGTCGAGCGTGGTGTCAGCGACGCCTCCGACGAACGCGTAGGACGGGTTCTCGCGGGTTTCGAGCGCGACGAGCGAAAGCGGGAGACGCCGATACCGGGAATGCGCGCGGGGGGACGGCGCCGACTGGCGGCGGAAAGCCTTCAGCATTGCGAGGGTACTCCGACGAAACGTCGAGACGAGTTCGTTCCGGGGGTGACGGTCGCACTACGGGCGGGGGGCGGCGTGCGATCCGGGGCGTTCTGTCCATCGCGGAAGGAGGGATTCCGCAAACCGGGGAGCGGGCCGTTCGGGGGCCGCTCGCTAACTCTCTAGAACACGATTCCGATCGATTCAGGTCAAACCAAATCGAAATCCTCAATCCCGTCGAACGCGAGTTCGTCGCCACCCAACCAGACGCCGTGCGGCGTGACGGTCGGCGTCGATCCGAAGGGCACCGACACGGTCAGCGCGTCGGTGCCCGCGGCTCCGGTGTCGGCGATCGCGATGCGCGAATTCCCTTGTCCGTCCAGCGAAATCGTGTAATCGTCGCCGCCCTCGCCGCCGTCGAGCTCGACGCGACCGTTCCAGTCGTCGACGACGAACGCGTTGGCGCCGACGCCGCCGAACAGCCGAACATTCTCGATTCCCGCGAGGCCGAAAACGGCACCGTCGGCGCGTTGGAGCGCGTCGGCCGTCAGCACGAAATTCGTGTCGTTGGACGAAATCACGGTGTCCGTGCCGCCCGCGCCGTCGATCGACGCGTAGCCGGTCCATCCGCTCACGTCAAACGCGTTGTCCGAAGGTCCGCCCACCAGCGTGGCCTTCGTGATATCGCTCAGGTGGATCGTCGTGCCGTCGCTCAGGAGCACCGCCGAGTCGTCCAGCGTAAAGTCGGCATCGGCGACGACGCGCACCTGATCGATGCCCGACTCGCCGCCGACGAGCGAGACGGCTCCTGTGCCGCCACCGATGTTGAAGACGTTCTGCGCGGTTGGCGAACCCTGGAGGACGGTGAAGTCGATGCCGGAGAAATCGACCGTGCCGCCGGTGCCGAGCACGAGGTGGCCGGCCTGGAGATCGAACGAGCCGCCGGAGAGCACCGTGAACCGGTCGAAGCCGTTCGCCGCGCCGATGATGGAGACGGCGCCGGTGAAGCTTTCGACCGAGTAGGTGTGGTCCTCGCCGGGCAGGCCGATCAGCACGGCGCGTTCGATGCCGTCGTGCAGCACCGTCGGCCCGTCCTGCACTTCGAGCTGGCCATCGGTGATGCGGACGTTGTTCGGCGCGAGGGCAGAGATGACATCCGTGCCGCGGCCGCCGACGACCGTGGCCGTGCCGACCCAGCCATTGATCTCGAAGCGGTTGTCGGCGTCGCCGCCGTGGAGCACGGCGCCTTCGATCTCGTAGAGGTCGATCGTGCGGCCGGTGCCGAGGTTGATCTCGCCGGCGGTGAGGACGAAGTCGGTGTCGGCGACGACGTGGACGGTGTCGGTGCCACCGCCGCCGCGGACGGCCAGCCCGCCGCTCCAGCCGTCGATGAGGAACTCGTTGTTCGCCGCGGTTCCGACGAGGCTGACGCGGTCGACCCCGTCGAGCAGGTAGCGGTCGACACCGTCGATGGCGAGGCTCGAACCGGTGAGGTTGAAATCGCCGGCGGCGCTGACGCGGACGGAGTTGTCGCCTCCGCCGGCGCGGATGACGGTGTAGAAGTCGGGCTGTTCCTCGACGACGATGGCGTTGTCCTCGTCGCCGCCGTTGAGCGTGACTTTGGTCAGGTTCGCGACATCGATCGTGGTGCCGTTGCCGAGTTGGATCGACGTGCCGGTGAGAGTGTAGTCGGTGGAGGCGTTCACCATCAGCTTGTCGCCGCCCCCCTTCCCGTCCACGAGCACGGCGCCGTCCCAGCCTTCGACGAGGAAGGCGTTCGCGGTCGCGCCGCCCATCAGGACGGCGGTCTCGACGTTCGCCACCTGCACCTGCGCCCCGTCGCCGCGGCCGAGGAACTCGGCGTTCAGGATCGCGTCGGAGTTCGAGGCGTTCGCGATCCGGTCCTGGCCGGTGGTACCGTCGACGGCGGCCTGGCCGGTCCAGCCCGTCAAGTTGAAGGTGTTGTCGGACGCCCCGCCGATCAGCAGTGACTTCGCGATGTTCGCGAGGTCGAAGGTGCCCGCGACCGTTCCGCCGATCTCGCGCGTGAGATTCGTATTTGAAAGGTCGTAGTCGCCGTCGCGAACGGTGGCGACGCTGTTGAGGCCGGCGCCGCCGTCGAGTTTCGTCGTGCCGGTCCACTCGCTGACCTCGAAGCGGTTGTCGAGCGCGCCGGAGGTCAGCTCGGCGTGCTCGATGTTCCGCAGGTCGAAATTGCCGACCGACGAGCGCGCCATGGACGAATCGGAGAGGACGTAGTTCACGTCGTTGACGTCGACGAGCGCATCCTTGCCGCCGGCGCCGTCGAGCAGGGCCTGGTAGCTCCAGTCGGTGACGGTGAATCGGTTCGCCGAATCGCCGCCGACGAGAACGGCGCGGCGGACGGTGTCGTTCGCGAACGTGATGATTCCGTGCGCCGTGCGGCTCAAGGTGTCGTCGGCGAGCGTGAAGTCGACGTCGTTGACGGCGACGACGCGGTTGAGGCCGGCCTTCCCGTCGAAGATGCCGGTGCCGGTCCAGTCGGTGACGGTGATGCTGTTGTCGAGCGAGCCGCCGGTGATGTCGAAATGATCGCCGGTGACGTTGAAGAGGTTGAAGGTCGTTTCGAGAACCTTGTTGTTGTACCGGCGCAGGTAGGTGTCCCCGATTTCAAAGTTCATGTTGTTCGAGTCGAGGATGGTGTCGTTGGTGTTCGTGTCGCCGTAGACGTTGATGACCTTGGCGCCGACGTACCCGCGGAGGTCGATGAGTCCGGAGGTGCCCTCGGCGTTGCCGAAGTTGGTGTAGAGGTTGATGCCGTTGGGCGCGGCGACCTTCGCGCTGGCGGGGATGAAGAGCTGGTCGCCGGCCTTGAGATCGATCGTGCCGGCGGTGGATTCGACGTTCGTATTCGCGGCGACGGTGAGGTCGTCGCCGGCGCCGACGCGGTCGACGACGTGGACCATGACGTCGTCGACGGCCTTGATGCCGCGGAGCGTGAGGGCGCCGGTGTTCGTGAACCAGAGTCCGCCCGATCCCGAGAGGCCGGCGCGGGCGATCAGGTTCTGCACGGTGCCCGTGATCGGCGTCGCCTCGGAGCCGATGCTGTCCCACGTCGTCAGATTAGCGGTGTTGGCATTGAGATTCGTCTTGGCGGTGGCGTTGACCAGCGAGCCGCCGTCGACTTCGATCTGGAACTTGCCGGCGACGGCGCTCAACGTGTCCACGATGTGCGCGTCGGTGTCGTAGGCGGAGTTCGTGCCGACTTCCACGTGGACGTTGCCGGCCGTGGAGGAAATCGTTCCGATCTCGACGGTCGTCTTCGCGCTCGGCGCGATCGAAACGGTCTCGAAGATCACGTCGCGCACGGACCGCACGTTGTCCCGCGAGACGCGCGTGATCGTCCCCTTCGCGTCCTGGATGTACAGGCTGTTCGTATCGACGACGTGAATGCCGGGGCCGGGCAGGATCGGCTGCGAGAGGTCCGACCGCAGGTAGTGGGTTTGCCCGGTCGTCGGCGTCGCGTTCACCGTCACGAGGCCGGCGACGGAGCGCAGGTAGTGCGGCTCCTGCGTGATGGTCGCGGGCTTCGAGATCACCACGAGCTTGCCGGCGGTCGCGTCGGCGGCGGACGCGGCGAGCGCCACCAGCCCCTTGTGCGCGTTCACCCGGTCGTTGAATTGGTTGTCCGATTCGCCCTTGTTCTTCGTCGTCGGCAGCGGGACCGTGACGGTGTGGAAATAGCTGAGGCTGCCGACGCCCACGGTGCTCGTGCCGGTGGTCTGTTGGATCGTGTTCGAGTCGAAGGTCCAGTAGGCGATCTTCGTGCCGGTGGCGTAGGGGTTCACGACGGAGAGCGCGATGACGGAAAGCGTCTTGAGCGTGGCGATGCCGCTGGTGGCCTTGGCGTCGTAGGCGGGGTTGTCGATCGTCTGCACCGCGTCGGCGCGGAAGGCGTTGCTGGCGGCCCCGGCGTTCGCGGCGGAGTTGTAGAGCTGGACGGTGTTGGCGTCGTAGACCCAGGGGTGATAAGTCGTGCCGTCGGCGTAGCCGGCGATGGCGGCGTTGCCGGCGCGGTCGTAGACGACGGCCTCGCCGGTGGCGTAGCCGTGCGGGGCGGCGAAGGCGATCGTGTCCTTCGCGTTGTCGACCGACGCGCTCGCGAAGTTCGCACTGAACTGGAGACCGGTCGCGCTCGTGACGCGCACCTGGCGATCGGAGAACGGCGCGACGCCGCCGATGGGGAAGACGCCAAGCGGCTGGTACTGGGCGAGGTCGCCGCTGGCGAGCTGGTGCGCGTAGGGCAGCGCGATCGTGTCCGTCGTCGTGTTCAGCGCCGTCGCGGGATTGAACGCGAGCGGACCGAGCAGCGTGCCCTGGTAGCTTTGGCCGTCGTTGGTGCGGATCTGCGTGGTGGTCGAGCGCACCGTGGTGCTGCCCTCGTGGGCCATGATCTTCATCGTGCCGGTCGCGCTCGTGACATTCTGCACGCGGTAGTTGAAGGTGGACGCGGTGGGCGAAGTGACGGTCACATCGAGGTGGCCGCCGGTTTGGCCGTGGGCGGTCACGATGCCGACGGGCAGCGCCGCGTTCTTTTGCTCCGGTGTGCGGAGGAAGATCGGATTCGCCGTGTCGCCGAGGGCGCCGACGGAGGCCTTGAGCGTGACGACGCGCGAATTGACGTAGCCCTCGGCGGACGCGGAAAAGACGTCGCCACCGCTGGCGGCGATGTCCACGCTGCCGGCGGGGGCGTCGATGTGGCCGACGAGCACCACGTCGTAGCCGGTGCCGACGGCGGTATTGCGAATGACCACCTTCGTCGTCTCGCCGTTCACGTCGGCCGAGCTGGATTTCGTGTAGGTCCAGCCGGCGGTGCTCGCCTCGTGGTTGAACGTCGGCGTCGTCGAGCGGTCGATGAACGTCTCGATGTTGTTGATGAAGAGCATCTTCGGCGACGCATTCGTGATCGTGACCGTTTCCATCGCGCCGTAGGACACGGTGGACGCGCCGGAGGTGGAGCCGCCGGGCGCGCGGACGTCGATCCGCTCGCCGGGGATGCTGTAGACGTCGTCGACGACGACGCGATCGGTCTGGATGGTGGCGGTGGCCCAGTTCTGGTTGGTGATGCCGCCGTTGGCGTCGATGGCGAGCGTGGCGTTGCGGGGCGAGCCGAGGGTGATCGCGGCGTTGAGGGCGACGGAGTTCGCGAGGCTGTCGCTGCCGCCGGTGGTGCGGCCGACGTCGCCGCCGGTGATGGCGTTCCAGAGCGAGACGAAGAAGCCGACGAGGCTGACGTTCGTGGAATCGGCGGTCACGTCGCGGCCGCCGGTCGGCCGCAGCGATTGCACGCGCACGGTGGGCGAGACGATCTCGACGCCGGCGGCGACGCTGACGGCGCCGTCCACGCTGCGCGTGCCCTGCGAATCGGCGCTGACGTTGGCGGCGAAGGCGGCCCCGCGACCGTAGGAGTCGGCGCGGATGTAGACGCTGCCGTCGGCGTTCTCCAGGATCGCGTAGCCGGTGGCGACGATCGACGTGCCGGCGTTCACCGCGACGCGGTTCTTGGCGTACACGTCCGATCGGGCGTCGGTGTCGAGGTTGAAGCCGACGCCGACGGCGGCCGCATCGGTGTCCACGTCACTGCGGACGTTCTGGTTCGTGGAAACGCGGAGGTTGCGCGTGCCGATCTTGGTGGACTCGCCGATCGTCACGGTGGCGTCGTAGCGGGAGACGGTGCTGGCGTCGGTGTCGTTGTTGGCGAAGAAGCCGCCGTTGGTCTGCGAGTTGTCGGTCTCGAAATCGAGCTTGACGAAGGTGCCGAGGTCGACGGTACCGGACGAGAGGACGACGGTGTTCTTGCCGATCGACACGGAGACGGCCGCGGCGTCGCCGGACCCGGCGGTGGTGCCGGAGAGCGTGTAGACCATATTCGCGCCGGAGGAGGCGATGGCGCCGCCGCCGCCGCCCGACACGTTCGAGCGGCCGCCGTGGTCCATGGCGGCGCGGACGATCAGGTCGTTGCCGCCGGAGAGCCGCGTCGGATTCGCCGCGGTGGAATCGGCGACCGTCACGGTCGAAGCCGTGTCGATGTCCACCGTGCCGCTGACGGTGCCAATCGTGAGGACGCCGGCGTTCAGGCCGAAGAGATCGACGTTCGTGCGCGAGCGGACATCGCTGCCGATCCGCAGGGTGCGCGACGCGATGAGATTCGACCCGGCGCCGACGGTCGTTCCGGCGACCGGCTTCACGTCGATGTCCACGTTCGCCCCGCTGCCGCCGACGAGCGAACCGCTTATGGACGTGACGCGGGACTTGATCACGTTCGCCGTCTGCTCGACCCCCGCGCGGTCGTAATTCACGAGCGAACGGACGGTCAGGTTCTTGCCGGCGGAAATGTCGGTGTCGGCCGCGATCGCGACCGTCACGTTCGGGGACCAACCGAGCGTGACGCGCGAGATGCCGACGGCCAATCCGCCGACCGAGACGCCGGTGGTCTCGGCGTCGTAATTCGCGCCGGCGCGGGCGATCACGGTGGCGTCGTTCGCGGCGACGAGTTCGCCGGACGATCCGACGGACGCGGTGACGGTCGGCGTGGCGGTGGCGGTGATGACCGCGCCGTTGCCGCCGACGGCGCCGACCGACGTGCCGACGGTGTCGAGGACGACGCCGTTGTTCGCGGAAGCTTCGACGAACAGGCCGCCGGCGTCGAACGCGCCGACGTTGTCGAGCTTCGCGGAGACGGTGGACGCGTCGGTGTACTTCACGTCCATCGCGCCGGCGCTGTAGACGCCGCCGCTGACGCCGACGGCGTCGAGATCGGTGACGGCGGAATAGGTCGCCTTCACGTTCACGTCGCCGGGCGTCGTCACCTTCGTGCCGGCCCCGACGGTGGCCGTCGTGGCGGCGGAGACCTTCACTTCCGCGAGCGTGAGGTTGAGGGCGACGGCGCCGGCGGCGACGCCGACGGCGTTGGCGTCGGTGCTGGTCGTCGAATTGGCCGCGATGTCCACGCCGCCCGAGCCGGACATCACGGCGCCGTTCGTGCCGAGCGAGACGGAGGACGTTCCTTTCGTATCGATCTGCGCGTACGAGGCGCCGGCCGCGAAGCCGAGGGAGACGCCGCCGCCGGCGTTCGAGGTGTCGAGCGAGCGGCTGCCGTTCGTGGTGATCGAGAACTTCGTCTTCGCCGTGACGGTCGCGTTGTTGCCGACGCGGGCGGTCTCGTTGTGGAGGTCCGTCAGGATGGCGACCTGGGCGCCGACGCCGACGAACCCGCCGGCGCCGCCGCCGTAGGATTCGGCCTCGCCGTCGCCGGAGTAGGACGCGCCGACGCGGATCGTGTCGCCGGCGAGCGTGGCGGAATCGCCGACGGTGGCGAGCGATTGGCCGCCGACCGTGACGTACGTGACGGCCGCGCCGATGCCGGCCGCGCCGACGGCGCCGCTGCCGGTGGTGGCCTCGATGGCCACGCTATCGTTGGCGAGGACGGAGAGGTTGCCGCCGGCCAGGAGCTTCGTTCCGGCGCCGATGGTCGTCGTCGTGCCCGATGGCGCCGGTGCGGCGTTGACGGCGCCGGCCGCCACGCCGCTCGGCGAATTCGCCACGACGGAGGACTTCGCGCTGTTCCCGGCGCCTGCGAGTTGTTTTCCGCCTTCGAAGGTGCTGCTCTGGTCGTAGCCGCCGAGGCCGTCGGAGATCACGTTCGTCTTGGTGGCGCTGTCGGCGTAGGTCGCGCCGTTGCTTCCGCCGCTGCCGTTGAGCGAATCCTTCGAGGCGGTGTCGACCGTCGCGTAGAGCGAGTAGACGGCGACGGACGCGGCGAGCGCGCCGAGGCCGGCGCTCGCACCAATCACGAGGCTGTCGACGTCGCGCGTCGACGCGGAGCCGACGCCGATGTTCGATGCGGCGTTCACGGTGGTGTTCGCGCCGACGGTCGCATTCGTGTTGCTGCGAATGATGCCGATGTCCACGCCGCCCGCGACGCCGGCGGCGCCGAGGCCGGCGGCGCCGCCGATCACGTCCAGTTCGAGCGTGTCGATGGCGGCGACGTACACCGATTGATCGGCGTCCGCCGTGCCGGCCCCATTGACGACGACGTTATTGCCGAGCTGGGCCGCCGTGTTCGCGGTGAGGACGTTCACGTTCACCGCCCCGGCGACGCCGGCGTAGAAGCCCGCCCCGCCCGCGACGATCACGTTCAAAATGTCCTCGTCCGACGTCGCCTGCACCAACACGCCTTGGACGGCGTTCTTCGTCAATCCGTCGCCGGTGTAGGCGTTGATGCCGCTTCCACCGGCGAGCGCCGTGACCGTGGCGTTGTCCGCGATGCGCGCCAGCGTGTCCTTCTCGATCACCGAGACATTGACCGAAGCGCCGACGCCGGCGGCGCCGATGCCGAGCGCGGCCGCGCCGACCACGACCGTCGCGTCCGTGACGTCGTTCGCACTGACGACGGCGTTGCCGAGGGCGTAGAGCTGCGAACTTGCGCCGACGGTCGCCTGCGTCTGCGTCTTGAGGATGACGACGCCGACGGAACCGGCCACGGCGGCGGTGCCCCCGCCGGCGACGCCGATCACGAATGCCCGCACCTCCTCCGCCGCGTCGGCGGCGACGACGATGTCCCGCTCGGCGCCGACCTTCGCCAAGCCGCCGATGCTCGCCTTCGTCGTGTGCTTCGACACCAGCACGTCGGCGAGCGGGGCGATGCCGGCCGTGCCGCCGATGGCGAGGGAACCGCCGATGCCGAGCCGGTCGTAGTCGGCGATCGCCGCGACGTTCACCGACTGGCCGGCGTTCGCGCCGAGATCGTTCTGGTTCACCTTCGCGGAGTTGCCGATCGACGCGGTGGTGGTGATGGTGGGAAAGCTCACCGAGGCGACGATCTGCACTCCGACGGTGCCGCCGCCGCCGCCACTGATGCCGTAGGTGGCGTAGTCGTCGAGCGAGACGGCGGAGACGACGACGCCGCGCACGCCGGTCGAGCCGAGCGAGAGCGTGCGCTGCTTCGTGAGGTTGTCGCCGATCGCGCCGCCGCCGCTGGCGGACGGCGTCGCCACTTCGCCGTAGGCGGTGATCGATTGCTGGTCGCTCGTGCCGGAGGAGGTGAGATCGATGGCGGTGCCGGCGAGGGCTTCCGACTCTTTCGAGGCGAGCTTGATCGTCTTGGAATCGACGACGATGGCGTAGTACGTGCCGCCGTTCTCGAGGCCGCCGATGGCGGTGCCGTTCGCCCAGTAGGTGACGGAATCGCCGGTCTGGAAGCCGTGGACGTAGCCGAGCGCGACCCGATCGTTCGTCGTGTCGACGCCGGACTTGCCGAAGAACAGAGGATCGGTGAAGGACACCGACGGGGGCGTCACTTGGGCCTGGTACGCGGAGGTGTTGCCGAGGGCGTCGACGGCGGCGCCGTCGCCGATCGAGGCGTCGGTCGTCTTCGTCACGACGACGACGGGCACGGAGCCGCCGACGCCGGCCGTGCCGCCGATGCTGATCTGACCGGCGATGCCGTCGATCGCGAGATCGTCCCGCGCGGCGACGACGATGTTGCCGGCGCTGAAGGCGGTGGCGTTCGCGCCGATGCGAGCCTGCGTAGTGACGGTGTGGACCTGCACGCTGGCCGAACCGGCGATGCCGGCCGTGCCGCCGCCGCCGAGCGATGCGCCGACGGAGATCCAGTCGCCGCCCGCGATCGCGCGGACGGAGACGTCGCCGCGGCTGTAGACGTTCGCGGAATCGTCGATAATGGCGCGCGTGGTGCGGTTGACCACGGCGACATCCACGCCGACGCCGATGCCGCCGCTGGAGCCGAATCCGCCGCCGCCGCCCGCGCCGGCGTGGTCGGCCAAGTGCTCGGCGTAGAGGTACGTCTGTTGCGCCGCGTTCGCCGCCGTGCGATCTGCGGCGTTCGCCGTCACCTTCGCGCCGGTGCCGATGCGGGCGGTCACGTTCGTGGTTTGCACGGTGACGGCCGCGGACCCGGCGACGCCGACGCCGCTCGTGCCGCCCGCCGCGCCGGCCGCGACGACAATCACGTCGTCGTCCAGCGTGGCCGTCACGATCAGACCTCGGACGGCCTTGTTCGCCGTCGCGTCGTCCGCAGCCGCGAACGTCCCCTTGTTCCCGAGCGCCGTCAGAATGGCGTTGTTCCCGGCTTCGGCCCGCACGGTCTCGTTGCGCACCGTTGTCACGTTCGCGACGCCGACGCCCGACCCGCCGACGCCGATGGACGCCTGCCCGGCGATCGCGAGCATGTCGAATTCCGCGTCCGCCGCGATGACGATGTTGCCGTTGGCGAAGAGCGTCGCGGACGCGCCGGCCGTCGTCGTGAACGTGAGTGGCTGGATGACGCCGGACCCCGCGATGCCGACGCCGCCCAGCCCGGCGCTGAGGGCGACGGCGAAGTTGTCCGCGTCGAAGGCGTGGTTCGCCCGGATGCGGATGTCGTCGTTCGCGCTCACGTTCGCGGAGTCGGCGATGCTCGCGGTCGTCGTGTGCGACACGGGCATGACGACGACGCCCAAGCCGATGGCCGCGGACTTGCCGAGCGCGAACGCCCCGCCCACCGCGAGCACGCTCGAATCGTGATCCGCCTCCACGAACACGGACATCGTCGAGGCCATCTTGCCGGCCAACTGGCTCACGGTCGTCGATTTCCCGATCGAGGCGTTCGTCGTCGTCGTATCGATCAGGAGCGCGAGCGACCCGGCGAGCGCCGCCTTCGTCGCCCCGACCGCGCCGCCGGCGCCGATCAGGTAGAGGTCGTCTTCGGTGAAGGCGCGCACGATCAGCCCGTGGTCGCCGGCCGTGGTCGAACCCCCGACGACAAGGACGCCGCCGGTGCCGATGGTGGCGTTCACGTTTCGCTTGATGTTCATGCCGGCGAGGCCGGCGCCGAAGCCGGATTCCTTGCCGAAGCCGGCCGCGCCGCCGAGGCCGAACGCGAAGAGCCGTTCGTCCGCGGTTAGGATCAAGTCTCCGCCGGCCGTCACCGTGACGGTATTGCCGAGCGAAGCCGTCACGTCGGTGGTGTTGTTGAGCCACGACGCGGAGCCGGCGAGGCCGAGCGATTGCGTGCCGACACCGACGCTCGCGCCGATCGAGACGAAGAACTGGTCGTCGAACGCTTCGACCGAAACATCGCCCCCGGCATCGATCGCGATGCCGTCGCCGACTTTGGCTTCGACGGTCGTCTTAATGAATCCGAGGTCGAACGCGGCTCCGACGCCGGCGCGCTGCGAGACGCTCAAGCCGCCGGCGAGCGAGACGATGGTCAGTTCGTGGTCCGCCGTCACGGCCACGGTTCCGGTGGCCGTCACCTTCGTCGTTCCGGCGAGCGTCGCGGACACGTTCGTGTCGAGGTCGTTGACGTTCGCGGAGCCGGCGATGCCGACGGAGGTCTTTCCCTTCTGCGCCGGGCTGGTGATGGCGGCGCCGGCCGTCACCGACACGAGCAAACTCGACGCTTCGGCGTTCACGACGAGCTCGGCCGACGAGATCGTCGCGTTGTTCACCTTCGCGATCACGTCGCGGTCGAGGTCGTTCCATGACAGCGCCCCGGCGAGCGATGTGGACGAATCGGCCTTCGTATCCAGGTTCAGCGCCGCGGCGCCGGTGGCGACGACGAACAACTCGTCGGACTTGGCCTCGACCGTCACGTTGCCCGTCGCCGTCACGGTCGTGGAATCGATCCCCGCGAACGTGACGGTGTCGAAGAGGTTCAGGCCGAGCGACGCGGACAGACCGAAGCCGGTGCGTTTCTCCGTTTCGGTCTTCTGGTTCGATTCCGATTCCTGTTTCGTGTTCGTGGGCTGTGTCTCGTCGGGCAGCGCGAAGAGGTTCGTGAGCGTCGCCCCGTCGTCGAGGATATCGTCTTGATCCATCGGCTCCGGCGGGGGATCGTCCGGCGTGGTGGCGAGGGCGGCGGAGATGGCGACGGTGACGCCGAGGATGCCGTTCTCCGCGGCGATGTCGAGGTCGCCGCCGACGGTGATCGTGCCGGCGCCCGGATAGGCCGCGCTGGTCGTCGCGTTGCCGACGAACGCCTTCGTCGTCGAGTCCACGTCGAAGTAGCCGAGGCCTGCGCCGACGCCGACCTTGTCCGACTTCGCGATCGCGCCCGTGAACGCGATGAAGAGCTGGTCGGTCGTCGCCGCGAGGGACACGTCGCCGCCGGCGTCCACGATCGCGCTGTTCTCGATGTACGCGAGCGTCTGGCTGTCCACCGGCGTGATGGTGAAGGTGCCCTGCACCGCGAAGTTCTTGCCGGACGCGCCGGCGAAATCCCACACGCCGACGATCAGGGTATTCTCGGCCTCGACCGACACGTCCTTCGCGGCCTTCACCTTGGCGCCGTCGGCGATGTACGCCTTGGCGAGCATGTCGTAGTCGTGGTGGGCGTAGACGCCGCCGATGGCGCCGTTGCCGCCGACCGTCGTGTAGCCGAACGGGTTGCCCTTCCCCGTGAGGCCGCCGAAGAAGAGCGACTTCGCCTCCGTCGTCGCCGATACGCTCACGGATTGCTCGTCCGCGTCGGCGTTCGGCGTCGTCTGGTTGATCTGGACCCCCGCGCCGATCCACGCCGTCGCGTGGCTCTTCCCGAAGACCATGTCGAAGTTGCCCGACGCCGCGTTGCTCTTGCCCGACACCTTGCCTTCCTTGTCCGTCACTTCGCCCGGCTGCGCCGACGCGCTGACGAACGAGACGGAGAACTCCTGCAGCAGGAACGACCAATCGCCCTCGGAGATCGCCTGCCCGCGATCGACGATGTCGTCGAGCGTGTCGAAGAACTTGCCGCTGTTGGTGACGGCGTCCGAGAAGCTCTTCGTGGAGCCGTCGCTGACCCACGGCAGGCCGGTGTCGCGTAGGCCGAGCACGCCGCCCACGAAATCGCCCCAACTCGTCGGGAAGCCGCCGACCTGCGAACTCTCGGCCGAGACGGTGATGCCGTGGTCGACATTCACGACGGCGCCGTCGCCGATCAACGCCTTTACGTCCATCGAGTAGTCGCCGTAGATGAACGCCCCGCCGACGGCGAGCTTCGAGTTCGCCTCGGCCGAGCCGACGGCGGACGCCTGCGGCGCGCTCTCGCCCTTCGCGGTCACTTCGAGCGCCCCGCCGTTCACCGTCACGATCGCGTTCTTGCCGATGCTGGCCTCGACCGTGAAATCGCTGAACGCGACGACGATCGCCCCGGCGATCTGCAGGCTCGTGCCCGATTCGCCTTCCTTCGACTGATCGTTCTTCGCCTTGTCGTCCTGCTTGTCCTTCGTGTCGCTCAGGAACTCCGAGATCTTCGAGAACGTATCGAACATCGGGCTGGCCGGTTCCGGGTCGTCGGTGTTCACCGACGCCTCGGTGCGGTTCTCGACGGCCTCGTTCGTCCCTTCGGCCGTCACCGACACGTCCCCGCCCGCGACGACCGTGCCGCGGAGCGTGGCCCGCGCCGTCTCGCTGTGGTCGGCGATGGCGACGCCGACCGACCCGGCGAGCGATTTCGCGTTCGACGTCGTCGCCGACGATTCGTTCGCGAACTTGTTGGTCATGGACGCGCCGACGGTCACGCCGCCGGCGGTGATGCTCGTGCCGTCGGCGGTCTCCACCGTCGACACCGACACGCCCCGCGCGACCGCGACGGAGATCGACGGCCCCGGCAACTGCACCGGATCGCCGCCGGCCGGGTTCTGCACCGTGCCGCCGAGCGTCTTCGTGACGGCCTTCAGTTGGTTGTTCACGTCCGATGTCGCGCTGAAGTCGCCGCCCGCGACGATCTTCGCGCCGCCGATCGTCGTGATCGCCTGCACGTCGGACTCGGCCCAGGTGATGCCGAAGACGAGCGACGGGAGCTGCGAGCGCGTGTTGCCGGCCGCCTTCGAGGAAATCGTAATGTTGCCGGAAGCGGCGATCTCGACCAAATTGCCGATCGTGGTCTTCGCGTGCGCCGTCGTCAGCGTCACCTGCGCCGGCAGCGGCAGGCCGTTGATCGCGCTGAGCACCGGATTCCAGCCGACCGGCGGGGCCGCGGACTTCGTCACGCTCCCCTGCGTCGACGGGGCCTGCACCGCCTGGCCGTTCTCGTCGACCGCGACGAACGGCACATTCTCCGCCGGCAAGCTCGTATCAACGACGCGCACCGTCACGTTCGTGCCGGAGTTCACGGTCTGTTGCCGAAGGGCGTCCGTCGCCACGAGCACGAGCGACTTGGCGTCGGCGCTCACGGAGCCGATGTCGTAGCGCCCGTCGTTCAGGGCGCTCGGCGTGCCGGAAATGAAGACCGTCTTGCCGGCCTCGAAGCCGGTCCAGGTGCCGTTCGCGCGTGTGATGGTCGGCCCGACGGATCCGTCGTCGCGGCCCGGCGTGAAGGTCAGGCCGTCGCCGACGGTCTGGTTCGCGAGCGTCGGCGGGCTGGCGGCCAGCGTGCCGAGATCGTAGATCGTGTAGCGCTTCGCCGCGGCGTCGGTCGAGAACGTCACATTCCGGCCACGGACAACGGCGCCGTCGCCGACCGTCACGCTCGCCGTCGCGGTCTTCAGGTTGAAGAACGGCGTCATGTAGGCGTCGAGCTGCGCCGCAGCGGCCGCGAGCGTCACATCGCCGGCTTGGTAGCCATCGGTGGCGTGCGCGAGGATGCGGGCGCCCGCCTCCACCGTGATCGACTTCGCGCCGAGGGAGACGCTGCCGGAATTCGCCGTCGAAGCGTCGTTGAGCGGATCACCGCCGGCGATGGAGCGCGTCCAGAGCGTTGCGCCGGCCGCGACCGTGATCGAATGCGCCCCGGCGACCGCGATCGCGTGCGAGACGGTGGACCGCGCGCCGAAACTCACGTTCTTCGCGAACGTCACCGACTCGACATCCTTGGAGGAGAAATTGCCGGTCAGGCCGAGGCTCGCGCCGATCGTCACGGACTGATTGTCGCCGGTGGTGCCGACGAGTGCGATCGAGGTGATCCCGCCGGCCGCGTACGACTTCGTGGTCGAACCGCTGGTGACCGTCAGGTCGGCGCCGGCGAGCGCCAGGGCGGCGCTGTCGTCGTCGGCCGTGAACTGCACGGTGAGCACGCCGCTCGCGAACGACGACGAGACGGCCATCAGGTTGCGGTCTTCCAACTCCAGCACGGCGAGTCGCGTCGGGGAATGGCCAAGTTGCCGGCGAAGGGGAGCGGAATAGAGCGCGCGGCGAAGGCGACGAAGCATGGGCGATGCTTGGGTTGAAAGTTCGTCGGGAATCTTGCGGCCGGGCGCGAACGATTCGGTGGCATGGAATCGGCGCGCAGAATTCCCTGCTCTGCCATAGAACGGCAAACGCCGGTGCGACTTCGGTTCGGAATGAATTCGCGAGGGAACCGGGCTGAAAATGGTCGACTGTCACATGATGGCGAAGGGATTTTGACTGGCGTAGAGTTTCGGAAAGGAAGGTAAACTGTACCGCGCTTGGATGCACGCAACGTGCGCGGGCCGCATGCAACACGGAATCGTGGCGCATGCGGCCCGCGCGGGAATCCTTCGCCAAACTACATCTCGTAATAGTACCCGTGCGTTTCCCGCGACGTGAACGGCACGTACCAGTAGCCAACTTCGTCGCTGTAGTACTGGGCGTCCGACGTGAACGGGGAGAACACGGGCGACGACAGCGGCGGGGGCGGCGACGTCGCGGTCGGCGGTGACGTGACCCGCGGGGCGTACGGGCCGATCGGATCGCTGTAGACGCCGGCCTGCAACCAATAGCGCGCGGTACCCGTGCCGCGAGTCTGCGTCACGATCATGCGGTAGCGCCCGGTGGGCAAATAGACCTGACCGCTCTCGGGCCGCTGGTTCGCCTTCTGCGTGGAGCTGAAGACCTCGCGGCCGCGATCGACTTGAATGCTCAAGCGGACCAGAACGTTCGCGTCGCCAGTGACGTTCAGGGCGAACTGGAACAGTCGGCCGTTCTCGACGTTGAGGATGCTCGAGCGAGTCCGCAGCGCGGCGTCGAGCGTGCCGGCCTCGACGACGTGCATGCCCCGCTCGGCGAGCGCGCCGACGACGGCGGTCAGGCGGTAGTTACCATTGCCGGCCGCGGTGCCGGTGCCGTTCTTCACGCGCACCAAATAGGTCGCCCCACGTTCGATGCCGGGGACTTGCAACGTGACCGAGGGGCCATCGCTATCGAGGACGCGCGCGGGGAGAGCCTTTCCAGATGCGTCGTAGACGGCGAGGGCGGGCGCGACGCCGCCGGATTTATTCCCAAGGCCGCGGACCTGGACGGTGAGCGCGTCGGCCGTGCCGCTGCCGTTCGAGGGCGTAGTCAGGCGGTAGAAGTCGGTATCGGCCGCGGATTCGATGACGGCGTTCTGCGAGAAGCCGTTGCCGCGGATGCGCCACCCCGTCTGGCGGCCCGGCAGCAAGTCGTCGGCCGTCAGGATGGTATCGTTCTCGCCGCGATCCGCGATAAAGTTCGCGGCGACGACCGGCTCCGCCGTTTTGAGGAAATTCGCGCGCACTTCATAGCGGCCGATGGCGAAGTCGTCGCCCGTCGCCCCGGCGATGCGAACGGTGTAGCGGCCGCCCGCCGTTCCCTTCGCGTTGGCCTTCACTTCGAGGTCCTTCGGATCGAGCGGGTCCGAACCCGACCGGGTCTGCACCACCGCGCCGGCTGGATCGTACAAGGTGATCGCGGGAATCAGCGAACTGAGGCCGGCGGTTCGCACGCGGACGGAAAACTTGTCCGTGCCCGCCGGAACGAGGAACGAGAAATAATCCGCATCCGTGCGACTGCCGACGTCGGCGACGGCGAAGAAGTTGGATTCGCCCGACAGCGCGGCGGCCGTTGCGAGGGTATCGTTGCCCCGCACTCCTTCAAACGCATCCGGCAAGCGCGGGCCGTACGCGGCCTGGAGCGCGGCGATGTCGTCCGGGGACGGACCGAGCACGGCGCCGGCGTAGCGCGCCGCGAGCGCCGAACCGGCGCCGTCCGAGTGATCGAGGCCGAAGACGTGGCCCGCTTCGTGGAGGATGACGCTGAAGAGGTCGTGCGTGCCGGCTTTGGCCTTCGATCCCACGCCGAACTTGCTCGCGGAATTCAGCAGCAGATCGCCGGACCAGGTGCCGATCGACCAGTCGAACGGCGAGACGTTGGCGAGCGAATCGGCCGCGAGCGGCGCGGCGCCGACGCGAATGTCGCCGAAGCGCGTGTCGCCCTGTGAGTCGCCCGGCGCGCCGAAAGCGTCGCCGCCGTCCGGCGTCACGGCGATGTTGATGTTCGAGTGCACCGCCCAGGCCTGGAACGCGCGCAGCACTTCCCGCTGCCAATCGTCTTCAGAGGCGGTCTTGTCCAGCGTCTTGAAAAGATTCGATTTCTGCGCGCCGATCGGCGTCGCGTCGGGGGCGAAGCTCAGGCTGAGCGCGCCGGCGTCCGGCCACGGCGTCCCGAGCGCGGTCGCCGACATCAGGCTGCGATCTTCGAGGTGTTCGATCCGCAACGGAGTATGCGTGGGCATGAACGCGGCTCCAGCGCAGGCGGGGACCCGGCGAACGGGTCCGAGGGGCGCGGGGGGCACGCGACGGCGGACGTATGGGAAACCTAAATTAGAATCCCGATCCGCCACGCGGCGGGTGAACTTTTTGCGGAATTTCCGGAATGTATGAATCGACCGGGGTGACTGTTGCGAATCACTTGCGCCCGGAATACAGCCGTTTCGCTTCCGCGACGATCCGGCGGAATTCGATGTCCGCGCGGAGCGGTTCCAGATCCGCATCGGTATCCACGATGTCCAGCCCGAAGCCGGTCCGCAGGGCGGCGCGCAGGAGCCGCCGCGCTTCCAGGTGGTCGTCGAGATGCTTCTCACCCGTGAGCGCGTAGATGCAGCCGACCTGATACAGGTTCGGCGCCTTGGTATCCCGTTGAAGGGCTTCGGCGGCGTCGCGGAGGGCGGCGGCCCGGTCGCCCTTGCGGGCGTGGAGCACGCCGCGACCGGCGCGGGCGGGGACGTAATCGGGGTAGTGCTTCACGGCGCGATCGAGCATGGCGAGCGCCTCGGCCGGCCGGTTCAATCGCTCGGCCAGCACGTGCGCCTTCAGTTGCAGGGCGTACACGGAGAGCGGATTGAGTTTCAGCGCTTCCTCGGCGTCGGCGAGCGCGGCCGTCGGATCGCTCGCGAGGCGGCTCTCGCCGCGCGCGACCCAGCTCAATTCGTCTTCGGGCGTCTGTTTCGCGGCCTCGGTCAGGTCGGCGGCGGCGCCGACCGGGTCGCCCGTTCGTTGGCGAAGGCCGGCGCGCAGGTAGAGCGCCCGCACCGGGGCGTCGGGCCGCGCGATCGCGGCGGAGAGGTCGGCGGCGGCGCCGGCGGGGTCGCCGATCGCTTCGCGCGAGGCGGCGCGCTGGAGGAGCGCTTCGATCCAGTCGGGGCGCAGCCGGAGAGCGATGTCGTAGTCGTCGCGGGCCTGATCGTGGAATCGGAGGTGGGCGTAGGCGAGACCGCGATTGAGCCACGCCGGGGGGAAGTCCTTGCGGAGGGCGGTGCACGAGCCGAAGCAGAGCGCGGCCAGTTCGTGCTGGCCGAGCGCGGCGTGCGCGCCGCCGCGCATGAACCACGCGGAGAAGTTCTCGGGATCGTCTTGCGTCGCCGCGCGCAGGTGGGGCAGCGCCGCCGCGGGCTGGCCGAGCTGTGCGAGCCAGTAGCCCACGAGATACCGATCGCGCGGGGACGCCGGCGGAAGGTGCGCCACTTCGGACCGCGCTAGCGCCTCGGCGGCCACATCGCCGCGCGCAGCGGCGAGGTCGGCGAATTGCTCCCGCACCGCGCGCGGAATCCGATCGCCGGCGTAGGACGCCGCGGCCCGGTTCCACGCTTCGGCATTCGCCAACAACGACGGATCGCCCGCGAGCGCCCGCCGGTGTCCGATCTTCGCCATTAGGTAGAAGACCTCGCCCACATCTTCGCGAAGCCGTTCGATCGCGTCCGGCGCGAGGTGCCGAACGGCCGGACGATCCTTCCAGTCGGTCGCATCGGCTTCGTTTTCCGGGATGCCGTAGCGCTCGAGGACGGCGCGCAGCCGTGCCAGCCCTTCCGCAGGCCGAAGGGCAATCTCGGCGCGGTCGTCCAGCGTCGCCTGGGCCTCGCGGAACGCCATTTGATGTCGGGCGAATGTCTCCCGAGCTTCCAAGCCGCGCACGCGTTCGCGTCGCGCCAGCAAGCCGATGCCGGCGGCGAACAGTACTGCGGCGGCCAGCGCGCCGACGGCCGCGCTCGATGTCAGTCGCGGGTGCCGGCGCGCCCACTTGGCCAGGCGTTCGCCCGGCGCGCGGTCCGGGGCGAATCGGAGTGGGCGATGTTCCAATTGCCGCGCGAGGTCCTCCCGCAGGTCGGCCGCCGTGGCGTAGCGATCCTCGCGGTCGAAGGCGAGGCACTTGTGGACGATCGCTTCGACGGCGCGCGAGACGAGGCGACCGTCCGTTCGCAGCGAAGGTAACTCGCGGCGATCCGCGATGAGGCCGTCGATGTTGTCGCGCGGCGGGCCGTCGCGCTCCGGGAACGGATGGCGGCCCTTGAGCAGTTGGAACAGGATGACGCCGAGGGAATAGATGTCGGCGCGGGCGTCGATCAGGCCGTGGCCGCGGTAGGCGGCCATCTGTTCGGGGGCCATGTAGGGCAGCGTGCCGCCGACGAGGATTTCGCCGGCGTGCGAGCGCGCCTTGGTGTCTTGGGAGATGTTGAAGTCGAGGAGCATCGGCACGCCGTCGTCCGTCAGGAGGACGTTGGCGGGTTTGAGATCGCTGTGGACGATGCCGCGCGCGTGCGCGTGGGCCAGCCCGTCGGCGATCTGCTTCGCGAGCAGCAGGATCGCGTCCACGAAGGCGAGGCGGTCGTAGGCTTCCCAGCCGCTGGGCGCGCCGGGATCGCGGGGCGGCGTGCGCGCGGGCGGGCGAAGGATCGGCGCCGAGCCGGGCAATCGCGGCGGGGGCGCGCCGTCGGCGGTTCGTAGCGTGCTCTTGAGGTCCTTGCCGGTCGCCGGCACCGTCTCGCGCTCGCGGAAGCTGCGCAGGACGTGCTGGAGCGTCGTGCGGCCGTAGTACGGCATGCACGCCGCCTGGAGTTCGCCGGACGCGTGGTACGAATAGATCGGGACGATGTTCGTGTGCTGGAGCTGCGCGAGGTGGCGCGATTCGCCGGCCACGTTCGTGGCGACTTTGAGCACCACGGGCCGCCCGCTGAGGTCCGCCTGCCGGGCGAGGTAGACGCGGCCGAAGGCGCCGCGGCCGATTTCCTCCTCGAGATGGAACCCCGCGAACTGGCCGCCGACGGGGGGAAACGTCACCGGAGTGCAGCGCTCAACCGGTTCGGCGATCGCGGGCACCGACGACGGGGCGGCCGCCACGGGGCGCACGCGCAGCACTTCGGTCGCCGGGCCGCCATCGGTGTCGGAATCGGTCTTGGTCGAACGCACCGGAACGGTCATTGCCCGCGATCCGGGCGGGATGTTCGGCCAATCGCCGACCGTCACGCCGAGGCGCCGGTGATAGTCGTTCGGGAGCACGGTCTCGCCGACGAGCCGCCGCTGGCGGTATTCCTCGAAGGCGACGGCGGCCAACACGTCGTGCCGGGCGAACGCGTCCGGGAACCGGCGGCGGTAGTCGTCCAATCGTTGGGGCCGGCCGGCGAACCAGGCGCGTTCCATGTCGACGCGGATCAGTTCCGCGAGCGTGGGGCCGTAGTCGGCGTCGCCGGGCGCGGGCAGGAATTCGGCCAGGTCGGCCGTCGAATCGCGGGCGAGCGCATCCTCGAACGCGTCGACGCGATGGGCGAGGTCGGCGACGGTACGAGGCATTGCAGCTACTCCGGGTCGGCGAGGCGGTCTCGGAAATCGTGAAGCACGCGCTCGACGGTGCGGCTCGAGCGGCCGGTGCGGACGGCGATCTCTTTCACTTCGTACCCCTCGATCCGCAGGCGCACGATCTCTCGATTCGATGGGGGCAGATCGGCCATCAGATCGTCGAGCACTACCCGGAGAAACCCGGAACCGGGGTCTGAACCGTCACCGAAAGGCCGATCTTCCCAATCGTCTGGTCGCGTCGTGCGGTGGATGTCGCGCTTCGCGGCCTGGTGAAAATCCACGTGGCTGCGAATCTTGTTGAGCGCCAAAACCAGTAGCAGTCCCCATAGATCGCCCTCCTTGGGGGCCTGGTATGTCTCACTTTGAACCCCTTGGAAGAACGTGCGGAACACCGTCTGCACGATGTCGTCGGCGTCGAACCGGGCGCCGTAGCCTGCGGCGCAGCGCGGCTGGGCGAGCGACCGCACGCGCTCCGCGTAGCGTTCGAACAGGTGGGCGGCCGCCGCCTGTTCGCCCGCGCGGAAGCGGCGGACGAGCGAGCCATCGCTGATCGCGAGGACCGAGTCGGATTGCGCCATGGAAAGCCACCGTGCTAGATCGCGGAACGACCGCGCCGCAAATCTAGAACAGATTCTCCAGCGTTTGCAGGACTCACTTCGCGGTTCGTGCCTGCGCGAGGATTTTTCGCCGAGCGAGGATTTCCCGCTGGCGGGCGAGCGCGACGGATCCCCTTTCTCCCTCCGTCAGCCGAAACTCTTCGCCGGCGCACAATCGCCGGCGGGGCGTTTCGGGATCGCCCACCGCGCCCGGCCCGCGCGGACCGGATGAATCTCGTCGGGCCAAAGCACCACTCGGAGGATGAATCATGGACAATGCCAAGAAGCCCGCGCGCTTCAAGATCGTGCGCCTCGAGGAGCGGATCGCTCCCGGCGTGATGGGCGGCTACGGCGGCGGCTGCGGCAGCGGCAAGGGCAGCGGCAAAGGCAGCCACAAGGGCAGCAAGAAGAGCAAGAAGGGCAGCGGCAAGGGCAGCAAGAAGAGCTGCAAGGCCAGCAAGAAGGGCAGCGGCAAGGGCAGCCACAAGGGCAGCAAGAAGGGCAGCCACAAGGGCAGCAAGAAGGGCGGCTATTGCCCGCCGAAGCCGTGCATGCCGAAGCCGTGCGGCTGGTGATCGACCGTGGACCGTCGGGCCGACCCGGCCCGATCCCGTTTGGATTCGATGCCGTCGGGCGCCCCCCGCCCGACGGCCGTTGAGGATTCCCATGGCCGCGAACAAACCATGCCCGCACTGCCGGTCCGGCCCGGAGACGTTCCACTACTACGGCGTCTACGAATACGACGTGGACCGCGCGCGGCAGCTCGTGGCCGACGGCCGCGAACCCGTCGAAATCGACGAAGACAGCGTCCGCGACAGCATGATCGGCTGCCGCATCCACGACGAACATCTCGAACACGTCGACATGAAATATCCCGGCATCATCGCGCACGTCTGGCTCGAAGAACCGACCACGCGCGAACGCCTGCAAGGCCACGTTCTGATCGACGGCAACCACCGCGCCGCTCGAGCCCTGCGCGATGGCAGCCCGTTCTTCGCCTACATCCTCGGCGAAGCCGAAAGCCGCGAAATTCTGCGCTAGGCCCATTCCGATCACCGCCGCGAGGCTCGCACCATGTCCGCGTCCCGACGATTGCCGCGCCGCCGGCCCGACCTCGTCGTCCGTTCCATGAAGGAGCGCGGCCATTGCGTGGTGAAGGATCCACGGTCCGGCTCGTACTTCCAACTCGGCGCCCACGAGCAGTTCCTGCTCAACCAACTGGACGGCCAGCACACTTCCGCGACCGTGCGCCGCGCCTTCGAGTCCGAATTCGGCGAGCCTCTGTCCGAAGCCGAACTCGCCGAGTTTCTGGACATGGCCGCGGAGCAACAGATGCTCGCGGCGGCCGCGCCGCCGAGCGCGACGCGCTTGGCTGGTGCGACCGTCTCCCAACTCCTCGGCCGCGACGACGCGCCCCCGGCCGCCGTTCCGCCTCCTGCGCCGGAGCCGGCGGTGGAAGCAACGCCGGTGCCGGCCGAGGGCAAACAGAGCCTGCTCTTCTGGCGAAAGTCGCTGATCGACCCGGATCGTTTGCTCGATCGCATGGTACCGTGGCTCGGATTCCTCTGGTCGCGCGGGTTCCTGTTCGCCAGTCTCACGGCCGCGTTCCTCGCGCTCTTCGTCGTCGTCGCCAACTGGGCCGACCTGATGACGAGCTTCACCGGCGCGATGCGCTGGGAAACCGCCGCGCTCGTCTGGGTCGCCATGCTCCTCGCGACGACGCTACACGAATTCGCCCACGGGCTGACGCTGAAGCGCTACGGCGGCGAGGTCCGCGAGATCGGCGTGCTCGTGATGTTCTTCATGCCCTGCCTCTACTGCAACGTGTCGGACGCCTGGCTGCTCCCGGAGCGCCGCAAGCGATTGCTCGTCACGCTCGCCGGCGGCTACTGCGATCTCTGCGTCTGGGCGCTTGCCGTCTTCGTCTGGCGATTGACCCCGCCCGAGAGCCTGACGAATTACCTCGCCTTCGTCGCGCTCACCGTGCTCGCCGGGCGCATTCTTTTCAATTTCAATCCGTTCTTGAAGCTCGACGGTTATTACCTGCTCGGCGACTGGCTCGGCGTGCACAACCTGCTCGAACGCGGCCAGGATCGCGCGAAGGCGCACCTCCGGCGCCTCTTGTGGGGCGCCCCGCGACCACCCGCCGACTCACAAGGCCGAACGCTCACTCTCTACGGCTTGGCGAGTTGGGGCTTCGGGCTCGCGTTCCTCTCGGCCGCGGTCTTCGGCGTGTTGAAGTCGCTTTGGGTTTGGCTCGGACCGGCCGGCGTCGCCGCCGCCTCCGTCCTCGCCGTCGTCCTCGTCAAAGGCCAGTTCAAGGGCCTCGCGGGCGGGGAGTTCAAGGCCATGATCGGTCGACGGCCGAATCGCGTGGCGCTCTGGCTGCTCTTCCTCGCCGGCGCCGGCGGGCTGGCGGCGATCCCGATCCCGGATCGCGCCGCCGGTTCGTTCCGCGTGCGCTCCGGCGGCAAGACCGAGCTGCGCGCCCCGGCCACCGCGATCCTTCGCGAACTCTATTTCGATGAAGGGGAAGACGTTCCAGCGGGCGCCGTCGTCGCTCGGCTGGAGGTGCCCGACCTCGCCAGCCGACAAGCGCGCAAGCGCGCCGAGGCGACCGAAGCGTGCGCCAAGCTCGACTTGCTCTTGGCCGGACCGAACCCCGCGAAGGTGGCCGAGTTGACCGCGCGCGTCGAACGCGCCGACCGTTGGCACGACCTCGCGAAAGCCGACCTCGTCCGCGACCGCGCCGTCCATGCGGAAGAGAAGGCACAGTTGGATGCGCAAGTCGATCGCTACGAGGCGGAGTTGAAACAGGCCGGCGCGGCGTTCGACCGGGTCGCCACGCTCCGCAAGCAATCGGTCGCGTCGGTGGAGGAATACGACGCGGCGACGGCGCGCGTGGCCGTCTGCCGCGGTCAACTGGCGCAGGCGAAGGCGGAGCGCGCCGCCGCGCGAACCCGCGGCGCCGCCGCGACCGAAACCGAATTGGCCCGGCGTGCCAAGGACCTGGCCGACGCGACCGGCGAACTGGCGGTGCTGACCGCCCGCGCCCGGCCGGAGGAGATCGCCGCCGCGCGGGCCGCCGTCGCCCGCGTGGACGAGGAGTGCCGCTACCTCGACGAGTTGAGCGGCCGGCTGACGATCTCGATCCGCAGCGCCGGCATCGTCACCACGGCGCGCCTCCGCGAGCGCGTCGGCCGCCTTTTCCAGGAGGGCGAACTCATCGCCGAGGTCGAGAACCTCGCCGGACTGGAAGTGGATGTGAACCTTCGCGAGGGGCAGTCGGCGCGCGTGATGGCCGGGCAAGAGGTGGAATTGCTGGCGCGGGCGTTTCCGTTCCAATCCCTGCGCGGCCGCGTCGTTCGCATCGCGCCCGCCGCGCGCCGGCCGGGCGAACGCCTCGACACGGTCGCCCCGCAGCCGGTCACCACGGCCACGCAAACCGACGCCGAGGGCCAGGTCGCCGTCCTGTGCGAACTCGTCTCGCCCGACCCCGGCCTGCGGCCGGGCATGACCGGCCACGCCCGCATCACCCGTTCCGACCGCCCCGGCGGCTACATCCTGCTCGAATCGCTCCTGCGAACGATCCGCATCGAATTCTGGCGATGACACCCGAGGCGTCCAAGAGTTCAATCGTCGAATCTTCGACGTCGGCGAGGAGCAACGTCGATCCTCGTCATTCCCGTCGTTTTCGACTTGCCGCGTTCCCTTGTCGAGCCTCACCGCGGTCATTCAAAGAAATGGGCGAAGCCCTCCCTTCCCCCGATTCGAACTCGAGGCACTTCATGCCCACCACCCGCCGCACCGCGATCGCCGCCTTCGGGGCGTTCGCCGCCGGTCAGGCGATGCTCGCCGACGCCGTCGCGCAGGAGAACAACCCGGCCGCGAACGTCGCCGACCGCTCCTCGACCATCCGCATCGCGCGCATGACCGCGACCTGGGTCGGCCCCGCCGTCTACCTGAAGATCGAGACGAACCACGGCATCGTCGGCTGGGGCGAGGTCAAGGGCGCTGGCGGAATCGCTCTTCGAGATCATCGCCGGCGAGAACCCCACGCGCATCGAACACCTCTGGCAAAAGCTCTACCGCGCCCACCGCGACATCCGCGGCGGACCGTTCCTCGTCCACACCATGGCCGGCATCGACCTCGCCCTCTGGGACATCGCCGGCAAGCTCTGGAACACGCCCGTCTACCGCCTGCTCGGCGGCCCGACGCGGGACAAGATCCGCGTCTACCACACGCCGCAGGCGGTCAAGATTCCGCCCGGCGGCCCCTACGACCACAGCGGCACGCCGGCGGAAGTCGAGAAGATCGTCGCGAGCATCCGAGCCGCCCGCGAGAAGGTCGGCCCGACCGGCGCCGTGATGTTCGACGCCCACTGCGCGATCCCGCCGGCGATGCTCATCCAGGTGGCGGCGCAGCTGAAGCCGTCGGACGTGCTCTTCATCGAGGAGCCGGCCGTGCCGGGGAACATCGAAGTCTTCAAGCGGCTCAAGGAGAAGATCTCGATCCCGCTGGCGGCCGGCGAGCGCGACCGCACGATCTGGGAATTCCTGCCGTATCTCCAGCATCGCGTGCTGGACGTGCTGCAACCCGATTGCTGCCATGGCGGCGGCATCACGCCGATGCGCAAGGTGGCGATCCTCGGCGAGGCGTACCAGACGCCGCTCGCCCCGCACTGCACGGCCGGTTTCCTCGGCATCGCCGGCAGCCTGCACGTCGTGTCGGCGATCCCGCTCTTCCTGATCCACGAGTTCTATCCGGAGAACCCCGGCTTCAACAAAGCCGGCATCACGCGCATGGAGTGGAGGCTGGACAAGGACGGCTTCATCGGCCTGCCGCAAGGGCCGGGCCTCGGCGTCGAGGTGGACGAGACGAAGCTCGCCGAGGAGGCGAAGAAGCCGCAGTCGTACAAGTGGCCCGGCGCGAAACTGAAGGACGGATCGGTGTCGGATTATTGAAATCTTGGGCGAATCAGGACAGCAATTCCTTCACGACGTTCCCGTGCACGTCGGTCAGCCGGTAGTCCCGGCCGGCGTGGCGGTACGTCAGCTTCTCGTGGTCCAAGCCCATCAAGTGCAGGATCGTCGCGTGGAAATCGTGGACGTGGACCGGCTTCTCGGCGGCGCGCATCCCGTGCTCGTCGGTCGCGCCGTGGACGGTGCCGCGCTTCACGCCGGCGCCGGCGAGCCAACTGCTGAACGCCCAGTTGTGGTGTTCGCGGCCGGGGTTCGACGCCGTGTTGTTGAAGGGCGTACGGCCGAACTCCGTCGTCCAGACGACGAGCGTGTCGTCGAAGAGTCCGATGCGTTTCAAGTCCTGGATTAGCCCGGCGATCGGCTGGTCGACCTGCTGCGCGAGGCGTCCGTGGTCGGCCATGTTGCCGTGGGAGTCCCAGTTGCCGGACGAGCCGGTGTGGATCAGTTCGACGAAGCGGACGCCACGCTGGACGAGCCGGCGCGCGACGAGGCACTGCCAGCCGAAGCCATCCAACTGCCCGCGGTTCAAGCCGTAGAGCTTCAGAGTCTCGTCGGTCTCCTTCGCGAGGTCGAGGGCGTCGGGCATCTCCGACTGCATGCCGAAGGCGGTCTCGAACGACTTGATCCGCGCCGCGAGGTTCGGATCGTCGGATCGAGTTGTCCGGTGGGCCTCGTCGAAGGCCTTTATGGCGTCGAGTTCCTTCTTCTGTCGCGTCGTCGTTTCGCGAGGCTTCAAGTTCGCGATCGGTTCCGCCCCCGGCACGACGCGCGTCCCCTGGTGCGCGCCCGGTAGGAAATCGGATGCCCAGACCTGCGTGCCGGCGTAGGGCATCTGCGGCGCGAGCACGAGGAATGACGGCAGGTTCTTGTTGACGGTGCCGAGGCCGTAGCTGAGCCACGATCCGATCGACGGCCGGGCGAACGCGAACGAGCCGGTGTGCATGCCGAGCGTGGCGTTGTAGTGGTTCGAGTGCGACGTGTGCATCGAGCGCACGAGGGCGATGTCGTCGATCTGTTTCCCGATGAACGGGAAGAGGTCGCTGACCTCGATGCCGGACTTCCCGCGCGGGGCGAACTTCCAGTCGGGTTTCTTGAGGTAGAGCTTCTCGTAGCCGGGCCGGTTCTTCGTTTCCGGGTGGTCGAACGTGACTTTTTTGCCGTGGTCGGCGACGAGTTTGGGCTTCGGATCGAAGGAATCGACGTGCGAGACTCCGCCACTCATGAAGAGGAAGATGACCGACTTCGCCTTCGCCGGGAAATGCGGCTTCTTCGGCGCGAGCGGGTCGTCGCTTGCGAGGAGATCGCCGACGAGGCCGGACATCAGCAGCGACCCGGCGAGCGACGAGCGGACGAAGGCGCGACGGGAGGGAAGCAATGCGGAATTCGGATTGCGGAATTCGGAATGAAAAGGCATTGTGAAGTACCTAACGCGTTGTGTTGATTGAATTCCGCATTCCGAATTCCGAATTCCGCTACGAGTTACGCAGTCGCTCCGTGTTTGGGCAGGACGAGCGTCGGTTGGGCGAG
>CAYVRB010000008.1:0-2401 GCA_964453375.1 uncultured Alcaligenaceae bacterium
CGTCGGAGCCCAGCATGGTGCGCGAAGGCATGAAGGGAATGCCCATGGCGCCGGCGCGGTAGCGCAGGCCGATCGACATGTGGCTCCACTCGTCGAAGACCGCGATCTTGTTTTCGGTGTAGTGGCGCATGATCTTGGAAACGCCCCAGATCAGGCCCTGGCTGAACCAACTGGTCTCAACGCGGCGGCTGGCGCCGCCCGCCAGCAGCAAGTCCGTTTCCGTGGACGCGATGGAACGCGATATGGTGAGATCCTTCTTCTTGGCGCGGATGAGCGCCCAGATCATCGCCATCGGCGTGCGAGAGAGGTGGCAGCCGCCGAGCGCGACATGATCGCCATTCTTGACAAGCTTTGCCGCTTCTTCCAGCGACATCACCTTTTCGCGCAGGCCGCGGTCGCGCTCCAGCGTCTCCTTGCGGAGCTGGCCGTAGGGCTCAACCATAGCATCCTTGCTCATGCGGGCGATGTCTCCCTGATCCTCATGCGGCTTGCGCCATGCCGCTGTCGCGATTGAATGCCGTTATCATTTCGTCCCACTGCGGAACAAGGGCATGCAGGCCCTTCCAGAAATCCTGACGCCGGCGGCGATCGAAATCGGCAAGCTCGATACCCTGCTGCTCGACCCACGTGAAATAGCCGAGGTTGAAGATGCGGTCGCGCTCACGCTCTGTCGCCTCCAGCACAAATTCTGTTCCGGCACCGAGAAGATGCTCGCCGGTCAGCTCGGCGGCGAGCGCCTCAGTCATGGTGCCTTGGTTGTGGCGACGCTTCAGGTAACGCGTGAGCTCGCTGCGATAAAGCTCGTGGCCGTCGGTAGCGACGGTGATAACGACGTCATCTGACGTCAGCTTGGCCTGTTTCGCGAGCTTGATGGCGCCAAGCACGTTGGCGATCGACGATAGGCCGAGCCAGTCGAGCAGCTTGGCCTTCTCGGGTGTAAGTCCGAGGCGGCGGGCGAGATAGGCGCGGCCTTCGTCCGTGTTGAACACGGCGCTCAGGCCGTCGGTCGCCTTGTCGCTGATGCCGATCACGTAGTCGGTATTGGTGACGTTGTGAATCAAGGGCACGTGCTTGTCGCCGATGCCCTGGATGTTGTGCTCGCCGTAGCCGTTGTTGAGCAGCGTCGGGCATTCGACAGCCTCGACGACAGCGATCCTGGTGCCGTGCCGCTCCTTCAACCAGTCGCCGGCGGCCAGCGTGCCGCCCGATCCGCTGGCGGAGACGAAGCCGGCAAGACGCAGGTTCGGCGACGACTTGCGCACCGTCTCAAAAATGCGCTCGAGCGCCGAACCGGTGCAGCGCCAGTGCACGAGATAATTGCCGAACTCACTGAACTGGTTGACGATTTCGTTGGTTGGGTCGCGCTCAAGCTCGGCGCACTTGTCGTAGATTTCCTTGACGTTGGACTCGGTGCCATGGGTGCGGATGATGTCTTCGTCGGCCGATGTCACCCATTTGGCGAGCCAGTCGAAGCGCTCCTGGCTCATGCCGGCGGGCAGCACGGCGACGCCGCGGCAGCCGAGGATGCGCGAGATGGCAACGCCGCCGCGACAGTAGTTGCCGGTCGACGGCCACACCGCGCGCTGCGTGGTCGGATCGAAACGGCCGGCAGCAAGCCGCGGCGCGAGACAGGCGTAGGCGGCCAGCACCTTGTGGGCGCGGATCATGGGGAAGGTCGCACCAACGCCGAGCACGATGCGCGCCTTGACGCCGGTCAAGCTCTCGGGAAGCTCGATATAGGCCGGCACGTCAGCCTGCTCGGTGCGGTTCCAGCTATTGTACCAATTCACCCGGTAGAGGTTGGCGGCGAGGGCCGCGTCGGGATCGACCCCAGCGAGCGCGGCGCGCGTTGAGGCAGGAGCTGTGTGGGGCTCGGCAAGCTCGGTGAAGGTTGGAAGGCGGACACCCTTCTCGCGCAGACGCGCCACGGCCCGCGCACGCACGGAGGCATTGTCGACACGAACCGGAAAATCGAATGGACTGGCCAAGGCGCCTGCTTTCCCTGAGCAAGGGCGTGGACGCCCCATATTGTTTCTATTGTTCTATACTTAGAACCACTATCCCCCGGCCCGCGTTTCTGATCAAGGCGGATTTGTTCAAGCCGATCGAGATGCCTCTGGATGAAGCACCGGCCCACGGTTCGGGCGGCCGTAGAGTGTGCTGCGCTGCAACGGGATACGGCTGGCCTGCCGGATGATGTTTTCCATATGTTCGGCACGGACTTCCTGGCCATGCACGGCGCCGGCCGCGCGGGTGATGGACTCGTCCATGAGCACACCGCCCATGTCATTGGCGCCGGCATCGAGGCACAATGCAGCGCCGTCGGGCCCCATCTTCACCCAGGAGGCTTGGACGCGGACGATGAGAGGGTCGAGGACCAGGCGGCCGACGGCGTGCATCA
>CAYVRB010000008.1:2411-40630 GCA_964453375.1 uncultured Alcaligenaceae bacterium
AGTCGGTCCCTTGCGCGCATGGCCGCGCAGGTAGATCGGCGCTTCCATGTGGACGAAGGCAAGCGGCACGAACTCGGTGAAGCCACCCGTGCGCGCCTGCAGGTCGCGGATGCGCAGGAGATGGCGTGCCCAGTGACGGTAACCGTCGATGTGGCCGAACATGATGGTGGCTGTGCTTTTGAGGCCGACAGCGTGCGCGGCTTCCATCACGTCGAGCCACTGCTCGGTCGAGATCTTGTCGGGGCAGAGGACGGCGCGCACCTCGTCATCGAGGATCTCGGCTGCCGTGCCGGGCAGGCTGCCCAGGCCGGCCGCCTTGAGGCCGGCGAGATAGGTGCGCAGCGGTTGCCCCAGCGTGCTTGCGCCATTCCAGACCTCGAGCGGCGAGAAGGCGTGCACGTGGATATCCGGTGCAGCCAGCTTCACCGCCTCGACGATCGCGCGATAGGTGTGGCCGGTGTAGCCGGGACGGATGCCACCCTGCAGGCAAACCTCGGTGGCGCCGCGCTCCCATGCCTCTTGCGTTCGCTTCGCCACTTCCTCGAGGCCGAGATCGTAGGGCTTCTCGCGCTCGGCGAAACTGTGTCGGCCCTTGGAGAAGGCGCAGAACTTGCAGCCGTAGGTGCAGATGTTGGTGTAGTTGATGTTGCGGTTGACGACGTAGGTGACGACGTCGCCCACGCGCTCGGCGCGCAGCGCATCGGCGGCACGGCAGACGGCCGAGAAGTCGGCGCCGCGGGCGTTGAAAAGGGTGACGATATCTTTCTCCGAAAGGCGCTCGCCGGTGCCGGCCTGGGCCAGGATGTCCAGTACGGCCGGGGAGGCGCCGGAGCCTGAACGGACGCGCGCGCCGTGTGCTGCAGGTAACCGGTCGCCGGCACCGGGGGACCATGCGTCCTCACGCGCATTACCCGCGGTGTCGCGCTGGCGAAGCACTGGGGTGCGCAACGCGGGGTCGAGCCATGGGCTCTGGGCCATGGTTTGCGGCGTGTCTGGCAAGTACTCCGGATAGATTGCGAGGCGTTCCACAAGAGTACGGCCAGCGGCCTCGGTGGCGCGTTCCAGATCGCGCAGATGCGGCCAGGGCGCCTCGGGGTTTACATGATCCGGCGTAACTGGCGAGACGCCGCCCCAGTCATTGATGCCGGCGCGCACGAGCTGGGCCAGCGCGGCCGGCTGCAGGTTGGGCGGCGCCTGGATGTTCATGGCGGGACCCAGGAGGATACGCGCCACGGCGATGGTCCACAGATGATCGTCCAGTGACGGCTCGACGGCGCCCGCCATGCGTGTGCCGGGCTTGGCGCGGAAGTTCTGGATGATCACTTCCTGGATGTGGCCATAGCGGTCGTGCAGATCGCGAATGGCGAGCAGTGACTCGATGCGCTCGGTGTGTGTCTCGCCGATGCCGATTAGGATGCCGGTGGTGAAAGGCACGCCAGCGCGGCCGGCGGCATCGAGCGTGGCAAGACGGACAGCCGGGACTTTGTCCGGCGAGCCGAAGTGCGGGCCGCCGCGCTCGGAGAGGCGTTGCGACGCGGTTTCTAGCATGATGCCCTGAGAGGCAGAGACCACCTTGAGGCGGCGCAGCCAAGATTCGTCCATCACGCCGGGATTGAGGTGTGGCAGCAGCCCGGTCTCGCGCAGGACGAGACCCGCACTCTTTTCCAGATACTCGAGCGTGGAGGCCGCGCCGAGCGCTGCGAGCGCGTCGCGGGCGGCGGTGTAGCGATCCTCCGGCTGGTCGCCCAGTGTGAACAGGGCCTCCTTGCAGCCTGCGGCAGCACCGGCGCGAGCAATCTCGAGAATGGCCTCCGGCGATAGGAAATGCGGCTCGGTCTTGGAGGGGGCGCGGGCGAAGGTGCAGTAGTGGCAGACGTCGCGGCACAGCCGTGTCAGCGGGATGAACACCTTCTTGGAGAAACTGACGGTGCGGCCGTGGCCGGCGAGGCAGAGCTTCTCCGCCAGCGCCATCAGGCGCGGCAGGTCCGTGTAGTTGGCAAGCGCAAGCGCTTCGCCGCGCGAGACGGGCTGGCCCGCTTCTGCCGCTTCGAGCGCGTCATCGATGGAGGAAAGCGTCGTCATGGGCCTTGCACGATTGCCTTGAAGGTATTTGCGCTGTGCGCGTGGAGAAAGGCATAGCGCGGATCGTTGCCCTTGGCTGCCATCAAGCGCATCAGGTCGCCCGGATCGTCCACATCCATGGCTATGCCGGGAAGCTCGATCACGTTGCAGGGAAGCCCGCGCTCCGCCGCGAGGGATCGATGGCGCAGCAGGCTGCCGGGTCCGAAGCTCGGCTCGAACGCATCGGGCGGCGTCACAAGGATGGCGTTGGTGCCCTCGCCCTCGCGGTTGGGGACAAATGCGACGCGCGGAGAGTCCGTTATGAGAGCCTGCGCGACGAGCGCCCGAACCTCGTGCGCCGTCATGAGCGGCGCGTCGGCGGGCAGCGTCACGGCATGCGCGGCGCCTTTTGCCCGTGCTTCGGCAAAGCCTGCGGCGACAGCTGCGCTGTGGCCCCGGCGTTCCGCCTCCTTCAGGACCTTGGCCCCGATACTGCCGGCGATCTGAGCGACGTGGGCGTCGGGCGTGACGACCAGCACAGTGCTGATCTCTTCGATCTGCTGCAACACCGCAATCACGTCCTTGAACATGATGAGCATGAGTTGGTCGCGCGCGCACTGCGGGAGGGCCGGCGCAAGGCGCTGCTTGACGTGGCCCAATGTCTTGACAGGGACGACAGCCCAGATCGAACCGCTCATCGTGCCCCCGCTTGCAGCTTGACGTCGCGCTGGCTTGCAAGTTTCGCGCAGAAGGCGAGGCAGAATTTGGCGAGGTCGATTTTGTCCGCAAGCGTGTGCATCACGGTGTTGGTCACGGTGGTTGCGAGTGGCAGCGCTGGCGCGGCGGCTTCATCGGTCTTGTCGATAACGAGACCATCGAGAATTCCAACGTAATGCTCTGCGATTGTGCGAATGTCGGGCGATAGGCCGAGCTCGGCCATAATCTTTGCAGTAGGGCCTTTCAGCGCACGGCCGCCGACGATTGGCGTAACAGCGACGATGGGGGCGCCGCTGGCGCGCAGCGCTTCCCGCATGCCTGGCACGGCGAGGATCGGATCGATGCTGAGCCAGGGATTTGACGGGCATATGACGATGCCGGCGAGATCAGGCCGGGACAGAGCGCTGACGATCTGCGGCGTCACGCGGGCTGCGTCCGCGCCGTCGTAGCGGATGTGTTGCACGACGGGCTGACAGCGGTCGCGTACGAAATATTCCTGGAATGCGAGCGTGCCGGCGTCGCTGTCCACGATGGTGCGCACGGGCGTGTCGGCCATGGGCAGCACGCGGGCAGAAATGCCGAAGGCGCGGGCAAGATGGGCGGTGATCGCGGTCAACGCCTCGCCCGCGTGCAGGCGCCGCGTACGCTCGACGTGAGTGGCGAGATCTTTGTCGCCGAGATTGAACCATGTGGGGCCGCCGAGCGCGGCCGTGGATTCCATGAAGTTCCAGGTCTCGTCGCGGCGTCCCCAACCGGTCTCGGGGTTGACGAGATCGGCGAGCGTGTAGAGCGTGGTATCGACGTCCGGCGAGATCGCGAGCCCGAGATGCTCGAAATCGTCGCCGGTGTTGGTGATGACGGTGAGCTTCTCGCCGAGCAGGTGCGAGAGGCCGAGCGACAGTTTGGCGCCGCCGATGCCGCCGGAGAGCGCCACATACGTCGATGCGCTGCTCATCGGAACAGGTCCTGATGGCGGGGACGCACGAGGGCGCGGGCGGGCGATGGGGGTGCCGTCCAGGTGAGGCCGCGAACGAGCGCGGCCGGACGGCCTTCGGCGGCCTCGCCCATGACGAGCACGGCAGCGGCGGCCACCGCATCGGCGAAACCCGTTTCGGTGACCTCTAGCGGGCGGCCGCTCAGGTCCTTCTCGCCGCGGCGGTCGTGCAGGGCGGGAACGCCGGCTGCGCCGATGGCGAGGCCGACGGTGCCGAGGCGCCAGGCCCGGCCGGCGCTGTCAGAGATCACCACCCCAATGTCGGTGCGAAAATGCGCGTCGAGGCGCTGTTTGATGCGGCGCGCGCTGTCGTCGGGATCGATCGGCAGCAGGAGCACATTCTGGCCGCCATCGTTGGCGTCCAGATTCGACTGGTCGATGCCGGCGTTGGCGATGACGAGGCCGTGCCGCGTCTCGACGATGATGACGCCCGGCCGCGCGCGGACCACTTCGGCCGCTTCGGACAGGATGGCCTCGACCAGACGCACATCCTTGTCAGTGGCGGCGGCGATCTCCTGAGCGTGGACACCAGGTGAAAGCCTGGCGAGGTCGAGGTAGCGGCCTTCGGCCTTGGAGACGATCTTCTGCGTGACGACCAGGATGTCTTGCGCGCGCGGCGTGAGAGATGCGGCTTCGAGAGCGGCGATCAGCAACGCGGGAAGGTCGTCGCCCGGGCGCACCTGGGGTATGCCGCCGAGCGGCTTAATGGTGAGCTCGCTGTCCACCAGGGCTGTCTAGTCCGTAGCGATACCGGTGATGCGGATGCCGGCGCCGTCGACCTTGTAGTTGCGATTGATGCCGATGAGGACCGAGGTCAGCGCCTCGGCCGCAACGGAGTTGGCAAGCGGTCCGGCGTGCACGCCGCGCAGGCCGGCGGCCTTGGCGAGGTCCGCCACGATGGCGCGATCCTTGGGCTCGTCGCCGAAGATAAGAACGTCGCAGTCGATGTCGATGTCCTGCTGCAGCTTGTGGCCGGCGACGTTGTGGAAGGCGGCCACAAGGCGCGCGCCGTCGCCGAGGCGGCGCTGGGCGGCCAGGGCTGCGGAGGTCTCGGCAGGGAGCTGCACGCGCGCCACTTTCGGCGGCACGAGCGGGACCGTGGTGTCGACGACCAGCTTGCCCGCGGTGTGCGACTTGATCTCGTCGATGATCTGCGCGTGGGTGGCCCACGGCACGGTCAGGATGACGATTTCGGCAGATTTCGCGGCATCTGCGTTGGAGGCGCCTGTTGCACCCGGAAACGCGCGCGCCGCCTCGGCGGCCTTGGCTGCGTCGCGCGAGCCGATCACGACGGGATATCCCGCTTTCGCCCAGCGCCCTGCGAGGCCGGAGCCGAGCGTGCCGGTGCCGCCGATGACGGCCAGTGTGGGCTTGCTGCTGCTCACGACAGCTTCATCTCCGTCAACGGGACGTTCTTGATGCCGGCGGCGGCTAGCCCGTCAGCGATGGCGCGGGCGACGGCGACGCCGGTGGCTTCGTCACCGTGGACGCACAGGGTGTGTACGTCGATTTTGATCTTCTTACCACTGCGCGAGATGATCTCGCCGTCGCCGGCCATGCGCACGGCCTGCTCGGCAGCCGCTTTGGGGTCCTTCAGGACGACGCCGGGATTGACGCGCGAGGAGAGGTTGCCGTCATCATCGTAAAGACGATCCGGGAAGCTTTCGCGCGCGAGCGGCAGGCCGAGCCTCACGGCGGCCTTCTCCATCTCGGAGCCGTACAAGGCGACATAGATGATTTTTGGATCGACCGTCTTGATGGCGCGGCCGATGGCCATGGCATAGCCCTCGTCCTCGGCGGACATGTTGTTCAAGGCGCCGTGCGGCTTGAGATGCGTGACCTTGAGGCCGGCGTAGCTGGCCATGGCCTGTAGGGCGCCAATCTGGTAGGCGACCATGTACTCAAGATCGACCGGGCGCATCTGAATGCGGCGGCGACCGAAGCCCCACAAATCGTTGAAACCGGGGTGCACGCCGACGCTGACGCCCTCCTGCTTCGCCAGCATGCAGAGCCGGTGCATGCTGTTGGGATCTCCGGCATGGAAGCCACAGGCGACGCTGGCCGATTTGATGATCTTCATGAGCTCGGCATCATTGCCGATGTTATAAGCGCCCCACCCTTCGGCGATGTCGGCATTGAGATTGATGGTTTTGCTCATTGCAATCCTACGCTCCGGCTGATCAGCCCTATATGGTACTATTTATAGGAAGACCATACAATCTCGCCTATGGCCGACACCATGACCGAAAAAAGACGGGATACACAAGCGCCGCGCTTCCTGGCCTGCGGCGATACGGCTTTGTGCGTGGAATTCGGGGATCAGATCGATCGTGAGGTCAGCGCGCGGGTGCTGGCGCTGGCCGATCGGATACAGGCGGCCGGGATCGCCGGGGTCGTGGAGCTGGTGCCCACTTTCCGGTCACTGCTCGTGCATTTCGATCCGTCCGTGGGCAGTCAGTCCGACCTCAGGGCGGCACTCGCGCCCCTGGTCGTCGACCTGGATGCGGCGCAGGGTGCGAGCCGGAGGTGGAGACTGCCGGCCTGCTACGACACCAGCGTCGCGCCCGATCTGGACGAAGTGGCTTCGCGCACGGGGCTGTCAGTGCAGCAGGTGATCGAGCGGCACAGTGCGGTGACTTATCACGTCTATATGCTGGGCTTTCTGCCCGGCTATCCCTATCTCGGCGACTTGCCGCCGGAGCTCGCTTTACCGCGCCGCGAGAACCCGCGCACGCGCGTGCCGCCGGGCTCGATCGCTATCGCGACCACGATGACCGCGGTTTATCCGCTCGAATCTCCCGGCGGCTGGCACCTCATCGGCCGGACGCCGGTGGCGCAGGGCAAGGACGGCCGGGACCACAACCCGCACGGCTTCACGATGTTCCTCGCCGGCGGCGGCGCGAAGGCCGGGCACGCCCACGGCGCGACCGACGACTTCGGCTACTATTCGGTCGAAGACAAGGTCCACATCCACGACCTGCACGCGACGATGCTGCACCTGCTCGGGATGGATCACCTGAAGCTGACCTACCGCCACGCCGGCCGCGATTTCCGCCTGACGGACGTGCACGGCGAAGTGGTGAAGGGCGTGTTGGCCTGAACCGGCCCGGAAACGCACGCGACCGGCCTCTTGCGAGACCGGGCACGTGGGTCGCCCTTCAGCGACGGAGGGGACGATCGAATGTCGCTCAATACTTGTGCATTTCGTTGCTGATCTTCTTCTGCATCTCGGGGTTCGGCCCGACGTACAGGTGCAGGTGGTCCTTGTCGATGTAGATCACTTGCGTCCGCGGCTTCACGACGTAGGTCGGGAACGGGTAGCTCGATTGCACCGTTTCCTTGTAGTAGATCACGCATTCCCAGTGGCAGTGGTGCAGCTGCGCCATGCCGATGAGCGGGTAGAAGCGCGGCGGGTCGATGGTGTCCACGAGGCGGTTCTTGACGATCTGCACGTCGTCGCGGAACTCCTCGTAGACGAACGGCACGCCGCGGGCGACGCGGGGCATGGCCCGCAGGATCTCGCGGTCGCTCGGCGGGTCCTCGCAGAGCGGGGCCGGATAGCCGTCCCGCACCGGGCCGAGCACGGGCGTGCGCGTGTCGTTGGTGTGCTGGTATTTCTCTTCCATCCGCTCGGCCGTCCAGGCCGGGTTCGGAATCAACAACAGGGCGGCCGGCCCGAGCGCGTTGCAGCCGGCGGCGATCGGCACGATCGCGAGCGCCAGCAACAGCAATTTGCGACGAATGAACGACATCGTTCCCCCTCCAAACGGCGGACGCGCGGGCACCGTCGAATCGGCTTCCCCCGGGCCGGCGCGGATTCCGCCGCCGACTCCGAACCGGTTCGCGCCGAATGCCCCGAAGGAAGGGATTCGGCCGGATACGCCCGATCGTCCGTTGGTAGCGTCTGTATCGGATGGAACGGCGGGTGAATTGACCGAAAACCCGCCTCGATCCGGGGATTCTCCGGTTCCAACGCCCGACCGGGCAAACGTGGGAATCTGGGCAACGGACCGCTATCAATAACACCGATCGCATCCCCAAACCGGACGGCCCATGGTCTACCTCTCGCGGATTTACACGAAGACCGGCGACGGCGGCGAGACCGGCCTCGGCGACGGCTCCCGCGTGCCGAAGGACCACCGCCGCATCCAGGCGATCGGCGACGTGGACGAGTTGAACGCCGTCCTCGGCCTGCTGCACGCGCTCGTCCCGGACGCGCCGGAGCGGGACCTGCTCCGCGTCGTGCAGAACGACCTCTTCGACCTCGGCGGCGACCTCTGCTTCCCGAACGCCGAAAACGAGACCGGGATGTTGCGGATCACGCCGGAGCAGGCCGAGCGCCTCGAACGCGCCATCGACCGGTTGAACGAACGGCTGGAACCGCTGCGCAGCTTCATTCTGCCGGGCGGATCGCCGGCGGCGGCGTGGCTGCATTCCGCGCGCACCGTCTGCCGGCGGGCGGAGCGCGCCGTCGTCGCGCTCCGCGCGGCCGAGCCGATCAACGACAACGTCCTCGTCTACCTGAATCGTCTGTCCGATCTGCTCTTCGTCCTCGCCCGAATCGCGAACGACGACGGCAAAGCCGACGTGAAGTGGGTGCCGGGGCAACACCGTGGCGAGTAGCGTCCGCACCCGGTTCGCGCCGTCGCCCACGGGCGCCCAGCACGTCGGCAACGCCCGCACGTACCTGGCCACCTGGCTCTTCGCGCGGTCCCGCGGCGGAGAAATCCGACTCCGAATCGAAGACATCGATTCGCCGCGAATCAAGGCGGGCGCGGCGGAGCAGGCGCTCGACGACCTCCGATGGCTCGGCCTCGACTGGGACGGCGAGCCGGTCGTGCAAACGGATCGGCTGCCGAACTATCAACTGGCGCTCGAGGAGTTGAGGCGGCGCGAACTGGTGTATCCCTGCGTCTGTTCGCGGACCGACATCGCGCACGCGGCGAGCGCTCCGCACGCCGAGCACGAAGGGCCGGTGTATCCGGGCACCTGCGCCGGCCGCACGGCGCGCGATCTCCCCGCCGAGCCGTTCGCCTGGCGGTTCCGCGTGTCCGATTCGCCCGCGTTCACCGATCTCGTGCAGGGCGACGTGGCGATCGATCTATTAAAAATCGGGGGCGATTTCGTCGTTTGGAAGAACACCGGCACGCCGGCGTACCAGCTTGCCGTCGTCGTGGACGACGCCGCGATGGGCATCACGCACGTCGTGCGCGGCGACGACCTGCTCCCCTCGACGCCCCGGCAGTTGTTGATCTATCGGGAGTTGGGCGCCGCCGCGCCGCGCTTCGCGCACCTGCCGCTCGTCGTCGGCGAGGACGGCCGCCGGCTCGCGAAGCGCCACGGCGACACGCGCCTCGCCGCCCTGCGGGCCGCCGGCGTGCGCCCGGAGTCGCTCCTGGGGTTGCTTGCATGGTCGTGCGGCTGGATCGACCGGAGCGAACCGGTGACGGCCCTGGAATTGCTTCCGATGTTCGAGTGGAACCGGATCCCGCGCGCGCCGTTCACGCTCCTCCGGGATCACCTGGCGGCGATCGGGTACGGTTGAGAGTTCCCCCCAGACCGCAGGGATGACATGGATCCTACGGGTTCGCAATCGCCGATTCGATCGCGTCGGCAATGCGTTCGAGCGATTCGTCCGACGTGCCGAGCGGCGGCATCGCGTAGACGACGTTGCCTAGCGGGCGAAGCAACACGCCCATCTCGAGGGATCGTCGCCGGATCGTCGGCCCGACGTCGGCGAGGTAGCCGCCGGCCGCGTCCAGTTCGACGGCCGCGATCGTGCCCCGGATGCGCACGTCCTTGACCCCGGGCAAATTCTTCATCGATTCCAGTCGGCTTCGCCAGAAGCGTTCGATCCTAGCGGAGTCGCGCAGCCACGCGCCGGATTCGATCAGCTTCGCGTTGGCGACGGCGACGGCGCACGCCAATGGATTCGCCGTGAACGAATGGCCGTGGAAGAACGTCTTCGTCCGGTCGGCGGTTTGGAATTCCTTCACGATCTCCGGCGCGACGAGCGTGGCCGAGAGGGGGAGGACGCCGCCGGTGAGCGTCTTGCCGGCGCAGACGAGATCGGGCACGATGCCGGCCTGCGCGAACGCCCAGACGGAACCGGTACGATGCGCGGTCATGACCTCGTCGGCGATGAACGGGAGGCCGTGTCGCTTCGTTACTTCGAAGATCGTCTTCAGCTCCGCCGGGGAGTGCATGAGCATCCCGCCGGCGCCCTGCACGAGCGGTTCGAGGATGACCGCCGCCACTTCGCGGGCGTGGACCTTGAGGAAGTCGTCGAGTCGTTCCGCCGAGACGGGGACGCGGGCGGTGCGGAAGAGGAACGGCTCGAAGCGCCCGAAGAAGACCGGATCGCGGCCGACGGCCATCGGGCCGAAGGTGTCGCCGTGGTAGCCGCCGTCGAAGCCGACGAAGAGCGTGCGCGCACTGTCGCCGCGGTGACAGTGGAATTGATAGGCGAGCTTGAGGGCGACCTCGACGGCGGTGCTGCCGTTATCGGAGTAGAAGACCTTGCCGCCGGTCCACGGCACGGTGCGGAGGAGGTGTTCGGCGACGGCGACGGCGGCTGGATGCGCGACGCCGGCGAAGAGCACGTGGTCGAGTTCGCGCGTGGCGTCGCGCAAAGCCCCCATCAGCGCCGGGTGCCGGTGGCCGTGGAGGATCGTCCACCAGGACGAGATCGCGTCGATGATCCGTCGGCCGTCGGCGAGGTGGAGGAATTCGCCGTCGGCGCCGACGACGGGCAACGGATCGATCGGATCGCCGAGCGAGGTGTAGGGATGCCAGACCGCGGCGCGATCGCGGGCGAGGAGATTCGAGTCGAACGAAACGGGCGCCGGCGCATCGATGCATCGTTGCAGAATGGGCCGTTGCTCCCGTGCCGTGCGGCTCACGCCCTCGATGGACCACTCGCCCGGCGGTCGAAGCGAAGCCACGATTACGCCGGGCCAGTGCCTGCGAATCTGTTCTTCGGCGTACGCGTCCGGCTCGCCGATCAAGATTGCGGTTTCGGCGTCGAGGCCGTGCTCGCGCAGGGCGGCCCGCGACTGAAGCATCCGGCCGATCGCGCCGACCTTCGACGAACCGACGAGCCAGATCGGACGGCCGAGTTCGCGGAGCAATTCGATTTGCAATTCGTCGTCGGTGAACGGCGACAGCGGTCCGCCGAACGTTTCGATCACAAGCGGTAAAGTGGAATCGGGAACGCGCGCGGCGACCTCGCGCGGCGTCGGCATCGGTCGACCGGCGAGCCGCGCCGCGAGGGGCGGAGCGACCGGTTCGGCGAACCGCGCGACCGGATCGAAGACGACCGCGCTCGGCACGAGCGATCGGATTGTCTCCGTGTCCGATGCGCCCGTTTCCACCGGCTTCCAGTAGGCGAAGCGCTCCGGGAACGCCGCGAGCAGCAGCATCGAAAACGTGGTCTTCCCGGCGTCGGTGTCGGTGCCGACGATCACGACGTCGCGCATGACGCCACCGCCTCGGCGAGTTCGCGCACCAACTCCGGCGGATGGTCCGCGTGGATCGAAACGCGCAGGCGCGCCGTGCCTTGAGGCACGCTCGGCGGGCGGATGGCGCGGACGTCGAAGCCGCGTTCGGCGAGCGCCCGCGAGACGCGCACGGCGCTCGCGTCGTCGCCGAGGACGACGGGCACGATGTAGCTGTCGCCGAAGACGCGCAGCCCGCGCTCGGCGAGGATCGCGTGCATCGTCCGCGCGTTCGCGTGGAGGCGATCGCGGCCCGCGTCGTCGGCGCGCACGCGCGGGAGCATGTCGAGCCACCAGGCGCCGAGCGCCGGCGGCAGCGCCGTGGTGAAGATCAGGTGCCGGCACTTGTTGACGAGGTAGTCCTTGAGCAGCGGCGAACCGCAGACGTACGCGCCGCAGACGCCGAGCGCCTTGCCGCCGGTGTGGACCGTGGCGAGGACGCGCGACCGCAGGCCGAGCGCATCCACGATGCCCGACCCGGCCGGCCCGTAGCAGCCGGTGGAATGCGCCTCGTCGACGATGACTTGCGCGCCGTGGCGTTCGGCCAGCGCGATGATCTCGGCGAGCGGCGCCCGGTCGCCATCCATGCTGTAGAGCGATTCGGCGATGACGAACAATTCCCGGCCGGGCGGTCGTTTCGCGGCTTCGGCCTTGAGTCCTTCCTCGAGGTGGTTCAGGTCGTTGTGCCGGAAGACGAACTTGCGAGGCCGGCAGACGCGCAACCCTTCGACGATGCAGGCGTGGTTCAGTTCGTCCGTCGCGACCCAGTCGCCGGGTTCGACGATGGTGGAGATCAGGCCTTCGTTGGCGGTGAAGCCGGAGTTCAGCATCAGCACCGCGTCGGCGCCGTGCCAGGCGGCGAGGGCGGCTTCGACTTCGTCCCAGACCTCGTGGTGCCCGCGGAGCAGGCGGGAGGAGAGGCCGGAACGCCCCGATACCCTGCCTCCTTGAGGGGGAGATTTAGAGTGGGGGGCGGGTTGGAGATTGAGATTGAGCGGACCGCGATTCCCGTCACCCCCACCCCAACCCTCCCCCGTCGAGGGGGAAGGAGAAAGAAGGGCTGTTCGGTCTTGTCCCCTCCCCCCTAGAGGGGGAGGGTTAGGGTGGGGGGCGGGTTGGAGATTGAGCGGACCGCGATTCCCGTCACCCCCACCCTCCGCCGTCGAGAGGGAGGGTGAAGTGGCGCCGTACCCTAGATAGTCGTTCGACGTGAAGTCGTGGCCGGATGGCAGGCGCAACGTTCGGAACCGCTCCTGCGCCCGCAGTTCGTCGAGGGCGGTCCGCCAGCGGTCGGTCAGCGACATGACGGCTCGCACGCCATCGGTTCGGGAAGGCCCATCGCGCGGAAGAGGGCCGCGTCGTCCTCCGTGTCCGGGTTCGGCGCGGTGAGGAGCTTCTCGCCGAAGAAGATCGAATCGGCCCCGGCGAGGAAGCAGAGGACTTGCAGCTCGCGCGGCATCTTGTCCCGCCCGGCGCTCAGGCGAACCCGCGAACGGGGAAACGCGATGCGCGCCGTCGCGATCAGCCGCACGATCTCGATCGAATCGACCTTCGGCGCCATCGCCAGCGGCGTGCCCCGGCTCGGCATCAGGCAGTTGATCGGCACGCTCTCCGGCGGCGTCTCCAGGTTCGCCAATTCCACGAGCATCATCAGCCGGTCGTCTTCCGTTTCGCCCATGCCGAGGATGCCGCCGCTGCACACGCTGATGCCGGCGCGGCTGACGGCGCGGAGCGTATCGAGGCGATCGTCGTACGTCCGCGTCTTCACGATCTCGGGGTAGAAGCGGCGGGAGGAATCGAGGTTGTGGTTGTACGCGGTCAGCCCGGCGTCCTTGAGGCGCTCGGCCTGCGAATCCGAGAGCATGCCGAGCGTGACGCACGCCTCCATGTCGAGGCCGCGGACGACGCGCACCATGTCCAGCACGCGGTCGAATTCGGGGCCGTCCTTCGGCGAGCGCCAGGCCGCCCCCATGCAGAAGCGCGTCGCCCCGGCCGCCTTCGCCGCCTCGGCCTTCTCGCGCACCTCCTCCACCGTCATCAGCGGCACGCGTTCCACCGGGCTGTCGTAGTGGGCGCTCTGGCTGCAATAAGTGCAGTCCTCGGGGCATCCGCCAGTCTTGATGCTCAGGAGGGCGCAGCGCTGCACGTCGCGGTAGTCGCGGTTCTCGCGGTGCGTGAGCGCCGCGCGGAACATCAGTTCGGGGAGCGGGAGCGAATAGATGGTCTTGAATTCGTCGAAGGACTTCATGCGATGAAGTGTATGACCCGACGGGCACGCGAACGAGGAGCGCGACGATGACCGCCGAACCCGCACCGCCGATCTGCCTCTGGCCGGGCCTCGCGCTCGTCGGGGCGGCGGTCTTCTGCTTCCTCGTGCTGCCGCTCGTGGAGCCGCGCTCGATGATCCACTTCATCGGCGGCTTGGGCGGGCCGGTGATGTGTTCGATCGGCATCCTCGCATGGTGGCTCTACGCCAGCCGCGTGACGGGGACGTACCGCTGGCTGCCGGTCTTGTTGTTCGTCGCCCCGGCGTTCGCGAACATCGCGCTGTTCTATCGCGAGGCTCCGCTCACCGTGCTGCTCTTCGGCTTCCCCTTCGCCGCGCTGCTCTGGGTGCTCTGGCTCGCCGTCAGTCGCCCCGCGAGCCGATACCTGCAACTCGCCGGCCTGCTCGGCGTCATCGGCGGCGCCTGGACGCTCTTCAGCATGGTCCGCATCGGCGAGACGGACGCGAACATCCGGCCGGAGCTGGCGTGGCGCTGGGAACCGACAAAGCTCGACTCGTTCAAGGAGGAGCGCGCGAAGCTCGGCGTGGCGACGGTGGACGGCGCCGCCGTGGCCGCGAACCCCGGCGATTGGGCGGAGTTCCGCGGGCCGAAGCGCGACAACGCCGTTCGCGGCGTTTCCATCGACGCCGATTGGGAGAAGTCCCCTCCGAAGCTCCTCTGGAAGCACCGCGTCGGGCCGGGTTGGGGTTCCTTCGCCGTCGTCGGCGATCGGCTCTTCACGCAGGAGCAGGTGGACGAAAACCAGGAGGCGGTGGTGTGCTACCTCGCGAAGACCGGCGATCGCGTGTGGGAGCACAAATACACGGCGCGCTTCTACGAGCAGATTGCCGGCGTCGGCCCGCGCGGCACGCCGACCGTCGTGGAAGGCCGCGTCTATTCCTACGGCGGCTCCGGCGTCCTCACCTGCCTCGACGCCGCGACGGGGAAACCGCACTGGACGCGGAACGTCCCCGCCGACACCGGCGCGATCCCGCAACAGTGGGGCTATTCCAGCTCGCCCCTCGTCCACAAGGGCCTCGTCGTCGTCTTCGCCAACTGCCCCAACGACAAAGGCACGGCCGCCTACCGCGCCGACACCGGCGAACCGGCCTGGACCGCCGGCAAAGGCACCTTCGGCTACTGCTCCGCGCAGGTCGCCACGTTCGATGGCGTCGAACAGATCCTGATGTTTAACGACATCGGCGTCGAGTCCCACGACCCCGCCACCGGCATGGTCCTCTGGACCCACGACTGGTTCACGAAGGGCGTCAACCGCGTCAGCCAGCCGGCAATCGTGTCGGACACCGATTTCGTCGTCGGCACCGGCGTCGGCGGAGACCAGGGTGTCCGCCGCGTGCGTGTCACCCGAAACGGAAAGGAATGGACGACGGAAACGGTCTGGAAGACCCGCAACCTGAAACCGTACTTCAACGACGGCGTCGTCCACGACGGCCACTTCTACGGCTTCGACGACGCCGCCTTCGCCTGCATCGACCTCAAGGACGGCGCGCGGAAATGGAAGACCGGCCAGCAATACGGCCACGGGCAGGTTCTGCTGCTGGCGGATCAAGGCTTGCTGCTGGTCCTCGCCGTCGACGGCAAAGCGCACCTCGTGCGCGCGACGCCGGAGGAACACGACGAGATCGCGAAGTTCCCCGTACTCTCGGGCAAGACCTGGAACCACCCGGTGGCGGCGCACGGCCGGCTGTACGTGCGGAACGGGATCGAAGCGGCGGCGTACGAATGGAAACTCAAATAGCGAGCGATCACGCCTCGTTGGAGGGCACGGCGATCGGCAGGTTGCGCAGCGCGCGGTAGACGGCGCCGAGGAGGTCCTTGGGCCGGTACGGTTTCGTGAGCATGCCGAGCGAGCCTTCGACGCCGGAGAGGTCTTCAGTGGAGAAGCCGCTGGAGAAGACCACGCGGGCGCCCGGCTTGCGCGTGACGATCTGGCCGAAGGCGTCGCGGCCCGACAGGCGCGGCATGGTCATGTCGAGGATGACGACGTCGATCTCGTCGCCCATCGCGTCGATGGTTTCGACGGCCTCTTGCCCGTCGTGGGCTTCCAGCACCCGGTAGCCGTTGGTCTCGAGGATCGTGCGGCCGAGGACGCGGATCATTTCCTCGTCGTCGACGAGGAGCACGGTGGAGGAGTCCGTTTTCACGGGCGGGGGCGTGTTGACGTTGCAGGCCGCCGGGGCGACGAAGCGGGACGGCGACGGAGAGGCGGGATCGTGCGCGAGCGGCAGGTACATCTGGAACTGCGTGCCGCGGCCGAGTTCGGACTCGAAGGTGACCCAGCCGCCGTGCTGCTTGAGGATGCCGTGGACCATGGGAAGACCCAATCCAGTACCGCGTCCGACGCCTTTGGTGGTGAAGAACGGTTCGAAGAGCCGTTGTTTGACGGTGTCGTCCATGCCGTCGCCGGTGTCGGCGACGGTGATGCGGACGTAGTCGCCGGGCCGCGCGTCGGGCGTGAGGGCGGCGTCCGGGGCGAGGGTGCAGCGTTCGGCCGCGAGCGAGAGCCGGCCGCCGTGGGGCATGGCGTCGCGGGCGTTCAGGCAAAGGTTGAAGAGCGCCTGGTTGAGCAGCGTGGCGTCGACGGAGACCGGGTCGTCGGTGCGGATGTCGGTTTGGATTTCGATGCGCGGGTCGATGGTGCGGCGGAGGATGTCCACGACTTCGGCGACGAGCGTGCCGGGGAGGACGGGGGCGACGAGCAGTTGATTCCGCCGGGCGTAGCCGAGGAGCTTGCGCGTGAGGTCGGCGGCGCGGCTGGCGGCGCGCTCGACGGTCTTGAGCATCGGGGCGGCGGGGTCGCCGTCGGGCAGTCGGACGAGGGCGAGGTTGCCGAGCACGGCGGTGAGCAGGTTGTTGAAGTCGTGGGCGACGCCGCCGGCGAGTTGGCCGAGCGCCTCCATCTTCTGGGACTGGCGCAACTGGTCTTCGAGGTTCATCCGCGCGCTGATGTCCACCGACACGCCGAGGCCGGAGAGGTATTCGCCGGCCGGGCCGCGCACGGCCGCCAGCGAGAGTTCCGTCCAGACGATCGTGCCGTCGGGGCGGACGTAGCGCTTGCGGAACTGGTAGGTGTCGATCCGCCCTTCGACGAGATCGCGTTGGAGATCGCCCTGCGAGGCCGCGTCCTCCGCATGCGTGAACTCGTTCGGGTGGCGCCCGATGATGTCCTTCGGGTCGAGGCCGAGCATGGCGGCGAAGGCCGGGTTGCACGACGTGAAACGCCCCGAGGCGTCGGTGACGGAGACGCCGGCGGACGCGGTTTCGAAGATGCCGCGGAACTTCGCCTCGCTGGCGAGCAGCGCCTCCTCGGCGTGCTTGCGGTCGGTGATGTCGTGCTGGATCATCACGAAGTGGGTGCAGCGGCCCTCGGCGTTGTACGCCGGCACGATGCTCAAACTGACCCAGACTCCCTGTCCGTTGCGCCGGTAGTTCAGCAGTTCGCAGTTGAACGGCCGGCGTTCGTCCAGCGCGGCGCGCATCTCGGCGAGCGTGCCCGCGTCGGTCTTCTCCCCGCGCAGGAAGTGCAGCGACCGGCCCAGCACCTCCTCGGCGGCGTAGCCCATCATCCGCGTGAAGGCGGCGTTGACGTACAGCACGCCGCGGCCCCGGCCCGCCTGCGGCGTCGCCTCCAGCACGATGATCGCGTCCTGCGCGTTCACCACCGCCGATTCCAGCAGACGCAACCGGTCCTGCTTCTGGGACAATTCCTTCGCGAGGCGCTCGAACTCGTCGCGCTGCCGTTGCAGTTCGTCCGCCTGGTCCGCGATCTCGAGCGTCTGGAGGGACAGCCGCGAATTGACCTCGCCCAGCCGCTCGGCGTGCTTGCGGACCGCCGCCATCAGCGTCTCGCGCTCCCGCTCGCGCACGGCGTAGTCCTTCGCGACCGAGGCGATCACGAGGTGGAACAAGATGACCACGCCCATGCCCGCCATCCAGCACCATTGATCGATCGCCGGCGATTCGAGCGGAAACACGGGGCCGAAAGTGCCGCGCTGCGTCGCCCCCAGCGTGAACATCGCCCCGACCACGCCGATGAAGCTCACCATGCCGCGCACGTAGAAGCGGAACGCGATCCAGTTGCCGATGCCCAGCATGACGGCGAGCATCGGGATCGGGTGGCTCAGCGGCTGCGGATCGGTGCCGCCGAACCAGAACCAAGTGAGCGCGAATGTGACGGAGGCGAGGACGCCCGCTTCGCCGATCCGGTGGCGCAACGCCCAGTCGATCGCCGGGCGGTGGTACCAGAGTGCGACGCACGGGCCGATCAGCAGCGCGGTGAACCACTCGATCGCAAGGCCGCCGAGGCCGACGAAGGCCGCGGGCGCCTCGACGAACGGCGCGCCGAGGGCGAGCGCCAACCCGCGCACGACCGAACCGATCCCCACCAGCATCGCGAAGAGCATCACGTCGCGCGGGTGTTCGAGCGCTTCGGAAAACCCCAACCGATACCGCAGTGCGATCGCGACCGCGAGCGCCTCCGCGAGCGCCGCCAGATGCGCGACGCCTTCCGCCGGGACGGTCCCGCGCCACGACCAGACGACGGCGCAACCGACCGCGACCGCCGCGACGCCCCGGAATCCGGCGATGACGGCGGCGAGGAACGACAGGCCGAACGGCGCCGCCAGCAGCCACGCCGGCCCGAGCGTGATCGGAAAGATCGGTTGGAACAACCCGAGCGCGACCGAGCCGAGGGCCAGCCCAAGCAGCCAGAGATTCCTGTGATGAACGAGATTCGATAACGACGACATCGGCGTGAAAACCATGCTCGACGCGGACGGAACGAGTCGCCGGCCACGCGCACGAGAACCATAGAATGCGAATATCGCGACGAAGTGCCGGTTGGGGATTTGATGACGATTCTCCCGATCGTGCGCATTCGATTTTCGTCTGGGTTCAATTCGGTTGTGGCCGACACCCGCCATCGGTTGGACTCGCGACGACCCGATGAGTCGTTGAGACGGGGAATTCATGGGTGCGCGCAATCTTGCCGAGGCAGTCTCAATTCTGGAGCGGAATCGTCAGCTCGTTCGCGTCTCGGCCGAAATCGACCCGCACCTGGAACTCGCGGAAATCCAGCGTCGACTCTATCGTGCCCACGGACCCGCTGTCTTGTTTGAACACCCCAAAAACGGCTCCTTCCCGATTCTCGCGAACCTCTACGGCTCCACCGAACGGATGCGACTGCTGTTTCGCGCCGAACTCGAAACGGTCCGGCGACTGGTGGAACTGAAGGCCGACCCGGATGCGCTCCGCCGCCGGCCCTGGCGATATTGGAAGCTCCCCTTCGCGTTGCTGCACGCACGTCCAAAGACGAGACGATCCGGTCCGATCCTGCGCCATCGCACCACGCTCGCGAAGCTTCCGCAAATCACCTGTTGGCCGAAGGACGGCGGCGCGTTCGTCACGTTGCCGGCCGTCTACACCGAACACCCCGATCGACCCGGATGGTCCAAATCCAACCTCGGCATGTACCGCGTGCAACTGGGCGGAAACGAGTACCTGCCGAACGAGTGCGGGCTGCACTATCAGATCCATCGCGGCATCGGCGTCCACCACGCGGCGGCGGTCCGGCGCGGCGAGCGGTTGCGCGTGAACGTGATCGTCGGCGGTCCGCCCGCGCTGGCCGTGTCCGCCGTGATGCCATTGCCGGAAGGGATGCCGGAATTCGCGTTCGCCGGCGTCCTCGGCGGGCGGCGGATCGAACTCGTCCCCGCCGCGAACGGGCTGCCGATGCCGGCCGAAGCGGATTTCGTCATCAGCGGGTTCATCGACCCCACGCGCACGAAACCCGAAGGCCCCTTCGGGGACCATCTGGGCTACTACAGCCTCGCGCACGACTTCCCCGTGATGACGGTCGAAGCGGTTCATCATCGCCCCGGCGCGATCTGGCCGTTCACGGTCGTCGGCCGTCCGCCGCAGGAGGACACGAGCTTCGGTGAGTTCATCCACGAACTCACCGGCCCCGCGATCCCGGCGGTGCTGCCGGGCGTGCACGCCGTCCACGCGGTCGACGCCGCCGGCGTGCATCCGCTGCTCCTCGCGATCGGCAGCGAGCGCTACGTGCCGTATGCGAGCGAGCGCCGGCCGCAGGAACTGCTCACGATCGCGAACGCGATCCTCGGCCAGGGCCAACTTTCCTTGGCGAAGTACCTCCTGCTCGTCGCGAAGGAGGACGCGCCGGGCCTCGACATCCACGACATCCCCGCGTTCCTGCGCCACCTGCTCGAACGCGTCGATTGGTCGAGCGACCTGCATTTCCAGACGCGCACGACGATCGACACGTTGGACTACTCGGCGGGGATGGGGTTGAACGCGGGCTCGAAGCTCGTCATCGCCGCCGCTGGCCCGAAGCGGCGCACGCTCGGGACGGTCCTGCCGCCGTTGAATCTACCGGCGGGATTCGGCGACCCGAAGATCGTGCGGCCCGGCATCCTCGCCGTGAGCGGCCCCAAGCACGCCGGCACGACGGAGGAATACGAGCCGCGCTTCGTCGAACTCTGCGACCGTCTCGGCGACTTGCCCGAGTTCCCGCTCGTCGTGCTCGTCGATTCGAGCGAGTTCGCGGCCCAATCCTTGAACAACTTTCTTTGGGTGGCCTTCACGCGATCCGACCCGGCGAGCGACGTGTTCGGAGTCGGCCGCATCACGCACCGGAAGCACTTCGGCTGCCGCGGCCCGCTCGTGATCGACGCGCGCCTCAAGCCCCACATGGCCCCGCCGCTGGAGGAGGACCCCGCCGTCACGAAGCGCGTGGACGCGCTGGCGGCCCGCGGCGGCCCGCTGCACGGGATCATTGACTAGCGGAGTTCCGTTTGGAATAATGTCTCCATCCATTTGAAACGGAGGCCCTCCCATGATCGCCACGAAGAAAGCGCCGGGCTGGAGCCTCGGCATCGCGCTGAAGGAAGCCGATTCCGCCCACCGCGCGGCGCTCGCGGGCCTGAAAGTCCGGCGACTGGACCGGTTCGTCGCCACCAGCGGCTTCACCCTCGGCGACGTGCTCGGCGCGATGAAGCTCGCCCCGGCCACCCTCGCGCGCCGCCGGGCCACCGGCACGCTCAGCGCCGACGAGTCCGAACACCTGATGCGATTGGCGTTCCTGTTCGAGCAGGCCGCCGATTTGTTCGGAGGATCGGCGAAATCGGCCCGCGAATGGTTGTTGGCCCCGGCCCGCGCGCTCGGCGGCGAAATCCCCTGGCACAGCGCCCAAACGACGTTCGGTTCGCGGATGGTCGAAGACCTGATCGGCCGGCTCCAATACGGAGTCTACACGTGATCCAAGCCTATCGACTCGCCTTCCGCGAGTTCGCCGATCAAGCGTTCACCGGAGAGGGCGCCATGCGGTTCGGCGGTCGGTGGAATCGCCGGGGTACCGCCCTCGTTTACACCTCGGCGTCGCGCGCCTTGGCGACGCTTGAATTGCTCGTGCACGTGAAATCGTCCAGCATCGTCGACCCGATCGTATTGTTCGCGCTCGAGTTTCCGGAAGAACTTGTCGAAATCCCCGACCGAATTCCCGCTCGATGGAGCGCGAACCCGCCGTCCGCTCTCGCCCAACAGTACGGCGATGAATGGGCGGCCGAGAGCCGCTCCGCCGTTCTCCGGGTGCCGAGCGCGATCGTGCCGAACGAATTCAATTTCCTCCTGAATCCGAATCATCCCGACTTTCACCAAATCGAGATCGGTCGGCCGGTACGCTTTCGGATCGACCCGCGACTCCTCTGAGCGATTTCTCGACTTCATCCACGCGGGCCGCCCTGGATGGTAAGCTATCCCCATGTCCCCCACCGAACTGCTCCGCGAACTCGTCCGTCGGCCATCGGTCAACCCGATGGGCCGCACGAACATCCCGCCGGAGATCGCCGGCGAACACCGCGTCACGGCGTTCCTCGAAGAGCGACTGAAATCCCTCGGTGTAGAATACCGCCGGCAACCCGTCGCGCCGAACCGCGATAACCTCATCGCCGACTTCCGATCGAACTCGCCCATCACCTATTTGTGGGAAGCCCACCAGGACACGGTGCCGATCGACGGCATGACCGTCGAGCCGTTCGCGGCGGAGATCCGCGACGGCCGGATGTATGGCCGCGGCTCCTGCGACGTGAAGGCCGGCGTCGCCTGCATGTTGGCCGCGTTCGCCCGACTCGTGACGGAGAAGCCCGCCGGCGCGGCGAACGTGATCCTCGCGTTCACGGTGGACGAAGAGCACACCTTCCTCGGCGTGCAGGAGTTGATGAAGGCGGACCTGAAGGCCGACTTCGCCGTCGTCGCCGAGCCGACGATGCTGAACATCGTCACGGCGCACAAGGGCGTCGTCCGCTGGCAGCTCGAAACCACCGGCCGCGCCTGCCACAGTTCCCGGCCCGACCAGGGAATCAGCGCCGTCTACCGCATGGCGAAGGTGCTCGCGGCCCTCGAGGAGTACGCCGTCCAACTGCAAGCGAGTCGCTCCGATCCGCGCTTGGGGCCGCCGACGTTCTCCGTCGGCATGATCGCCGGCGGCGTCTCGCCGAACACCGTGCCCGATTCCTGCGCGATCCAGATCGACCGGCGATTATTGCCCGGCGAGTCCCCCCCGGACGTCATCGCCGACGTGACGCGATTCCTGGACGCGCGGAACTTCGGCTTCCCGATCCGCGCGACGCCGAACCTCGCCTGCGGCGCGCTCGCGCCGGTCGCCGACGATCACCCGCACCTGAAGCGCCTCGGCGCCGCCATCGGCCCGCACGAGAAGATCGCCGTCCCGTTCGGTACCGATGCCTCCACGATCGCGCCCAGGATCCCCGCCGTCGTCTTCGGCCCCGGCGACATCGCCCAGGCGCACACCAAGGACGAGTGGATCGAGCTGGCGCAGGTGGATCGCGCCGCGGACATCCTGTTCCGTTTCGCCCGCGGGCATTAGACTAACCGGACACCGATTCCCCGAGGACTCACCATGAGCATCGTTCGACTGGGCATGGCCGAGAACAAGAAGTACGCCGACGGCTACGCCGCCATCTTCGGCACGAAGAAGAAGGCCGCCCCGAAAGCGGACCCAAAGAAGGCCCCGGCCAAGAAGCCGGCGAAGAAGAAGTGAGCGCCCCGCTCGTCGACTGGTGTCGCAACGTGGGCCGGGCGGTCGGTACGCTCGGCTCCGGCCTCTTCGTCACGCTCGCCACGGCCATCCAGACCTTTCGCCGCAAGCCGTTCACGTCGACCTTCGCGTATCCGGAAAAGCCGATCCCGATCCGCCCGCGCTACCGCGGCTACCACCGCTTCGACCTCACCGCCTGCATCGGCTGCGACAAGTGCGCCCGCGCCTGCCCGGTGGACTGCATCTACATCGACAAGGAGAAGGCCCCGCCGCCCGCCAAGGGCTTCGTCGTCACCGGCTTCAAGATCGACTACACCAAGTGCATGTTTTGCGCCCTGTGCGTCGACCCGTGCCCGGCCGACTGCCTCTACATGGGCTCGAACCACGACATCAGTTGCTACACGCGCGACGGCTGCGTCGTCGACTACTCGAAACTGCCGCTCGACGTCGCGTGGGGCCAAGACGCGCTTTCACCGACGGCGATTCATGAATCCAAAAAGGTGAGCCTGCCTGTCTGGACGAAGACATGACCGCGCTCGTCGTCACGCTGCTCGTCTTCCTCGCCGTCGGCGCCACGATGCTCGCCGCGAATCTCGTCGTCGGCTGGTTCGTGAGGCCCGACAAGCCGACGAAGGAGAAGCACGAACCTTACGAGTGCGGCGAGGAGCCGATCGGCCCGGCGTGGGTGCAGTTCGATCTGCGGTTCTACGTCGTCGCGCTGCTGTTCATCGTCTTCGACGTGGAACTGGCGTTCCTCTTCCCGTGGGCCGTCGCCTTCGGTACGGCGAACAAGCTCGCCGACCCGACCGTCGCCGCCGAGGCGAAGCTCGCGCTGGCGAACCAACTGACGCCCGGCGCGACGGCCGCGCCGCCGATCGAAGCCGCGTCCGCGTTCGCCCGGTTCGCGTTCTTCGAGATGCTCGTCTTCTTCGCGATCCTCCTGCTCGGCTTCGCCTACCTCTGGAAGCGCGGCGACCTCGCCTGGGTCCGCGGCACCGCCGGGCAGGCGCCGACTCCCGAAAAACTGGACGAAAAAGTCGTCTCCGGGGTATGATGGGAAAGGAATTCGGGGAGGTAATACGATGTCGATCACAATCAACGATCCGGGCCTCTTGGCACAATTCTCGTCGGCCGCCGATTCGGTGGAGATCAAATCTCCGGACGGTCGCGTGTTGGGGCGCTTCGTCGTCGAGAATCTTTACAAGTTGCCGCAGGGCGTGAAGTCGCCGTTCACCGACGAACAACTCGCGGAGTTTCGAAAAGAAAAGGGCGGTCGCCCGTTGAGCGAGATCCTCCAGGACTTGGAAACGCGGTACCCGTCATGAGCTATCGTGTGGAATGGTCCGCACGGGCCGAACAAATGCTCGCCGAGATTTGGATCGCATCGAACGATCGAAAGGGAATCGCGGCCGCCACCCACGAGTTCGATCGGGTTCTGGCGACACATCCTCTTCAGATCGGCGAATCCCGCTCGTCGTCCGTCCATCGTCTCGCGTATCTTTCTCGCCTCGGAATCGAATACACCGTGATCGAGGATGACAAACTCGTCACCGTCGTGGCCGTATTCGCCGGTCATTAGGACTTTGCCATCATGCCTCCGCTCCTCGGCAATCGCTTTGAAGACGGCTTCGTCGTCACGAACCTCGACGCGGCCATCAACTGGGCGCGCGAGTCGTCGCTCTGGCCGATGACGTTCGGCCTCGCGTGCTGCGCCATCGAGATGATGGCGGTCGGCGGGCCGCGCTACGACATCGACCGCTTCGGCGCCGGCGCCTTCCGCGCCACGCCGCGCCAGGCGGACCTGATGATCGTCGCCGGCACCGTGAACCTGAAGATGGCCGAGCGCGTCCGCCGGCTCTACAACCAGATGCCCGAACCGAAGTTCGTCATCGCGATGGGCGCCTGCACCTGCGGCGGCGGGCCGTACTACAAGTACGGCTACAACGTCGTGAAGGGCGTGGACCTCGTGGTGCCGGTGGACGTCTATGTTCCTGGCTGTCCGCCGCGGCCGGAGGCGCTGCTCGAGGGCCTCATGCGGGTGCAGGACAAGATCCGCACGATGCGGACGCTGGCGAAGGAGAACTTGGTCGACGTGCCGATGGTGCCGGTACGGACGGGAACTGTGCAGTTGCCGCCGGAGTACGGCACGCCGGAAATGGTGAACGAGTTCCAGAAGGCCCAGAAAGAAAAGGCGAAGCCGGCGAAGGCGTGAGGAACCCTCCATGACGATTTCCGAAATCCATGCACTCCTCCAGCAGCAGTTCGGCCCCGCGGTTTCGGCGGCGGAGCCGACGGCCGTCGATGTCGCGCATCTCATACCCGTCTGCCAATTCTTAAAGGACGACTCGCGACTGCGATTCGACTTCCTGAACAATATCAGCGGCGTCGACTATCTCGAAACGGACGCGAAGAAAGTCGCGAAGGCGGGGTTCGAGCCGCACCTGGAAGTGGTCTATCACCTGTCGAGCGTGGCATTCCCCGGCCGGCGATTCGCGATCAAAGTAATCCTGCCGCGCTGGAAGGACGGCGTCGCCGGCGAGTTGCCCGCGGTGCCGTCCGTCAGTTCGATCTGGCGCACCGCCGACTGGCATGAACGCGAAGTGTACGATCTCGTCGGCATCCGCTTCGCCGGACACCCGGACCTGCGGCGCATCCTCATGGCCGACGACTGGGTCGGCCACCCGCTCCGCAAGGACTTCGAGTACCCGCTGGAATACCACGACATCCGCTGTCGGTAATCACTTCGATTCGCAGAGCCACGTTTCGAGTTCGTGGAAGAAGAAAATCGCCAAACGACCGGGCACGATCGACAGAATCGAGTCGAAGTACGGGAGTGCAAGCGCGGTCGGGGCATCAACCCATCTTGCTTGGTCTCGGAATTCGTAGAACACGCCCGGCGACCTGATCTTCTCCAATTCGGAAGGAATCTCAAAGCGGCGACAAGTTCTTCGATCCAGATCCGAATGCATCTTGTGCGAGTCCCGTCCGATCCGCTTGGGTCGTTGTGTCAGCAGGAAGAGCCATCGCTCGCGTTTACGGCTTTCGACGAACGAGGAAACGAACGCGGACATGTGCCGCAGATAGTCGGCCTCGTCCACGACCGGCATGGTCGAGAGAATTTCTCGTCGATCGACGTTCATGTTCCCGCTCGGTCGCGCATTAGGCGAACGCCTTCCGCAGCAACTCCAGGCTCTTGGGGATCGCCATCTTCGCGTCGTCCTTGCCTTCGAATTCCAGCGAGACGTAGCCCTTGAAGTTCGCCTTCTTCATGATCGCCGCGATGCGGTCGTAGTCGAGGTCCAGCGTGTACCAGGTCCCGCCGCCGTAGTAGGTCTTCGCTTGCAGGAGGACCGTCTTCGGGGCGAGCAGCGCGAGCTTGTCGTAGGGGTCTTCGAGGAAGTTGCCGGTGTCGAGCGTCACCTGCAACCACGGCGACTTGATCGCGTCGACAATGCGCAGCACCCCCTCCGGCGTGCGGCCGAGGCCCCAGTGGTTCTCGAGGCCGAGCGTCACGCCGCACTTCTCCGCCGCCTTCAGGCACGCCGTCAGCCCGTCGATCGCCCAGCCGAAGCCGTCCTCGTCGGTGAAGCCCTTCACCGGCGGCTCGATCCCCTTGTTCTTCATCAGCTCGTTGAAGTCCTTGCTCGTCCGCCAGGTGCCGGTGTTCACGCGCATCGTCGGGATGCCCATCGCGTAGGCCAGTTCGATCTGTTTGATCGTCAGGTCGACGTTCTTCTGGCGTTCGTCCTTCGAGGCGTAGAGGAAGCTCTGGTGCGTGGAGAAGCCGCAGAGCGCGAGGCCGTTGACAAACGCCCGGCGCTTGATCTTCTGGAGGGCCGCGTTCGATTCGTCGGTCATCTGCCGGTGCAGGATCTCGACGGCGTCGAATCCCATCTCGGCCGCGAGGTCGATGCACTTCTCGACGTCGCGCAGCGCTTCGTTCTTGAACTGCCAGAAGGAGTAGGTCGAAACGCCGATCCGGTTGCGGACCGGCCTCGGCGCCTCGGCGGCGCACAGTTTCGGGACAGCGCAGATCGCGGCGCCGGCGGCCAGGAAGGAACGGCGGGTCGGCGCCATGGGCGAACCTCGAGGTGGAGAGAACCGGGGATGGCCACAAAAAGGCACGAAAAGCCACAAAAAGTCGGATCGATTCAGTCTTCTTTTTGTGACTTTTCGTGCCTTTTCGCGGCCATATTCTTTTGGGAAAATCACTTGATGACGACGCTCAGCCCGGCGGCGTCGGCGGGGATGTCGGTCGATTCCTTCTTGCCGTCGAGCGACCAGAGGAACGTGTCCGGCAGCGCGAGGCTCAGCGACGATTTCGCCGGCAACGATTTCAGCCGCCCGTCCACGGAGAGCGCGAGTTCGCGATCGGTGTAGTTGTAGAAGCTCACCACGCGGTTCCCCGCCTCGCGCTTCCCCTCCATCGGCACCACGCGAATCGAGTGCTCCTCGCGCGGCGAATACTTCGACTCGCTCACGATCGGCGGCAGCTTGATCTCGGGCACCTTCTTCTCGTCCGCCTTCGGCACGGCCGGTTCCGGCACCGCCAGCGGCAGGTCCAACTTCGGGATCGCCACGTCGCCGGGCTTCGGTTCCGACTTCCGCTCCGGCGGCAGCACCAGCGGCGCCGGCTTCGGCGCCTCTGGCACCGCCACCGTCGGGATCGCCGGCTCCACTTTCGGCTTCTCGATCGCGGCCGCCGGCACCACGTCCCGCGGCTTCGGCGCCTCCACCTTCGGCGCCGGCTTCTCCATCGGCTTCGGAACGTCCATCAATCGCGGCGCCGGCTTCGGCGCCGGCGCGCACTCGTACGACGGCCAATACACCGGCGGCAGCACGTACACCGGCGGGGCGTACCAGTACGCCGGCGGGGGCGCGTAGTAGTACGGCCGGAAGAAGAACGCCTGCGCGGCCGAGGGAACCGCGAGCGACGCGAGGAGCGCGAGGGGCAGCGAGCGGCGAATCATGGCGGGAGTCCTTTCGCGAAGCGGTCGGTCACGTACACTAGTCGTTGTAGCTCGCGCGCCCCGGCGCACAAGATTCACGGGAGGAAATCATGCGCTCCGTCCTGGCCTTCGCGTTCCTCGTGTTGGTGCCCGCATTCGCGCCCGCGCAGGCGGAGCGGTACGAACTCGGCCGGCGGTTGAAACGGTTCGAGGAGGCGTGGGAAAAGCAGCCCGATCCGGCGGCGCGCAAGCGGGCGGCCGCGATCCTGCCGGACATCACGCCGATGTTCTTCTCGCTGCGCTTCGGCGACGCCGGCAAGACGCTCGACCGCGCCCGCCACCTGCTCGCGGGTGCCGAGGAACCGAGCGCGGCGACGCAATGGCTCGAATCGCTGTACGCGGTGCCGGAGAAGGTGCTCTATACGAACGAGAAGGAAGTCGTCGTGATCGTGAAGCCGTTCTACGCGATCAAGGGCGATCCGCCGGCCGGTGCGACGGCGATATCGGAATGGCGAAACGAAAAACCGGTCGCCGTCCCGCTGGCCAAATTCCCCGCGAGGATCGCGTTTCAGTTGAATTCGACGGAGAAAAAAAACTCCTTTGGGAAACTCCTCTTCACGGTGACTCAAAACGACAAATTTATCTCGCAAACGACGCAATACGTCACCTGGTCCGTCGACCTTCCCGAACGGATCGAAACCTATCGAAAATTCGCGAAGCAATCGCCGTCCACGATCGAATCCGCGACCCTGAAAGATCGTGCCGAATCGTTGGAGGAACTCGCCGAGGGGACGATCCCCGAGAACGATGTACTCGCGGCCTCGCTCATTTCGATGGCGGATCGGATCGTCTCGACGCCGGCGTATTTTCGTCGGGGGAATCCGGGGCAGTTCCTGCTCTCGGTGCCGTTGGAGAAGGGAAAGACCCAACCCCTGCGCCTCTTTGTGCCGAAGAGCCTCGACGCGAAGAAGCCGGTGCCAATCGTCGTCGCGCTCCACGGCGCCGGCGGCAGCGAGAATCTGTTCTTCGAAGGCTACGGCGCCGGCCACATCGTGAAGGAATGCGAGAAGCGAGGCTGGCTGCTCGTCGCGCCGCGCAGCCCGCTCGGCTTCGGCGGCGGACCGCCCGCGAAGGCGATCCTCGACGCGCTCGGCGAACGGTACCCGATCGACCGGAGCAAGGTCTTCGTCGTCGGCCATTCGATGGGCGCGGCTCAGACGGTGGCGCTGTGCCAGGAGAATCCGGGCCTCTTCGCCGGCGCCGCGGCGCTCGGCGGCGGGGGCGGCCGCGTCAAGCAGGCCGCGTTCGCGAAGCTGCCGTTCTTCATCGGCGTCGGCGACAAGGACTTCGCGCTCCCCGGCGCGAAGGCGCTCGCGAAGGCGCTGCCGGACGCGACGTTCAAGGAGTACGCGGGCCTCGAGCACATGCTGATCGTGCGCGAGGCCCTGCCGGACGTGTTCGCGGCGTGGGACGGGATCGCAAAGAAGTGAGCGTCACCCGAGCTTGTAGAGCGCCACCTTGTTGTGCCCGGCCAGCACGAGGGAATCCCACTTCGGCGAAATCGAAACGTCGTGCACGTGCATCGGCGCCTTCTCCTGCTTCAACACCTTCTTGCCGGCCACGTCCAGGAAGGCGACGAATCCTTCGCCCGCGCCGCCGGCGGCGAAGAGCCACGAACCGTCCGGGGCGTAGGCGAGTTTGTTCACGAGGCCCTGGCTCTTGTCCGTGACGATCTCGGCGACGCGCTCCTCCTTTTGCCATTCGAACACTTCGACGCGGCCCTTCGCCTCCAGGTGGTCGATGTTGCCGATCTTCCCGGTGCCGCCGACGGCGAGGTGCTTGCCGTCGGGCGAGAAGGCCAGCGATCGCGCGCCGCCGATCGAGTGCAGCCGCTGCACCACGTCCCACGTGTACATGATCGGCGCCTCGACGGTCTTGAGCTTCGCGCCGGTGCCTGCGTCCCAGACGTGCACCTTCGCGGTCTTGTCGGCCGTCGCGAGATACTTCCCGTCGGCGGACCAGGCCACGGCGTAGAGCATCGAGGAGAAGTTGTGCGGCGTCTTCTCGGCGTGGCCGCGCAGCTCGCGCACCATCTGCCCGTTCGCCGCGTTCCAGATCCGGCAGACCATGTCGTCGGCCACGCTGGCGACGAACTTCCCGTCCGGCGACGCGAGCACTTGCCGGATCCACTTCGCGTGGGCGGCGTGGCTGCGGATCTCCTTGTTCGCGGCGGTGTCCCACCAGACGAGCTTGCCGTCGTACCCGCCCGAGACGAGCGTCGTGCCGGCGAGCGCCAGCGACGTGACGTAGCTGCCGTGGGCGTAGAGGTCCTTCGGCTCGAACTTCTTGTCGGTGAGTTCGCCTTCGCTGACTTTGAAGTCGGACGAGCCGAGGAAGACGCGGTCGGTGCCGGGGACTCGCACGGCGGCGAACGCGATGGCCGGCCGGCCGTGGTCCTTGACGAGTTTCAGCGATTCGGGATTCGGTGCGGGCATGGGAAGGAATTGGGTTGGGGTGGGGTGAACCAGTGCTGGGCGAATCGCGGCACCTCAAGGAGCGGCACGATCCTCCAGCACCATAGTAACAGCGACGTATTCGTTTCGCCACTTCGAGTTCGTCCGTCGCTGGCGCTCCGGGCTTCCTACTCCTCGTCCGCCCGCAGCTTCGCGAGCACGCCGTAATCCTCCAGCGTCGTCGTGTCCTGGCTGCCCTGGCGGTTCGCGGCGATGTCCCGCAGCAGGCGGCGCATGATCTTCCCGCTGCGCGTCTTTGGCAGCGTGTCGGTGAACTTGATCTCGTCCGGCCGCGCCAGCGCGCCGATCTCCTTCGCCACGTGCGCCTTCAAGTCCGCCTTCAGCGACTCGCTCGGCGCGTTCCCCTGCTTGAGCGTCACGAAACAGCAGATCGCCTCGCCCTTCAGGTCGTCGGGGCGACCAACGACGGCGGCTTCGGCTACCTTCGGGTGATTCACCAGCGCGCTCTCGACTTCCATCGTGCTGAGCCGGTGACCGCTGACGTTCAGCACGTCGTCGACGCGGCCCATGACCCAGATGTAGCCGTCGTCGTCCTGCCGGGCGCCGTCGGCGGTGAAGTAGAGGCCGGGGTAGTTGCTCCAGTAGGTGGCCTTGAAGCGCTCGTCGTCGCCGTAGATCGTGCGCATCATGCTCGGCCAGGGCTTCTTGACGACGAGGAAGCCGCCGGCGTTCGCGGGCACGGCCTTGCCTTCCTTGTCCACGACCTCGGCGAAGATGCCGGGCAGCGGCTTCGTCGCGCTGCCGGGCTTCGTCGGCACGGCCCCCGGCAGCGGCGAGATCATGATCGCGCCGGTTTCCGTCTGCCACCAGGTGTCGACGATCGGGCAGCGGCCGCCGCCGATGACGTCGTGGTACCACATCCAGGCTTCCGGGTTGATCGGCTCGCCGACGCTGCCCAACAACCGAAGCGACGAGAGATCGTGCTTCTTCGGGTGCTGGTCGCCCCACTTGATGAAGGCACGGATCGCCGTCGGGGCGGTGTAGAGGATCGTGACCTTGTAATCCTCGACGATCTTCCAGAAGCGGTCTTCGGCCGGGTGGTTCGGCGCGCCCTCGTACATGACGACGGTGGCGCCGTTGGCGAGCGGGCCGTAGACGATGTAGCTGTGCCCGGTCACCCAGCCGACGTCGGCGGTGCACCAGTAGACGTCGTCCTCCTTGAGGTCGAAGACCCACTTGTGCGTGAGCGAGGCGCCGAGCAGGTAGCCGCCGGTGGTGTGGAGCACGCCCTTCGGTTTGCCGGTGGTGCCGGAGGTGTAGAGGATGAAGAGCGGATGTTCGCTGTCGTGCGGTTCGGCGGGGCAATCGCCGGAGACGTCCTCGATCAGTTCCTTCCACCAGATGTCGCGGCCGTCCTTCATCGCGACCGGTTCGTCGGCGCGGTTGAAGACGACGCATTTTTCGACGGTGGGCGATTTCTCGAGCGCGACGTCGACGTTCGCCTTCAGGGGCACCGTCTTGCCGCGACGGAACCCGGCGTCGGCGGTGATGACGAGCTTGGCCTTCGCGTCGTTGTTGCGGTCCGCCACCGCCTCCGCCGAGAAGCCGCCGAAGATGACCGAATGCACCGCCCCGATGCGCGCGCACGCGAGCATGGCCACGGCGGCCTCGGGGATCATCGGCATGTAGATGGTGACGCGGTCGCCCTTTTGGATGCCGAGCTTCTTCAGGCCGTTCGCGAACTTGCAGACGTTGTGGTGCAACTGCAGATAGGTAATGACGCGCGTCTCGCCCGGCTCGCCCTCCCAAAGGATGGCGATCTTGTTCCGCCGGTCCGTCGCGAGGTGGCGGTCGAGGCAGTTGTCGCTGACGTTGAGCGTGCCGCCGACGAACCACTTCGCGTGCGGCGCGTTCGACCAGTCCAGCACTTGGTCCCACTTGCGCGACCAGCGCAGGCTTTCGGCCTGCGCGGCCCAGAAGCCGTCGAAGTCCTTCGCGGCCCAATCGCAGAGCCGTTGGCGCTCGGCTTCGTTCACGTGCGTCTGGTCGACGAACTCCTTCGACGGCTGGAAGACCCGCGATTCCTTGAGGACGCTGGTGATGTTGGTGTTCGGCGAGGACATGGAGAGGTCCTTGGGTGGGAATGCCTGCGTGAAGTTCGGTATAAGGATCGGCGCGACGCGCAACCAGCACCGACGCTAGGCGAAGGCGCCGCCGAGGATCGCCCGCACCAGAAGTCGGAACTTGCGCGACTTCGAGACGGTCGGGCGCGTCGCCCACACGTCGTAGCCGATGGCCGCGATGGCGTCGAGCGTCGCGCGGCCGCCGCTCAGGAACAGCGCCACGTCGATCCGGGCGCGGCGCGGCAGCGTCGACAGCAGGGCCTGGCCGCGATCGAAGAAGCCGCGGGCGCGGTCCACCTCGAACGCCAAAAGCTCGCGGAACGCTGGCGTGAACCGTCGCGCGGCGAGATCCGCGTCGCCGTAGCCGTAGCGCCGGCGGTCCTCCTCCGGCAGGTAGACGCGGCCGATGGCGTGGTCGCGGGCCACGTCCTGCCAGAAGTTCGCGAGCTGCAGCCCGGTGCAGATTTCGTCCGAGAGCTTCCCCAGTTCCTCGTCGAAGCACTCGAACAGGTGGAGAACGAGCCGACCGACCGGATTCGCGGAATGCCGGCAATAACCGAGAAGTTCGTCGAAGGTCGCGTAGGTCTTCTTCCGTTGATCCTGCTCGAAGGCGATCAGGAGATCGAGGAACAACGTGCGCGGGATGGCGAATCGGCGAACGGTTTCTCGCAGGGCGACCATCACCGGATGCCGGGGCTGGCCGTCGTAGGCCGCATTCAGCTCGCCGCGCCACCAATCGAGCAGCGCGAGCGATTCGGCGCCGCCGGCGGTCTCGTCGGCGAGGTCGTCCGCCCAGCGGCAGTAGGCGTACACGGCGTGGAAGTGCGGCAGCAGCCTCCGAGGCAGAAGAACCGACGCGACGGTGAAGTTCTCGTAGCGGGACCGCGCCACGCGCGCACAATAGGATCGCGCAAACGAAAGCCCACGGACGATCGTCCGTGGGCTTCGCGGACCATACTTCTCCAATTCTCGCGCAAAATCCCAACCCACTACTTCGCGTCCGCGATGGTGATCGGCGTCGAGAGATTGAACTTCGTGCCGTCGATCTCGAACGTGAACTCCAGGAACCCGGCCGCGCTTCCCTTCGCCGGCACCGGCAGGTTCAGCACCGCCAGCGGCGGTTCGTCCTTGTTCGGATCGCTCGCCAAGATCGTCTGCACGTCCTTGTGGTCCTTCACCCAGATCGACTTGCGGAAGTCCCGCGTGTCGGACGTCGTGGACCAACTCTGCACCGACACCGGCTTCGCGCCGAGCCGCGTCTGCGCCGTCTCGTAGTTGTTCTTGATCCCGGCCGCCTTCCAGTCGATCTTCGGCAGCGTCTTGCCGGAGAGGATCAGCTTGCTGTAGGCGCCCAGCGTGTCGATCGCCTTGAGCGGGAACGGGTCCTTCTTCGCGTCCTTCGTGTTCGGCTTGTCCTGCGGGCGCAGGTCGTGCCCGGCGTTCGGCACGTACAGCACCCACTTGTCCCCCTTCAGGTCGTCCCAATACTGGTTCATCGCGTCCTGCGTCCAGTACGGGTCGTTCGTGCCGTGGACGAGCAGCTTCGGCAGCGTCAGGCGCTCGCGGTAAACCCACGGGTCGACCATCGCCCAGAGCTTGCGCGCTTCCGTCGTGTCGGGCAGCGGGATCAGCTTGCGTTCCTCGTAGTCGTGGATCATCTCGCTGAACTTGCCGAACGACTTCACCTGGTTCGGCATCTGCTTCTGGAAGTTGAGAGTGTCGATGACGAGCGGGGCGATCGCCTTGACGCGCTTGTCGCCGGTGGCGGCGGTGAGCCAGCTCGTCCAGCCGCGCTTGGAGGCGCCGGTGATGAGGAAGTGCTTCACTTCGACGTTCCAGTCCTTCTTGCCGATCTCCTGGAGGGCGTCCATCGCCTTGACGACCGACTTCGCCATCGGGAAGAGCAGGGGCCAACTGCCATCGCCCGATTCGAGGTAGCGGACGAACGTCTCGGCGATGAGGGCGTCTTCCTTCTTCCCGTTGTAGAGCGGCTGCTTTGGGATCTGGAAGAGGACGGCGACGGGGTACTTGACGCGGCGGGCGATCTCGAGGCCGAGCGCCGTGGTGCCGCCGCCGGCGGAGCCGCCGGTGTTCAGGATGACCATCGACGTCTTGTCGGTCGCCTCCTTGGGGATGAAGATTTGCAGGTCGTGCTCCCACAGTTCGCCGTGCCATTTCTGCGACATGAGGTGGTAGAGGTGCATCGACCCCGCGTCGGTTTCCTCTTTCTTTTCGAGTTTCCACGCGAAGTCGGGCTCGGCCTTCTTCACGTAGTTCTCGAGGTCGGGCGGGATGTCCGGCGACTGGGCGAACGCCGGCGCGGCGAGGCACGCGGCGAGGACGAACGAAAGCATGCGCATGGCGAGTGCGGCTCCGGGGTGTGAGGGAAGTGCCCTACTGTTATGCGGACCAAGCTTGCCCGAAGCAAGGATTCGTTGCATCGGCGGTGCGCCCGCGTATGATGCCGGCATCGCACTTCCCCGGAGACAATTCCATGCGAACGCGAATCGTCCTTTCGGCCGCGCTGCTGGTCGGCCTCGCCCTCAGCGCTTCGGCGGCGCCGGCGCCCGTCATCAAGTCCGGCGGCGGGCCGCCGGTCATCGTCCAGTTCGCCCCCGGGCAGAAGCTGCTGGAGAGCGTCAAGAAAATCGTCGGCATCGTCGCCGGCGACGGGTTCGCCGGGATCATCGACGGGCAAATCCAGGGCAAGCTCGGCGAGAAGGGCTTCGCCGGCCTCGACATGACCAAGCCGGTCGTCGGCTACCTGTACCTGCCCGACAAGGCGCTCAAGGGGCCGGACGATTTCAAGGAGATCTATGGCTTCGTCGCCATCCCCATCACCGGCGAGAACGAGTTCAAGGATTTCGTCGCACGGCTCGGCCCCGCGAATGATCCGCTGAACTTCGACCCGATCGAGGGCAACAAGGGCCTCTACGCGCTCACCACCAAGGGGGGCGACCACGACGAAATCCCCGTCCGCGCCCGCTTCCACGACGGGCACCTGTACATCGGCTTCAACGCGAAGGACGAACTGCTCGACGTCAAGAACTTGCTGCCCACGAAGAACCTGACCAAGCCGGGCGAGTCCGGGCTGTTCCTCGCCCGCATCTTCTCGGACCGCTTCCCCGAAGCGCTCGTGAAGCAGCAAGCGGAGCAAATCGAAGAACTGAACGGCCAACTCCAGAACCTCGGCGCGTGGAGCGACCTCGCCGGGAACATCCTCAAGAGCTACACGGCCCTCGCGAAGAAATCGACCGCGCAGATGAAGGACACGGAGGAGACCGGATTCCGGCTGGCGTTCGACGAGAAGGCCGCCGAGATCGCCATCGAGAGCTACGCGCTGCCGAAGAAGGGAACCGACTACGCGAAGGAGCTGGCGGCGATGAAGCCGACGTCGAACCGGTTCGCGTCGCTCATCACCGACAGCACGGCGGCGGGCGGGTTGTTCCAACTGCCGATCGCGACGCCGGAGGTGAAGGACATCCTCGGCAAGCTGGTCGAAGCGGGGCAGAAGGGCAAGGACGACGCGCCCGATTACGTGCGGCCGGTGATCGACGAACTCCTCAAGGGCCTCGGCCGGACGATCAAGGGCGAATCGATCGACTTCGCCTTCGGCGTGAACGGACCGAACAAGGACGGCAAGTTCACCGCTTTCGCGGCCGTGAACATCGACGACGCGAGCGGGTTGGAGAAGGCGTTCAAGGCCGCGTCGAAACACGACGGTGCCCCCGGCAAGTTCAAGAACGAATTCAAGTTCGACGTGGCGCAAGTGGAATCGCTCAACGTTCACCGGATCGAAACGAGCGGCGAGAACGATTCGGTGAAGGCGATTTTTGGATCGAACGAACTCCACTTCGCGCTGGGATCCAAGGGCATCTATCTCGCGATGGGGCCGGAGTGGAAGGACACGATGAAGGCGGCGCTCGCGCCGAAGGCCGAGCCGTCGAAGGTGTTCGAGTTGGTCGCCAGTCCGAAGCGGCTCGGCGACCTCATCAAAGCCGGTAACGAGCAGGCCGGCACCGTCGCGGCCCAACTTCTCGGCAACGAGGACAAGCGCGTGACGGTGATGGGCGTCACCTACGAGGGCGGCGAGATGTTGAAGTCCCGATTCTCGATCAGCCTCAAGGTCATCCCCAAGGTGGCCATCGGCTGGTTCACCCTGCGGATGGGCGGGTGACGACGAAGTCGCATCGATTGGGCGAACTGGCGAACTGTAGGTCGGGCCGAGTCTTCGAGGCCCGACACCACCGGCAATCGCGAGCGAGTCGGGCCTCCCAGAGCCTCGGCCCGACCTACGATTCGGCGGATGGGCGGGTGACGTCCCACCGCTTGACCCAATCGGTCCACGCGGGCGGTTCGGGTCGGGCGGCGGCCGCGCAAGCGTGCATCCCGGCGACGGCGGCGCTTTCGTCCGCCGTCGCCGTCCAGTTCTCGAAGACCGTTTCGCCGACGACCTCGCCGTCGATCAATTCCCACGCCAGCGTCAGCCGACCGGCCCCCTTCGCGAGCGTCGCCTCGATCCGCCGACAGCCGAGCGCCACGCGTTCCACGCGGATCGCGGGATCGTTCAGGAACGGCAGGAGTTCCCATTTGAGCTGCCGTTGAACGGCCTCCTCGACATGGTGGAGTTCGTGCCGGAGGTGCCGGCGCTTGCGGTCGTCGGGATTCGCCGTATCGCGGAGGGCACGGAGCTTGCGGAAGAGCTTGGGCACGGTGCCGGAGTGGAAGCCGGGGCGGAGCAGGCCGCGCATCGTCTCGCCGTGGTGGCCGATCGGCACGGGGCGCAGGCGGTCGGGGCGGTTCGCCGCGTAGAGCCGCCAGTTCTCCTTCAACTCCCAGGCGATGAAGCCGAAGATGCCGGGGATCGCGTTCACGATCGTGCCCATCGTCCAGGGCGAGAGGCCGGTCCAGCGCGACAGTTGCGGCACCATCGGCCAGATCACCTTGTGCGACACCGTGACGACCGGGAAGTGCTTCACCGGGTTCACCTGCGGCTCGACGAGCAGGTAGAAGACGAAGCGCGTGACGTAGGCGATGGGGAACCAGACGACGCCGACGGCGACCTTCAGCCAGAGCATCTCCTTCGATTGCCCCTCGCGGAAGCGGAGCGCCTCGTCGGCGGCGTAGAGCATCCGTTCGACGGCGTCGGCGACCTCGCGGAACGCCCAGACGACCCACGACACGAGGCCGGGGATCAGGCTCGCCCAGAGGAACCGGCCGGTGTCGAGCGCCGCCTCGGCGAGCGCCTCGTACACCGCGCGGCCCGGCGGGGAATGGATCGCGACGAACGAGGCGACGAACGCCAGCGCGCCGACGGCGACGGCGACGCCCGGCGCGAAGGGGTCCGAATACAGGATGGTGGCGAGCGCCGCGATGACGCCGAGGGCGAGCGGCAGCGCCACAGTGCGCCAGAAGTACTGCACGACGCGGCTATCGACCGCGAAGCGCACGGCGCGGGAGCGCCAGAGCGAACGCGGGAGCCGGACGAAGAGCGTCGCGAGCGCCGTACCGAACCGGCCGCACGCGCGGCCGACGGCGGCGCGGAACGGCCGCGAATTCACGAGGCCGAGGAAGAACAGGCCGAGCGGCGCGAGCGTCCACCAGTGGACGAGGTGCGGGTGGTGGCCTTCGTCGAGCAATCCGACCGCGGCGCCGAGGCCGGCGGCGCCGTGGGCGACGTGCTGGAGGAATTCGAGCGCGAGAAACGCCCCGCCGAACGGGAGCAGGAGGAAGAGCGCGACGGCGCGGCCGATCGGCGTGCCGAACCCGGCGGCGCTCATTCGCTGGATGCCGCGGAGATAGATTTCCCCGCGCTGGTAGATGCCGAAGAGTTCCTGGCCGAGGAGCTTGTCGGCGCGGAGGAGTTCGTCCCCGGTGGCGATCTCGCGGACGCCGTCGAGGTCCTGCAATTTCAGGGTGTTGCGGGCGATGGCGTCGCGGAGGTCGGCGAGGCGGAAGAAGCCGCGTTCGCAGACGACGTGGATCAATTCGGCGACGAGTTTGTCGCGGGCGACGGTTTCGACGCGGCCGGTGGGAAGGAGGCC
>CAYVRB010000009.1:0-40301 GCA_964453375.1 uncultured Alcaligenaceae bacterium
CGACCGCGTCCCAGACGATGTGGTTCGCGCACACCTTCTGGAACCAGAACGTCTGGATGCCGACGCTGCGCTTCCCCACCTCGGAGTTCCAAACGAAGAAGCCCGGCGCAAACGCCTCTCCGTCGATCTCCGCCCAGCCGGCCGGGTCGATGAGGAAGCAGAACAGGTCTTGTTCGCCGCAGTAGAGACCGGTCCCACCGTTCATCCCCACCTGGGGCGGCTGGAAGTCGGTCGCATAGTCCTTCAGCATCGATACGAGGTCCGCGTTATGGAGCCTTGTGTAGGCGGTGCCGTGCACCGACCGGACCCCGTCTCTGCGGGTGAGGAGTTGCAGCGGCTTGTTCCCGCCCGGCAGCGTCTCGCGGAACACTTGGGCGGCCGTCGCCGGAGCGAGGCGGTTCACCGTCTCCTTGCTCACGCGGGCGAGGCCGCAGAGTTGTCCGAAGCTCCAGTCGTTTAACGCGAACAAGCCGTCGGGCCCTGCGCGGATGCCGAGCCGCCCGTCCGCCGTCGGCTCGGGCGCGAGCGTTTGCGGCGGATGCCAGCGGTCGGCGGATTCGTCCTTCTCCCGCCGACAGTGGGCGAGGAGGGTGTCGAGATCGGGGAATCGTTCGTCCGGCGCGCGGCGGAACAACTCCCCGCTCGCGCGGGTCAGGTTCTGTTTGGTCACGGAAGATCCTCGAAAGGGAATGGGAGTGGGGCGAGTTGAGAAACCAAATCGGTTGCACCACCGGCCTCTCGGTTAGGCCGTGCGGGACGCGGACGGCCGCGAGGTCGGATCGAACATCTAGCGAAGTGAGACTGCGAAAAGATCGAGCCGGAAGACTTGCTCCGGGTGGCACGAGAGGTAACACGCACGCCGAAACGAAAACCACGCTACTGAACGTCTGCAATCAACATGCAATGCCCGTCGAACTGCGCCCAGGCTAGTGTGCGGTCATCCGTCGCCGTTGGGTGACTCGTTCTTTTCGCCGTCCAGCGATTCCGAAGCAACGAACGCCGCCTCCGTGCGCCACCCGAACGGCGCACGGAGGCCGGTGGTGCAGTTCGGTTTTGTGCAACTGATTCGAGCGAGCCCAAGGCGACAGTCAGGACAACGAGAACGCAGGTGGGGAACTTCCACGTGCTGTCGGCGGAGAAGGATCTCTCCGACCAGACCGAAACGCGACGGAACGCAGTCCGATCCGGCGGCCGGGCACAAGTGCCGCCACTTCGTCCAATCCCATTCCCTTCCGAGTACCAGCGATGGCAACAAGAAACGTCCCCGACAAAGCGGCTCCGCGTGGTGAATCACCTCGCGAACATGCGCATGAAGAGAAGAGCGGGAACAAGCCCGTTCACGAGGTCCGACTCGGCCGCATTCGCGCTGCGGTGTGGCTGAACGACACCGAGAACGGCCCGCGGTACAACGTCCAGATCACCCGCCTTTACAAGGACCAACACGATAAGTGGAAAGATTCGACCAGCTTCGGGCGGGAGGATCTGCCACTCGTCGGAAAGGTTGCCGATATGGCGATGGTTTGGATCTACGAGAACCCGGCCGGGTCCGAGAAGTAACCAGGGGAGGTGACACGATGGTCCCTCCGCACTTGCTGCCAGTTCCGCTCGGGCAGATCGTGGCTACGCCCGCGGCGCTTGCGGCCCTTAGTCAGCCCGATATGGTCGCGGCGATCAGAAGGCACGCCTCCGGAGATTGGGGCGATGTCGATGCGGAAGACACGGCCGCGAATGACGAGGCGCTTCGAGACGGCACAAGGCTCTTGTCGTCGTACACCTCGACGGCGGGAGTTCGCTTCTGGGTGATAACCGAGGCCGATCGCTCGGTTACGACCGTGCTCCTGCCGGATGATTACTGATGGTTTTCGATGTAGGCCCGTGCACCACCGGGCCTCCTTCACGTTGCATATTTGTGAGGACGAAGAGGGGGTATTTTTGCCGAATCGGCCATGCTAGCGTCGGCGAGAATTATCCACGGAGGGAGCATGATTGGAAGAAGACCCCGGATTGGCCTCGTCCTGTTGCTCACGTTCGTTATTCAGATCGGCGGAAGCGCCCTTGCTCAGACGCCACCCGATTTCATCTACGAAGGAAACCACGTCTCGAACGGCAGCAATTCATCGAGTGCCGCTCAGATCACGACACTGAGCGACTCCAGTTCGTGGACTTCAGGAATCTGTGACTTCGACGAGTCGAGTTCGGCAAGCGCGTCGAACGGAACGCTCACCCTCAGCAACTCGATCACTGCGGAGCGAACGAGCGGCAGCGGTTTGTGCGAGTATAGCGTCGGATACCGCTTCAGCCTCTGGGCGAAGCACGGCGGGGACGTCCTCCTCTCAGGCTCCGGGACCGCCAGCTACACCATCAACGCGCCGAACGCGAGTTCTGTCGGCTACGGCGGGTACATGTACAACGCCGGCTCGTTCTCGGCGACGATGACAAGCGGTGGGATCAGTACGAACGGACCGTCGAGTCGAAGTGGAGACAGTTCGGTTCATCTCGGCTGCTCCCCCGGTAACTCGAAAACATTCGGCGGTGTCACCTATTACAAGGTCGCACCGTCTACGACCTACTTGGTTTCGGCATCCGCGAGGACGGATGGCACCGGAGTCGCCGACACGACCATGACCGGGAACCAAACGATCACCGCGGCGTTTGCGACGAGCCCGCCGGAGGTTGTGCTCGATGTCCAGCAGAACTGCTCCGAGGGCCTCGATACATCGTTCGCGAACTTCTCGCGTGATCCGGACAACCCTCCACCGGCACCTTCTCCGACTTCGCGAAATACGTGCTCCGCGGCGTGGACCCTGACCGGTCCGAGCAGCTACGGTTTTTCTTCATCAAACAACAACTCGATCAGCTTCAACCCGCCGTATCCCGGAACCTACACCGCGCAACTCACAGTGTGGGACGATGAGGGCACTTCGAATACGACTTCCAAGAACATGCAGTGCCGCCCGAAAACGCCATCGAAAGCGGGAACGGACGCCACCGACAGTGGTTCGATCTCGCATCAGTGCGGTGGAGCGGGGGACGGAGGAAATGCTGGGTCGGGTGGAGCGCCGATCATGAGCACGGCGAGCGCGGAACCGGCCCAACGCGGTACGATGAGCGCAACCGGATCGGTCACTCCTGCCACCGGGAACGCTACCGTCAGCGTCAGCGTGTCGAGCCAGGCCGGGCGGGGTTCCGGCATCCCGCTCGAAATTCAGATCCACAGCCACCGGATCGTTGGCGGCTCGTACTTCACGAGCATGATGAACGGGAACTTCACGTACTCCATCGGGTTCATGGTCTCCGGGAGTTCTCGATACTTTGTCGATGCCGACGGAAGCGAGTTTTATGTCGGCACGACAAGCGGCTCACCGACGCCACCGGCTGGATTCTATGGGACGTTCTCCAGCATCACCGGAGGCTACAAGCTTGAGAACGCCGGTCCTCCGGGCGAGATTTGGCAGGCCGGAAGCTGGACCTACGAGTTCAACGGGCCAGGCAGCGGGCTCACGAAGATCACAGACCCGGTCGGGAACATCCGTCAAATCACCTGGGCACTGAAGAGCGGGCAGAATCATCCGGTCGAGATCGAAGAAGTGGGTACGGGCCGGACGGTGACGCTCACTTACGACTCTTATCCGCGGATCACGCAGATCACCGAGGACTCGACGGGGAACTACACGACCATCTCCTACAACGGGAACGCGAAGGTCTCCTCCATCCAGCGGAAGACTAGCGGCGGCACCGTGATCGAGAAGGTTGATCTCACCTACTTCACGGCGGGAGGGCAGCAGCACCTCCTGAAAGATGTTGAGAAAGACGGCGATACCGCCTCGAAGCTCTCCTTCACCTACCTGCCGCAAGGAGCGGTCAGCGGACAGACGACCTACCTCGCGAACATGACCTGGCCAGGTGGGGGGAACGCGAACGTGAACTACTTTGCAACGCCGGGCTCGGGCGCTCACTACCGCACCGAGGTGACGAACTCGAAGGGCGGAGTGACCAAGCACGACTACGATTCTTCGGGGCGGCTGATCCGAACGATTCTTCCGGTGATGAACGGGGCTTCGGCCGGAGTGAACTACACGTTCCAGTACGACTCGAACCACAACATCACGGAGATCTCGGATGGGGCGACGACGACCGACTTCACCTACAACTCGAAAGGGAAAGTGACCGAGATCGACGACAACAACGGCGGAGTCTGGACGTTCACCTACGCGGGAAACGGCATAGACCTGACTGAAGTCGAGGACACGATCGGAAGCCTGGTCCAACTCGCCTACGGAGACGTGGCGCAGCCGCACCTTCCGACCGGCGTCACCGACGGGGATGCGAACACCTGGACCAAGAGTTACAACGCCTACGGCCAAGTTCTCACCGTTGTGCCGCCAAGCGGATCTCCAACTGGAACCACAACCTACGAATACGAGGAGACAAGCTCTTCACCGAACTACGGCTACCTCAAGAAGATCACGAACGGGGCGGGGAACGAGACCCGGTTCACGAGCTACAACGGCGCGGGCCAAGTGACGGAAATTGAACAGACGCCGGAGAGCGGAACCGACATCGCGTTTCAGTTCGCCTACGACGCGGGCGGGCGAACAACGCGGGAGACTCATCCCGACGGGAAGTACCGGGACTACGCCTACAGCTACCGGAGGCTGGCTTCGATCACCGACGAGGCGGGGGCGGTAACCTCGTTCGATTTCTGCGCGGTCTGCGGAAAGTTGACCGGGGTGGACATGCCACTGTCGAAGAGTCTCGCCTGGGACCAGGACACTGACCACCGAACGACGACGTTCATCGACGCCCGAAGCAAGGAGACCGAATACGAGCACGGACTCGCAGGAGAGTTAAAGAAGACTCTCTACCCGGACGGCTCTTACACCCTCTACCAGTATGACGACTACGGACGGCTCGCAGAGACCGAGGACACCCGCGGGCACAAGAAGCAGTACTCCTACGATGCCTCCGGACGAGTGGAGGAGATTGACCTCGTTCCAGTCAGCGGAACTCCGACCGCGATCAGCTACACGTTTCGGACGGACGGGCGAGTATCCGCGGTGACGGACGAAGTAGGAACGACGACCTACTCCTACACGTCCGGCAGAAGAGTTTATGCGGTCGAATACGACTGGAGCGCCTCGGGGCTGACCAACGCCCAGTCGCTGGAGTACGGCTACAATCCGGATGGAACGCTCCTCTCGCTCGAATGGAAGGACGGAATGTCGAGCGTCGCAAGTTGGAATTACGACTACGAGGGAGCTGGAAGGTTAACCGAGGTTGTAAACAGTTTCGGCGAGACGACAACGTTTGCCTACGACGGGGTAGGGAAGCTGAAGACCCAAACGAACGAGAACGGAACATCGACGACCTACACCTTCAACCAAGAACGCGGCTGGCCAACGCAGATTCTCCACAAGTTGGGGTCTACTCCCTTTGCGAGCTACGACCTGGAATACGACGGAGGAAGCGACACCGTCGGGAACATCACAAAGGTGACGGAACTTGACTCGTCTGAAGTCGAGTATACCTACGACGCGCTCTACCGGCTGACGGCGGAGGATAGATCGGGCACGGGCTCGTACACGAGGGGCTACGATTACGATCTCGCTGGCAACATGACGCAGTACAACGGGTCTACGTTTGCGAACTACGACGACGCAAATAAGATCAGTTCGCTGAGTGGCGGGAGTGTGAGTTATGACGCTGACGGAAATTTGACGGGGGTAAGTGGAACTGGATTTGTGAGCACAACACTGACCTGGGATGTTAGAAATCGCCTAAGTCGACAGCAGACCTCCGCTGACGATATTACGTATGGGCATGATGCGAGCGGAAGACGAATATTCAGGTATAACACTGCCAGCCCAAGCTCTAAGCTGTTCTACATTTACTCAGGCAACACGCTGATAGGAGAGATACAATCGCAGTTGCCCTCCTTTCTGTATACTTGGGGCTCGGCAGGCCTGACTTCTCAACGTGATTTAGGCAATAATCAGTCGTTTTGGTATCATTCCGGTCCCCAGAAGGATGTCAGATATCTAACCGACATCACTGGAGCCATCGAAAACACCTACCGATATGATGGCTATGGCGCAGGATTATTCTCAAGTGGCAGCCAGTTCAATCCATTTCAGTACGGAGGGATTGTTGGATACTATTCCGATGGGAGTTCAAAAATCATTAACGCTACTCACAGGTGGTTCCACACAGGCTTGAAGCGATGGCTATCACGAGATCCCGTGAGATACAGAGGGGGAAGTAATTTATATAATTACGTCGAATCCAATCCTATTAGCTATCTTGACTCGGATGGGCTGGATCCCGGCATCGCCGCGGGCGTGGAAGCCGTGGCTGCAAGAGTGGCACCAGTCGCAGTGCGAGCGGGCATGGGCGCAGGCGGCATTATAGGGCTATGTGTAGCAGGTACGCATTATTATTTAGATCAGTTTAGGAAAGAGGTTGAACGCGATGAGAATTGCAATGAGGAATGGGGAAAGGAGCAAGATATTTGTTACGCACGCTACCCAGAGCCTCGCGACGATCTCGATCAAGATCACTTGAGGGGATGTTTGGATAGGGCCTTAGATGTATATCGGGATTGCTTAAAAGGGCACCAAAAAGGCGTTCGCCCTTGGACGCCAGCTGATGAAACGCCTCGTGTTCCACCAATTGCGCCGGACGACCAGCAGTGAGCGCCAGTGATACGCTTGCATAAGCATTAGTGGAGAGTATGGAATACTGGAAATCATGCTTTGAAGAATTTAGTAAGCTGAAAAAAAGTGGCGACGACCCGCGTCCATTTCTTGAATCTCAATTGCAAGCGGCCATAACACCCGAGAATAAGCAATACGTCCTTTATTTGCTTGTGGCCGAGAATCGAATCGTGGGGGACATCGACAGAGCAGAGGCTCTTCTTATTTTGCACAACGAGATGTTTCCAAACCAAACAGCCTCGTTAGTCGCTTTAGCCAAGCTATACGCCGAAGATAGGGCGGATTATGATTCTGCCAATGAGTATCTTGGTTTAGCAGAAGCGAAAGCTCGATCGCCCGAGCAACTCGCACATATACTTACAACGCGTGTAGATATCGCCGCGCTAAGTGGCCGCGTCGATATCGCCGAGACATCTCTTCGAAAAATTTTGCACATTGAAGGCCGATTGCCCGATTGGTCGATCAGACTGAGCTGCCTCGCGCAGCTTCGTGCGATAGGGGTTGAAGGATCGCTCATCGACGATTACGAACGGTTTGCCAAGTCAAAAGCATGAAGGCCAATTCGCTGTCGGCCTGTCGAACGTGTGATCACGGTGAAACGACATGATTGAAGTCTATGGCGTAAGCGGTCAGTGGTCGGCGTTCTTGCGTAATTTGCTGTCCAGATCCGAGCGCATCGGATTATCGGCGAAATTCTCCTTCCAAAGCCTCGGCGTCAGGAGATGGACGTCCCAAGCGGGATGGGTCGCGACCCGCTGCAAAACGTCGACTAGATACGTGTAGGGGTCGACATCGTGAAGCTTGCAGGTAGCCAATAAGCTTTGAACCTGACCGACGTATTCTGCGCCAACTTCGGTCCAGCAAAAGAGCCAATTCTTCCGTCCGAGTGGGATCGGACGGAGTGCCCGCTCGACCTGATTGGTGTCGAGCGGAACTGCTGGATCTTCGAGAAACACCCGGAGCGCCTTTTCTCGATCGAACGCGTAGTTCGCCGCTGCTAGAAAGGGGTCTTTGGGGAGAAAGATACCTCGATGAATCTCGTCTCGAAGCCAGAGAAAGAATTCGTCGACAACAATCTTACTGCGCTCCGCTCGAACGGAGGACCGCTGCTCATTCGGAAAGCCCGCAATCGACGCCTCGATTTCGTAGAGCGCTCTGATAAACGCAAGAGCTTTTGCAGTCCGCTCCGGCTCTTGCGCCTCTGCTTTGAGAAACATTCTTCTGGCGTGAACCCAGCACTGTGCATGTTGAATGCTGTCGCTCGTCTGAGCTATCCGATCGTAGACAGGATAGCCGTCAGTGACCAAGGTCCCGCAGAATTCACCGAGAACCTCTCGTGCGAACTTCCCAGATCGCGATGCTGCAAAGGGAAATGCGACTTCTGATTTATCGCCAAAAAGCGGCCAATACCATCCTTTGCTAAGCTTTCCCTTTTTAACTGGCCCGGCTCTAATCGGTGTTTCATCCATCAACAGAATTTCACTTTGAAGGATTGAGGAGAGCTGCGCGAAGTAAATTGGTTCGAGGAGATCCGCGGCACGATGGAACCACGCGGTCAATGACGCTCGAGAGAGCGTGATGCCACAAGCGGCAAGACGTTGGTGCTGCCGGTAAAGCGGGAGGTGGTAGAGGAGCTTGTCGATGAAGAGATTCGCTACCAGACTTACATCGACGAAACTTCTCTCGAAGATGGAGGAAGGTGCCGGGGAGCTGAGCAGCCGCGAGTCCGCTTTGATCTTAATTACTTTCCGCACATACTTCAGGACCACATATGCTCCTGGACGCTGCGCAAGGCGATAGGAAATTTTGTCAGGGAAACGCTCGTAAGCACTTTCCGGGAGAGTCTTCATCTCCTCGGGAGCGCTCTCAATAACCTCGATCGGGACCGTTTCGTCGAACCGTAAAAGGGACTCATCCCCGCGATCGTCGCCTGTTCGTTTACTCGTTCTTCGTTGATACGCGCGAACTGTCTCACTCGGAGCGGGAGGTGTTTCGCTAACCAGTTCTCCGAGACAGAGCTGTCGGGGGTCGGAAGCTAGGCGCCTTTCAGACTTCTCTCCGAAGATCTGTCGCTTGAACCAATCAAGTTGGCGCTGGACGCTGTGGCGTTGTTGTTCGGAGCTCTGAAGCTGTTGTTCGGTCTTTCGAAGACGCTTTTCGAGAAGCGCGACCTGCTGAAGCGCTTGTTCCAACTTTGCGTTTGAGTCAGTTCCTTCCACGACTCAGATGTAGCGAACTTTCTCGATTTTGTCTCCCTCCGAGAATGATTCCATCGAGCAGTAATTCCAGTTCTCGCTGAGTGATCTCTCCAGAACGAAAACGAAATCTTCCTTGCTCGAGACGCTTTGCATAAAGACAAAATCCCGTGCGATCCCAAAACAGAATCTTCACGAGATTTGCCCTCCGATTTGAGAAAAGAAAAAGAGTTCCGGAAAGTGGATCCTCACGAAGGTGATGGCTCGTCAGCGCTATCAATCCATCGAAGGACTTCCGCATGTCCACCGGTTCACCGCAGGCGAAGATCCGCTTGACCCCCGAAAGGTTCAGCATCGTCTTAGCCTCGAACTATGACGGTGATACCGTTTGGGAAGTTTACTTCCGCTTCCCATGAACCCGCCGCTGTGGAAATCGAAGCAGGAGGCCGAACTTCGAAGAAAGGTGATTCCGATACTCGCTTCTTCGCGGATTGAAACGAGCTTAGCGGAATGTTTCTTGCTTCGCAGAAGCTTTGCTGCGTGATCCCGCTTTCCTCCTGCTCCGCTATCAACTCACGCCAATACGTTACGCTCCGACGCTCGCCTTTTGTTCTCTTCATACTTCATCTCCTTAGACCCGAGATATTCGGGGGAGATGAACTCGCATGATTGCTTTAGACGGGGAAGAACGTCGACCGCTGACCGCTTACCTATGGCGTAATGGCTGCATGCCTTCCCTGATTAAGGGCCGCATCCACTCGGGAAGCCCTGTGTCCCATATTAGTATTTTAGAACGTAAGCCGGGCTTCTACTCAGTCGATCACGGTTACGAATGTATGTAAGTGTTGTCCGGGGATCTGCATGTCCAGCGAAGTCCTGTAAGTCCACCAAATCCGCACCACGCTCACGGGCAGTAGTGAGGGCCGTGACTCTGAAAGAGTGAACCGTGACGTTCGCATCTAGACCGAGCCTTTTCACATAGCGTGCGACGAGGTATTGAATCCCTCTTCTCGTAAGAGGTGTGTCGAGGAAGCCGTCCACTCCCTTACCGCGGGCTGTCTTGACCGCCCGGAACATTGGCCCCGTGTCTTCGCGACCAATGATACCCAACCACTCTCTTAACCGCTCCACCACTTCAGGGTGAAGTGGCACACGTCGCTCCTTCCCGCCCTTGCCCTTCACTTCGACTAGGTAGTGGCCGCCGCTCGACTTGAAGTCGCCCGCGCGGAGTCGAATGATCTCGCCCACGCGGCAACCTGTAAACGCCAGTACCGAGAGAATCGCCCGATCACGAACGCCTTCGGGCGTTTCTAGTGTAGGCGCGTCGAGTAGCCGTCGGCAATCCAGAGGAGTTAGTCCAACGGTCTTCCCGTCCCGAGGCGGCACCGGCGCGGAGACGAACGCTGTGTCTGCTGGATTCGCTCCGGTGTACCCGTAGTTCTTGAGATATCCGAAGAGCGAGCGGATTACGCTTAACTTTCGGGAGACGGTGGTGTTCGTTAGACCGCGTTCAAGCAGGCTGTCGCGCCAGGCGGCGACATGACTCGGGCGCAGTGACGCGAGAAACTCCCATTCGCCGCGCGGCATTCTCGAAAACCGCAAAAACTGCGAAAGATCCCGTGAGTACGTGTTTCGAGTTTCCCCGGACTGGGATTTCATGAGCCAAGCGGTACAAGCCTCGCCGAGCTTCCGACGAAGTTCCTCTCGATTCCCGATGGGTTGCGGCGAAAACGCAGGCGCGGTATCAGCGTGGTAAAGGCCCGCTGACGGCACCGGGCCAGCGACTTCTGGGGCAGTTTTGGGGTCTTTTTTCATGTCGCGGAAAGTGAGTTTCGCGACATATAGCCCGAACCAAAGAACCTCGCTAGTACTTTCGAATGACTTGCCACGTTCCAGTCGCAAATGCTTCCTCTATACGAGAATGTCGTCTGGAATTCCCAGTTCATGCTTCGCCCGGAACCAGTGCTCCCGGTCGCGCCCGTGCAGGTGGTGTTCGCTTTCCCAAATCGTGTACGCCCGCACCTGCACTGCCGTTCGGAGTTCAGCGCGCATGTAATCTGGGACTGGCGCAAGTGGCCGGATCGGCAAACTTAGCAGCCCATCCTCGGCCCGTCCGAACTCAGCCTCGCGTGCAGCGTCAAGGACCCCGCGTGTCTTATATCTTGGGCGCGGCACACCCGCAGCCGAGGCGGCTTTCGCCTGGGCCCAGGACACGGGGTCGGTCAACTCGAACAGGTCGCAGAGCCCACGGCAATACCCCAGCGCGGGCCTAGTGCTCGCTGGAAAGACATAGTTCAAATACGTCTTAGGGTCGTCGGGGTACTCCGCGTAGTGTGTCGAGAAGTACCGGATGCCGTGATAGGCATGTGTCCGTGTGATCCACTCAAGTACGAGTTGAGGGATGATGTATTCCGGGCGTTCTGGTCTCGACGGATCCGGCACCCGGATCGAGCTGGCCGCGATCAGCGGCCAGCACGCTACGTGGGCGGCGATTATCGCGCAAGCGGTTGTCGGGCCAACGAAATCTCCTGGCTTGTTGTCGACCCACGCGGCAAATACCGGTAGCCTGTGCCCGAAATTCAGCACACGTAAGCCTGTCCCCGGGCGCGCGTAGAACCGCGAGACGGCGATGTGTGCCAAGTCGGGTTCCCGCAGTTCGCGCCAGCAGACGTCTGTCGATCCACCCAAGTAAAGCGATGGTAAACCAGCGACGCTGTACCTCATCTCCCGGACAAGGTGAACTGATTGGAACGGGATGTGGAAAAGACCGCCGGGCGGGTGCGGATTTGGACCCGCGTAGCGGAAGCGATACATCGGGTTGACGACCTGCGACATATCGCCTTGAGGCATGAGCACTCGGAACCGAGGCCCGAGTCGCCGTAGCTCCGCGTCGAGCCGAGCGTATGCGGCATCTCGGTCGCCCGCGATCACAAGACGAACGACATCACGCATTGCGTCCGAGAGTTGCTCCACGCGGGCCGTCTCGTTCACGATCACTCGATCGATGTCGGAGCGCGGAGCTATTCGGCCGAGGAGCCCGCGAAAGGCGGTGTACGTCCCATCTAGGAATGTTGGGAAATCGCCAACCCGCGTCTTGGGCAAATCCGCTTCGTCGCTGTTCAGAAAATCAACCGCGTCCATACCGGCATCCCCTATCTCAGGAGCAGCGCATCTGAATTAAGCATCTCCCGAGGAGCCTTGCGATTAGAAGCGAGGGAATTGACGAACAAGTTCAACAACATCGATAGCCAAACCCAATATCGAAGTAATTTGAATCTAGAAGTAGTGCATGAACGCACGCCACAGGTTCTCCCCGCAGCGCGTCGTCACATTTTTCAAACCTGAACGTACCCCAGTCGCCCGAGGCGAAAAGTGAGCGCTTGCGGGCTCACCCCATACTTGCGCGCCAACGGCTTGAGAAGACTTTCGAGCACATCATCGTCCAGCAGGTTAAGTGTCCGCTGCTCCGCCAGATCGACTTGGAGGAACGGCGCCGGCATCAGCAGTTCAGCGGCGAACGCATTCGCTTCGATCTCGCAAATATCGGTTCCGGCGGATGACGCATCGCTTCGCAAGTTGACCTGATAGACCTGCCCTGTTCGATCAACGTGAATCTTTTCTCCGTCGTGCAACAGCAGGTGACCGATCTCATGAGCGATCGTAAAGCGTTGGCGATTTGGATGGTGGGTACTGTTTACACCGATCACCGCGCAGCGGCCGACAACGGCACGCATGAGAAAGCCTGACAAGTCGTCCTCGGCTGGCTCCCGACGGATCTCAGCACCGAGTGCAGCAGCAAGTTTTTCGACCGGGACTGGAGCTTCTCTCACGCCGTTGCTGGCGATCAATCGTTCCGCAGTGGTCTTGATGTGTCTAGTGCGCATGCTCATGGCTGGCTTTTCGAATGGCGCACGGCTGCCTGGACCCACCCCTTCGCGCTGTCATCAAGTCCCTGAAGAAGGTCGTCGAGTGGAGCCTCAGGACTGAGGACCGCTACGGGGATCAACTCTGAGGGCTGAACTCCCAACGCGCTGGCAAAATCAACGAGTGTGTGGACCAGAAACCGCTGCCTTCCCTTTTCAATGTTGGTGACGGAAGTTCTCGTCAGCGAGACGAGCCCCGCCAAGGCTTCTTGGGTCAGCCCGCGTTCCTCGCGGATTCGCTGGATTGCCCGCCCGATGTCGCGGTAGAAGCCTTCGACCTTCTCCACTTCTGCTCCTCCTGCGACCGTATGCCTCCAGGGTAGCCCGTCGAAGCAGCATTGTCAACGACACAAACGTTTGCATTGCAAACATTCCGACGCTGACGGTGGTGTCATTGACATTTTTCTCCGCTTCGGTTATGATTCCAGTATCGCTATGTGGGTTGGTCTGAAATCCCGGGCGACGATGTTTGCTGCCCTCCTCGACCATCTCCGACGAGTCGAGAGCGGCTCCGCGGAGAATTGCCAACCAATGACTCTCACCGACTCCCAGATGAATGTTTTCGTTACGAAGGTGCTTCACCTCGGGCCTGGCAAGCGACAGGAGTACATCGACCAGGTCGATTACCTTATCAGGCGGCTGAAGGCGAAGATCACCGACGACTCGTCGTTCCACGTAACTGGGTTCCAGAAGACGGGGTCACTGGTAAAGGGAACGGTCCTGAAGCCACGTGGCGAGAACGGGGTGGATGCTGACATCGCCGTGTTTCTCGACCTGTCCGAGGCGGAACGGACCGATGTCGATGCGCTCCACGAGGTGATCAGGAAGCTTCTGATCGCAGTTTACCCCACTAAGAAGCCCGAGGACTTCCAGGTCCAGCCGCGTACCCTCGGCATTCACTTCCACGATTCGGGTCTCGACGTGGACCTGGTCCCAGTCATCCCCATTCCCGGTGAGCCGGGGTTCGGATGGCAGCCTTCCTCCCAAGGCGGGAAGGCGGTCAAGACCAACATCCAGGGCCAACTCGATTTCATCAAGAGCCGGAAGGACGCCGATCCCCGATACCGGACTCTCGTGCGCCTGCTGAAAAAGTGGCGGAACGAGCAGGAACTCGACAAGCTCCGCTCGTTCACGATCGAACTGGTCCTGGCCTACCTTTACGACCGGGACGGCGTGGCTCCCTCACTCGAATCTGGGCTTCAACGGTTCTTTCTGTTCATCGCCCAGAGCGGTTTGAAGGAACCAATCTCCTTTCCCGAGAACGGCAAGGTGACTACCTATCCGGCCGACCCAGTTGTCGTCCTCGACCCGGTCAACGCCTCGAACAACGTCACGGCGCGTCTCACCGAGGCCGAGCGGGTGGAGATCGCCGCCGCCGCGGAATCGGCATGGTCAATCATCGAGGCGGCGAGTTGGAAGGGTAACAAGGGCGACACCCTCGACCTCTGGAAGGAAGTCATGGGACGCTCGTTCACCATAGAGAAGGATTAGGATGAGCGCGACCGGCAGCCAGACTACGACCTACACCGTCGCCGACGTGCGGAAGGTGGTGGACAACTTCGCGGCCGACTTCTCAATGATGGCCCAAGCGACCGGGCTCCGAACCCGAGAGAGCGTGGCTGAATGTGTGTCCGACCTGAAGACGTTGGCCGAGCAGAGTTACCTCGTCGACGTCAAGCTCATCCTCAAGGACGCGAGCGGGACGCAGATCCGGGGTGCCGTTTACAAGGTCTCCGAGGCCGCTGCCGGGTGGACCTCGGGGCGACCCGGCGGGAACCTCTGGCCGAGGACGCCTGGCGGGGTGCTGAAAGTGATCGCGACGCTCACCACTACGTGGTGGGAAATGACCCCCGAACGGAAGGCGGCGTTTATCACCCGCTACGGCTTGAACAGTCCCTGGGATCTGACGACCGAGGACACGTCCTTCTCAGGGCTTACCGCGAGTGCCGGTCAGCGCTACGCGAGTAACGGCTACGGCTGGGACCGAACGAACTACGCATGAAGGGACACTCCGGAATGGACGGCAACTCCGCGCTTTTTGAACTCGAACTACCCCTCCCCGACTCCCGGCTGGGGCAGCTGGCTTCACGGCTCGTCGGGTTCGGCCCGCGCTACGAACGGATGCGCCAAGATCTCCGCCTCCTCATCGACCGTGACGGACTTGAGCAATGGAGCAAGAAACACTACGGCTCCCGCGTCGGGCTTTTGGATTCCCTCCTCGACCGATACCCACTCGCCGTGTTTCACGGCGATGTCGGAACAGGGAAGACCGCGACCGCCGAAGCGGCAGCGAACGCACTAGCGAAAGATCTCGGAAAGGACGCGATGCTCTTCAAGCTGAGCACACGCGTCCGGGGCAGCGGAAACGTCGGAGAGATGAGCACCCTCATCAACCGCGCGTTTGACATAGTCGCCAAGGAGGCCGGCAAGTCGAAGCTCTCGTTACTCATCATCGACGAGGCTGACTCCCTTGCGGCCAACCGCGCCGGGCAGCAAAGCCATCACGAGGACAAGGTCGCGGTCAACACGCTCATACAGCGGATCGACGACGTCCGACGGTTCTCCGGCCGGGTGCTCCTGATCCTTTGCACAAACCGCTATGAAGCGCTCGACCCAGCGATCCTCCGGCGGGCAGCGTACGTTGAGGAGTTCCGCCGCCCCGACGACGCGGAGCGGCATGAGATCCTCGAACTCGACTGCCAGGGCCTCGGCCTCCCGCAAACTGTCCTCGCCGAGATCGTTAAGCTGACTGGCCCGCGGGGTCCGCACAAATTGGGTTACACCTTCTCCGACATCCGCACCCGGTTACTCCCCGAGGCGTTAGCCCGCGCCTACCCGAGCCGGAAGATCAGCCGCGACGACCTCGTCGAGGCGGTCGAGCGGGTCGCTCCGTCCCCCACGATCCAGTCCCCAGGAGGACTTTAATGGACCTCCGCGGCCGCCGGATTCACATCGTGGGGAGCGCCGACCCCGAGTCGGACGAAACCAAGCTCGGCTACACCCATCAGCTGGTCTCCGAGCTTGTCGCAGCGCTCGCAGCCGAGGGCGCGACGTTCGTCGTCCCGTTTGGTAAGGAACCTTTCCTCAAGGACCGGGATTCCGGCCCGTCGGTCATCTTCGACTGGACCGTCGCCGAGGCGGTCCGTGACGCGCTCAAGGCCGGTGTCTCGAAGGCGGCCGGTCCGAACGGTCGGCTCATCGCGACGCTAGCCACGTCAAAGACCGACTCGCACATCCCGCCGTCCCGCCGAGCCATCTATGACGACCTACGCGACGCAGATGCCGTTCACCTCGAATTCCTCGAACCCGGGTGGAGCGCGGGGGCATCCAGGAGGCGGCGGCTTGCACAACTCGGCGACGTGATGATCGGCATCAGCGGCGGCGAGGGGGTCGAACACCTCGCGGTCGAATACTCGTCACGAGGGAAGCCGGTTCTCCCGCTCGACATCCCCTTGGGGGCGTCGCAGCGCGACGGCTCCGGTGGGGCGTCCCGGCTGTTCGACAGGGCGCTCGCACAACCAGCGGACTTCTTTCGGGTGGTGGCTGGGGCTTCGCCGGCGGACTTGTTGGACCGGACGAGAACGCGGGACGGCCTTACGCCGACGGACAAAGTTGTCTCCGCGGTCATGAAGCTCCTCCGCGCGCTCGTCCCGCCCAGGGTGTTCTACGTCAGACTGCTCAACACGAAGCTCCCGGAGTTCCCGTCCGTCGAGACGTTTTTCCGGGATACCGTTGACACGCTGGTAAAAGATCTCGGCTACGAGCCGTTGCAGATGGGAATCGGAAAGAACGAGTTCGCTTGGATGAATCAGGCGATTTTCGACTCGCTTCACCACAGTTCGGTCGTCCTCGTCGACTTGACAACCCTCCGGCCGAACTGCTTCATGGAGTTCGGTTACGCGCTCGGAAACAGGCAAAAGGTGATCGTGACGGCCCGGGATGACACCCATCTCCCGTTTGACTCCTCGTCCCTGGAGGCCTTCCTCTGGGGCGAGAAGGAGCCGCCGGCGAAGCGACTGAAGCGACTCCGCGAGCACTGGGAGAGAAATATCGACATGCCAGCGATAGTCACACCGAAGGGGGCGAAGTGAAACCCGAGCGGTACTTTTCGGTCGACGTCGAGTCAGCCGGGCCCATCCCCGGGCGGTACAGTATGCTCTCCCTCGGGGCGTGCGCTGTCGATCGGCCGGAGGAGACTTTTTACGTCGAACTTCGACCGACTTCGGCCGAGTTCGTACCAGCTGCGCTCCAGGTGTCGGGGTTCGACTTGGCCGCTCTGGAGAGAGACGGCCGCCCCCCGGAAGAGGCCATGCGGTCGTTTCGGTCCTGGGTCGAGACAGTAGCTGGAGCGGCGAAAGCGGTGTTCGTGGGGTTCAATGCCACCTACGACTGGCAGTTCGTGAACTGGTATCTGGAGACTTATACCGGGGGCAATCCGTTCGGCTTCGGCGGGGTCGATATCAAATCTTATTACATGGGACTCTCGGGCAAGCCGTGGTCCGCGTCCTCGTCGAGCCAGCTACCACCCGAATTTCGGCCCGATTTGCCTCAGACTCACAACGCCCTTGATGACGCGGTTGCCCAAGCATCTATTTTCGCCAAGATGCTCAAGGCGGCACGTCGAGACTGAGCGATCGTGTTATAGACGAACGCCTGACGCGATGTTTACCAATTGCGCTCGCATGCTCGCTGAACCTAGTCACCCTGATTGCCGTGCTGCGCCTATACCTCAGCAAGATCGACGCACCTACTACGCGGACTTTTGAGCGCCTCAGATGACGATCGATTTTCGGACGATCCGGCCAATACGCGGAACTCAGCACAACGGGTTCGAGGAATTGTGCTGTCAGCTCGCGCGAGGCGAAGGACCGACGGGCGGCCGCTACGTGCGGAACGGAACTCCCGATGGAGGCGTCGAATGCTACTGGATTTCGGCCGACGGAAGCGAGCGGGGTTTCCAGGCGAAGTACTTCTTCGATCTGGGAAGCTCTCAGTGGTCGCAGATGGACGAGTCGGTCGAAACGGTCCTCTCCACTCATCCGCGGCTCACCCGCTTCACGTTCTGCCTCCCAATCAATTTGCCCGATGCCCGTATTCCGAAGAAGAAATCACAACGCGAGCGGTGGGACGAACACGTCGAGAATTGGCGACAGACGGCGGCTGCACGTGGGATGTCAGTGGAGTTCGAGCTCTGGGACGAGACGCGATTGCTCGACCTGCTCTCCCAGCCCCTGCACGCCGGGCGGCGCTGGTTTTGGTTTCGCACGGCGGAGCTTTCCGCAGAGTGGGTGCGGTCACACATCTCCGAGGCCCACGCCGGAGCTGGTCCCAGATATACTCCGGCAGTTCACGTCGATCTGCCAGTGGCCGCGATATTCGAGACGCTAGGCCAATCACCAGAGTTCCGAACCCGTTTGCTGAGAGTGGCCCACACTGTCAGGGAGGCTTTCGACGGCCTGTTCACAAAGACTGCTTCGGGCACCTGGTCAACGCCCGGTGTGGATGCCGCGATGCCGGCCGTCATCGACGGCCTACAAGCTGCATTCGTTGGGCTTAGCGAAGACCCCCCGGTCAAACCGCCGCGGCCAATATCGGAGTGGCTGCGCGACGCATACCAAGTGACTCGCCGCGTCGAAGAGGCGATTCGGCAGGTACGCAGGGAAAGTTCAGAAGACGGCAAATCGAGCAGCTCGGACTCAGACCCTACCCGATACCAGCAGCACTGCGTCGATCGATGCGAGCGGGCGCTTCGGGACTTTACGCGATTCGCGGAAGACGTCTCACTCGAGCTCACGACACGACCGGCGCTGCTGATCACTGGCGAGGCCGGAGCCGGGAAGTCACACCTACTGTGCGACGTTGCCGCTCGCCGCGCCACCGCCGGTAGCCCGACTCTGGCGCTCTTGGGGCAGCAACTCGGGGGCGGCGACGTGTGGGACCAACTCATCCGCCGAGGCCTCCGACTTGACTGTACGCGCGAAGAACTTCTCGGCGCGCTATCGACCGCGGCGGAGGCGGCCGGGGGCCGGGCGCTTATTTTGATCGACGCGATCAATGAGGCTACGGACACCCGTTGGGAGGATGAACTGCCGCAGATGCTCGAAGTGATCGCCCGATACCCGCGGGTCGGCGTGGCCGTCACGTGCCGGTCCAGCCACGTCGACCTCTTGGTCCGTGCGGACCTCGTGCCCGGCCGGCTGACACGGATCGAGCACCGCGGGTTCGCGGGGCGGCCGTTCGAAGCGATCGATACCTTCTGCCGGTTTTACGGTATCGAATCGCTGAACACCCCGCCGCTCACCGTCGAGTTCGAGAACCCGCTGTTACTGAAACTGTACTGCGAGGGGCTCCGCGAGAACGGCCTTTCTCGCCCGCCCCGAGGGCACCACGGCCTTCGCCGGTTGTTCCAAACGTTGCTCGACGCAGTCAACCGCAAGCTCAGCAAGCCCCAGTGGATGGACTTCGCGGAGTCGAGCCGCGCCGTCCATCGCGCCGTCGATGCGATCGCCGACGCCATGCTGGCCGCCGGCGTAGACCGTCTCGAACGGAGTGTGGCGGACCGATTGCTGGAGGCGATCGTCCCGACCCGTGGTGGGCACTCTCGGTCCCTCCTCCGACACCTCGCGGCCGAGGGGATTCTCACGGAGGACGTGCATTGGGAGAGGGACCGGGACGAGCGGACGCCGGTGGTGAGATTCGCCTACGAGCGGCAAGCCGACTTCGCCTTGGTTAGCCGACTTCTCGATCAGCACCTCGATCCGCGGGATCCAGCCGCGACTTTCACGGGCGAAGGGTGGATGGCCGGGTGGTTCACGGACGAGACCGCTGCCCGCAGAAGACGACGTTTGTTGCCAGCGCTGATCACCCTTGTGTCCGAGCTGACCGGGCAGGAACTCTGCCAGTTAGTCCCGCACTCCGAACCCTGGGACATTCTCCGGCAGGCAGACTTGGAAGCTCTGCCGCTTCGAGCACCAGAACACGTAACCCCTATGGCGGTTGCCCGCGTGGAACGGTGGCTCGATGAAGGTCCGCACGGCTCGGCGCACTACTCATGCGTCGACGAAGTCTACGAACGGGTCGTGCAACTCGCCGCTGTACCCGACCACCCGCTCAGTGCCGACTGGTTGCACGCCCGATTGCGCCAAATGCCGATGCCCGAGCGGGACCGAGTCTGGTCCATCTATCTCCATCGAACCTGGGCGAGTGACGAGCCGATGGGGACGGCCGTCGGGCGGCTGCTCACCTGGGCTTGGCCTGAGGACGCAGAAGTCCGTGACCCTACACAGGGCTACGAAGACGAAGTGATCGAACTCACCGCGAAAGCCATCACCTGGTGTTTGACGACACCGAACAGATTCATCCGGGACCGGGCGACGAAAGCACTCGTGTCCCTCACGCACCGCCGTCCGCATTTGCTGATCCGCCTCCTTGATGCGTTCCGAGAAGTCGATGACCTTTACCTGGCCGAGCGACTGTACGCTGCCTGTTACGGGTCCGTGCTTCGATCGCAACACCCGGCCGGGCTGTCATCGTTCGCGCAAAGAGTCTTCGATCTGGTGTTCGCGACGGGATGCCCACCGGCGAACGTACTTCTGCGTGACTACGCACGAGGGATCGTCGAGTGGGCGGTCCATCACGGCTGTCGCATCGAAGGAGACCTCGGGCTCATTCGCCCACCATACCGGAGCGCTCCTCCGCCGGAGTCTGCGCCGGAATGGGACGACCTGAGACAACGTCACGAAGGACGAGAATACGGCGGGCTCATCCTGTCCTTGTGGCCGGACAGCGGGGATTTCGCCCGCTACGTTCTCGCCTCAGACTCCGAGGATCGTGGCCTCCAATCTTGGACCGACCGTCCCGATCCGTTCGCCGAACTTCACCGTCTCGACACACAGCGGATCACCTTGCCTCAGCCGCTGGCCGGTCGCTGGTACGCGATCAACTTCCCGCGGATCCGATTCAGTATATCACCACCAGTCCAACCTCCAGACGAATCGGACAGCGATGACGCGGAGAACAACGTGGCGGATGAACAGATCGAGTTCTTTGACCTGGGCGGGAATGAGAGCGGCGAAACAACAGAGGAGTTCCTCGCCTCTCTTACACCCGATGAAGCCCACCTCCTCGAACGACACATCGCCGCGGATGATGCCTGGCGGCGGGAGTTCGACGCCGCTCGAGACACACGGTCTGATCTGGTCATGGCGGGCGATTTTCCGTGCCGGTGGATCTTTACCCGGGTGCTCGACGTCGGTTGGACCCCGGAGCAATTCGGCAGCTTCGACACGGAGGCCGACGCCGGTTACGGCCGCGAATCGCGGAAGCCCGAGCGCATGGGCAAGAAGTATCAATGGCTCGCATATCACGAGCTAGCCGCGCGAGTGTTCGATCACCGACCGATGCGCCATGATCCAACTCACGGAACGGCCCAGTACGCGGGTCCGTGGGAGCATCACTTCCGACAGATCGACCCGTCCTGCCTCGTCGCGCGACCGGCCCCCGACTGGGACGGACGGCCCTGCTGGTGGGCTCCTCTCCACCACCCTCTCCGGCCCACAGAAGGCGCGACCGATGACGAATGGGTTCGCGATCTGACGTCAGTTCCCGACACGAGTGTCCCGCTCGCGGTGCGCGATCCGGCCGACGGTCGGGTGTGGCTCAGCCTGAGAACGTCGATCGCGTGGGAGCAGTCTCAGGCGGACCTCGTCCGATTGAGTCGGACGAGTCGGCGGCTTCTCTCGTTTACCGTCGCGTCCGTTTTGATCCGAAAAGTGGACCAGGACCACTTCCTGGAACGCATGGCGGGAGAAGATTGGAACGGCATGGACGTGAGGACGAGTGAGGTGTCTGAGCAGTTCCTCGGCGAGTTCTGGTGGGCACCGAGTTACGAGCAAATCGCACGCGACGCGTCAGCCGATCTCTCCCCGCCGATCGACGACGGCAATACCGCATTCCAGTGCGTGCGGAACACCGAGATCCCCGCGGCTACCACCGTCATGCGTTACCTGGGCAACTCCGACGGGTTCGATTGTTCATGCCCGGAGAAGGACACGCCCGGAGGCTACATCCCGGCGGTCTGGCTGGCCCGGCGGCTCGGTCTCGAATGGGCGGGCCAGCAATTCCAGTTTCGAGATTCCGCCGGCCGAGTTATTGCCTACGACCCTGCCTACTCGGGAAACGGGCCGGAAGGTCTGCTCTTCGACCGGGACGCATTGTCAGAGTTCTTGCGGCGAGAGTCGTTAAGTCTGGTCTGGCTCATCGTCGGCGAGAAAATGGTTATGGGGGCTGATATCCACGACGACGATCGGGTGGGCCGTCTGGTCTTCCGTCGTCTCTACAAACTCTCGGACGATGGCCGCCCCGTCCTCACATCCCGGCGCTCGGTTCTCCTAGAGCAGGAGGGCGAGACTGAGTTGGAATAAGGTTAGCCGTTCAAAGCAATCTGTTCGAGGGCGCCCACCTCGACAAGCTTCTCAAAATGCCCCACCAATTGCGATGAAAAGGCGGCCGAACTGATCAAGGCTCCTACCTCGATATTCCGTTGTTGAGCAGCTTCGGTAAAGTTCGCGGACGTCACGAGGCTGACGAAGCGGTCGATTACCACACACTTGGCGTGCAGGCTCGACCGATATGTCGACTCGTCAGCCAGTGACCGCGGGTCGAAGTACAACTCGGGTAGCTTTACACTAGGCCATTCGGTCGCCAAAAAATGGGCGGTGAATTCTTTGGCGGTCTGCCGGGCGGGTCGAGCTGGACCGCCCGGCCGGCGAATGTCCAGGAAGAGGCGCACCCGCAACGCTGGCAATTCTGCCATTCGCTGTGTCAGTCGGGAGAATATCTCTCTTCCTTGATGCACAGCGAAGCCAACCAACACGACGTCCGATGTCGCCTGACCGAACAGTTCGCGAGTCACAACGCCGGTGTCCCGATTCACGATCCCTGTTGCTTCGGGGCCACTCCACACGAGTTCAACGGGCACCGAGTCCGCGTTCGGCTGCTTCGCTGCGAGGATAGCGTCCGAGAGTTCTGCAAGTTGTGCGGGTGACCAGCCCGACTCGTTCAACCGGACCAGTTCTTCCGCAAGGATACGAGAGTCCGAGGAGGGGCACAGCCGCATGATCGATACGACGTTGAATGGCGGGACCAGTCGGCCCGACCGGAGGGCGGACGACAATCTCGCCAAGTCAGGGAGCGGAACACGGTTCAGTGTTTTCATCCCGCCACTTCCACCGAGAAGAACTCGGCCCCCAGCGCGCCCACGGTCTGCACCACCAGGGATCGATCCAGATAGTCGTTGTGCTGCTCGCACGATGTCTCCGAGACGAGCAGGCACCCGTGACACGCCGCCCCGTGCAAAAAACGACACTCGTGTTCCTGTTGCGGCTCGTGCTGCGAACACACCGGGTCGTTCGAACACAGCTTCGCCATGTCCACCGCCGCCCGGAGATGCCGTCGGATCTGTTTCCCGGCCTCGACCAGCCCGCCCAGCGTGCCCTCGGAATCCGGCGAGCCCGTGTAGAGTAGGATCGCGTACCCCTCTTCAACCGCGTAAACGCGTTCGCGGATCGAACTCGATGGATACCCGCACTCCAGCGAAACCGCAGTCATCAGCAGGTGCGAGATCGAATGGAGTAAGTAGTAAGCGAGCGGCGGGAACTCGCGACTCACCGTCGAGTGGTGCTTTTCCCACTCTTGAAACCCGAGCCGGAGCCGGTCCGCCCGCTGCTCGACCTCCGGACGGGCGAGCCAGTCGTCGATGCTCGCCTTCCGGAACTGAATGAAAATCCCCTCGCCGCGATTCTCGACCGCCGGCAGCCAGGTAATCTCCTTCGCCAGGGGAGCCTGAATGGAGCCGAGTTCCAACTCCCCTTCTACGTCGGCCGTCACCGCTTCGAACCGGCTGAACGCGACTTGCGCGATCACTTCTCGCAGGCGGTGAACGAGTACCACCTTTTCCACGCATTCGGTGATCGGGTCGTCCCACATCGACCGCGGCAGCAGACGGGCATAAAAGTCTCCGTCCGGCACGTCGTCGCCGGCCGTTTCTTTGGTCGCGGCTAGCACTTCGAACTCCGCGGCCTTCACGCTCGTGAGCGGTGTGTCCCCTTTCCCACCACGCCGAAGATTGATCTCCTCGAACACCTCTTCGTCGGTGTACCCGTCGAGCGCCGCCTTCACGTCGGCCATCTTCTTCCGGACGAACCGCAACTCGTCAACGGAGTCCAACTCCTTCAGGTAGTCGTCCCAGACTTGGTTCATTGCCTTTTCGAGTGACTCGTTTCGATCGGGCAATGAGATCACGCTCATCTGCTGCGGGAAGTAGGCGTGGCTTGCGTGCCGGACCAAGAGGCGACTCATCTCCGTGCAGGGCTCGCGGGTTTCAAACGCCCCGAGCCACGGACGCGCGCCGTCACACTTGCCGAGGACGCCAGTTGCCGTCGCTTCGGCCAGACGCCGCTCCTCCCCGCACGCGCAGCGGACCGTGATTTCTCCGAGGTCGCCGCTCGTCCCCCGCTCGTCGAAGAATAACTGGCGGCGACACTCCGGGTTCACCTGATGGACGAACCTCGGCCAGTTGATGTCCCCGATGTGCCCGCGGCGGCACGCCCGCACGAACCGGATCGGCACCAACGTGTGGGTCACCTTGTCCGCGTCACGGAAGAACTTTCCCTGATTCTCGGTCTTCAGCCGGTGAACGAAATACCGACTTCGGACCGCCCCCTCCGGGCCGGTCCGGTTCACGTCCTGCGTCACAAACCACTCCGGGAATTGCCACGCCGTGATCCCCGTCTGCGCGACGGTAGGGTCGTCGCGGTCCGGCGGCGGCGCGAAGAGCTTCAGGTGCGGGAGGTTGAGCAGCCGCTTGATCTTCTCCACGAGCCGCGGCTCGTGAATCTCCCGATCCATGCCCTTCCAATCCTCAAGCCCGCCGACCAGCGCCGACTGTTTCGGCAGATCGACGAGTGAGCCGGGGCCGAACGTCGTCACCACCTGACTCTGGCGGAGTTGCCCGTGGGGGAATTTCTTTTGCCGGCTCATTGGTCCTCCTCCACCGGGATGTCATCCAGCGTCCGCACCCACAGGTTCACGCTCGGCTCGACGTCTCGCATCGAGCGGTTCGCCCGGAACTTGCGGAACCGCGGAGACTTCTTCTTCAATTCGGGATTGAGGAACTCGTGGAGCAACGGCGGCGCGTTCCCCTCCTCTCGCTGGTACTGGAGGTCGGCCCCGAGGTTGTGGTGCTCGTGGGCGAGGGTGCTCCACGAGTCGAGTAGGTCCACCACCCGCTTCCGAACTTTCTCCCCTGCTTCGGGCACGATTGCCGCCGCTCGCCGGCCAAGAACTTCCGCCACGAACGCCAGGTTCAGTCTTTCCTTTTCGACCGCCGATGCGCCCCGCGGCGGGCACATTTGCATGTTCCCCTGCCGCGCGAGCGCCACCACGGTCCCCGCCAGTCCGCGGTCCATTGCCCGCGGCGAGAACGGGGTCACACTCGTCGCTTCCACGCTTCGGTAGAACGTCTCGTGGTAGCAGTCGAACCGCTCGTAGTGGGAGCGGTCGCGGGGGCGGTGGATGTTCATGATCGTCACCACCAACCCAGGCTTGTCCTTGTCCCGTCCGACGCGGCTGGTGGACTGAATGTACTCGGCGCTCGTCTTCGGCTGGCCGAGCACGACCATCAACCCCAGTCGGGTGATGTCGAGGCCGACCGAGATCATGTTCGTCGCGATCGCCACGTCCACAGCATCGGCGTCCGCGAACGGGAGCGACAACTTCCGCTTCGCGTCCGCCACCTTGTCCGTACTCACCCGCGAAGTAAGTTCGATGACCTCGTACTTGATCTTTCGCTCACTGAAGAGCCCCTCGTCCTGCCCAACGCGCCGCCGGCCGCCGTACCCTTCGAGTCGCGTTTTCACTTCGTCTTCGACGATGCGGCGACTGCCGCCGAGTTCGCGGAGGCTGTTGAAGTAGCCGAGCAGTGTCATGTACGGATCGGCCGGGTTGTCCTTGTTCTTTTTCCCGCCGTTCGCTGCGTAGTGTTTCTGTGCGGCCGCCATCAGCGCCAGATACGTCCGCAACAATATGACCTTCAGGCTCCGTCCCTGGGCCGCCACGCCAACGTACGTCCGCGGGTGGCTTTCCTCGGCGGTGTGTGTTCGCGCGAAGAACGAATCCCTTCGATCGGGACCGGGCGGGGGGAACACATCCACCGTGCTGCGGTTGAACAATGCCAGGATCTGACTCTCCGCCCGGCGAACCGTCGCCGTCGAAGCGACGATCTTCGGCCTCACTATTTTCCCGCCAACCTTGCGACAGGACAACTCGTCGAGGGCCGACTCGTAGAGCCCGACCATCGTGCCCATCGGGCCGCTGATGAGGTGCAACTCGTCCTGGATCACCAACTCCGGCGGATGCAGCTCCCCGTTCGGGAGCGGCTTGCCGGCGTTCGGCGTGCAAGGGCCGTAGAACCCGTTCTTGTCGAATCGCTGCACCCGACCGAAGAAGCCGCCGACTTCGCCGGTCCAGGGCATCGCCGCGAACTTGTCCACGGTCGCGATCATGAAGCACGGCAGGCGTCGGTAGATCGGCTCGTCCACGGCCAATATCGGCAGGGCGTTGTTCCGCGTGAAATCGCAGGTTTCGCGATTCCCACAAACGATACGCAGGTCGATCGGCTCGTCCGAATTCGGCATCAGGTGGAACGAGTGCTCCGTGAACTTCGTGCCGCACCACGGGCAGTTTTCGAGCGGGATGGGGGACGGGTTGTTGCTGTTCCGCTTATACGCGGAGGTCCGCGTCCGGGCCGTCTCGGTCAGCCCGTCGCCCTTCCGCCCCATCACGTTCGGCGTCGCCGCCTTGCCGACCCAGAGGCCGATCTCAAACGGCCACTCGCCGAGCACATCGACGTTTTTCTGGCGTTCGAGTTCGAGGGCGCAGATCAGTGTCGCCGCGCGACTGAGTTGGTCGAGCGTGAGCAGCCGCAACGTGTACCGCATCAGCACCGTAAGCCCGGCGGACGTGATGCCGGGGTTGCGGAGCCGCCGTAACACGAGGGTGAATGCCGCGAGTCCGAGATAGGCTTCGGTCTTCCCACCGCCGGTCGGGAAGAACAGCAGATCGACCACCTCGCGGTCCGCGTCCGCCGGATCGACGATCCCCTTCAGGTTCATGAGAAGGAACGCCAACTGAAACGGCCTCCACTCGGGGGCGCTGACCGACTTCGGATCGAGGCCCGCCATCGTGCCGAACCGCCTCCGGGCGGATGCCGCCATCGTTCGGTTCGCAATCTGGAACGCGAGCCGTACTTGCTCGTTGTCGAGCAAGTTGATGCCATCCTCGATACGCTGTGCCGCCACCCGCGCGCGGGAGAGCAGATCGTGAGCGGCTTCTTGCCGCTGCTTGTTCAGCCCGGTCATACCCTGCTGGTGGGTCTCGATCCAGGTGCGGTAGTTCGTCACCAGCGGCATCAGCCAGGACTTGAGCGTGGCGAAATCGGCCCCTGCCAACTCCTCCATCCGCCGCTCGACATCGGGGATGTCGGCGGGGGCCACCCGCTCGACGTGCGCCGTCGGCATCCAGCACGTCTGCACCTCGTGGCAGTGTCCCTTCTCGTTCAGCGACACCGAGGTCGCAACCCCGTGCCCGACCGCGTACTCGTAGGCGTCGCGATACTGGAGGTCCGCCACCCGTTCGTCGGCATCGGTCGATGACAATCCTCGCAGGTTCGGCCGGGGCACGAAGGGCTCCGTCGTCTTCACGGACAACTCGGCCTGGAACGCGAACGCCTTGTCCCGTTCGGCGTCCGGCTCCGGCGAGCGGCGATTGACCAAGAAGACGGAGACGGCGCGTGTGCCGGTCGGCACCAATCCGGCATACCGCACGTCGTCCTTGAGCGGCTTGACCAGGACCGCCACCGCGAGGCCGTGACTCCCCGTGCCGCTATGCGGGATCGGGTGCTCACTCTGCTTGGCCGACGCACTCAGTTTGATCGAGAGGGTCTCGGTTCGAGGGGTCCGTTTCCACGTCGCACCGACCATGCTCGGGGGTTCCCCCGCCACAGGTTCCTTCGCCGGCATGGGCGTGTAGTCACCCCACCGCGCTGTGACAGTGAGTTCCTTCGCCGCCTTTGGCACGAGGACGCTCAGGCCGAGTGAGGACGGGAAAATCACTCGGCGTCCGGCACCCTTGTCCGGCTCGATGGCATCGTCCCCGGCCCCGTCGTCGCCGGACTGGGATACCTCTTCGTTCGCGGTCTCGTCGCCCTTCTGCTCCGCGGGTGCGTCGGTGGGCACCAGAAACCCGGTCAGGTACCAGTTCGACGGCGGCCGGTCGATCGTTTCGGTGGCCAGTTCCGAATCCGGGTCGGGGCCGACGAGGTCGAGCCGCAACGCCTCCTGCAATTTCAGCCGGACGTCGTGAGCAGTCATGGGAGTGATGAGCCGTGTTGCCATGAGGTAGAAAATATCCCGCTAGTCTGACCGTTTTACCATCACCTTTACCACGTCGGTAGAAATCAATCCGGAGAGGCGTCGAACAGGTCCGGGTGCGGCGTGGTGTCGACACCCTTCTTTTTCCTGCCCGCTTTCGGGGCCCTTGGCTTGGTCTCCGCAGACGCTTTCTCGGCCGCGGCGCGTTGCTTGTTCAGATCGAGGAGCAGCGCAAGCACTTCGTCGCGGAAAGTGTCCGGCCAGCGGTAGCGCCACGGCTTTTTCTTGCGACGCTTCCCGGTCGGTTCTTCTTCCTCGTCCTCGTCTTCGTAGTCGAGGAGGAACTCGCATTTCGGAACGATCAGTTCGGAGAAAGGCGGTCCGTAGGCGGCGAGAACAGCGCGATCCATCTCGTCGTGCAATTGGCGCAGTTTCAGGATGTCTGGCGACCGCTCGTCTGGATCGTGAAAGCGATTGTAGGTCTTCGTGAGCCCTTCGTTGTTGCGGATCATGAGCGCGGCACGGAAGTCGTAATAGGCTTGGCCGGTGGCCTCCAGTGCGGGATGCTTTTCGAAATCGTTAGGAAAAGGAAAGGTTTCGAAGCAATCGGAGGGGGTGTAGCGGAGGTCATCCTTCATTGAGGACGCGAAGAAGCGAGCCCAAAGTTCGTGGGGCCGGGACTGAATGGCCGCGAACGCCGCCTGTGTGGGAATCGGAAACACGACTACGCCCTCTGAGGGGACAACAGTAGTCGGTAAAAATGTGCTCGCACATTGTTGTCCTACGCGCGAGAGCATTAGTGCTCGATCGATTCCCTCGAATGATTTGAATAAGCCGGGCGTATATCTGCCCCAGAGCCACCACCGTTCTTTACGTGGCTTCGCCGAGCTGTCATTTCCAAGCTTCATTCTTTCTGGCTTTACCTTCTCCTGAGCAATCTTGAATAGATCAGGCCACTTCCTTGCTTCTTGTTCTGCGAACTCACCAAAATTGATCACGTAGCGATGGAAATCATGTTTTGGCTTGTCGAGGATTTCCTCGCCGCCGATGTACGGGAAGATGCGTTCGGCGTTCCGCGGGTCTTTGGCAATCAGCTCGTGCATTAAGCAAATCGGGTTCGCCACGCCATCCTTGTCGGTGTCGTCGAAGGTGAATCCCATGCCGAGAACGTAGCTGCCGATGAAGCTCTTGCCAGCGTTCGCAGTAAGCTGAGCCGGATCGTCATTGCCACCGGCATGAAACAGGTAGGCCGTGATTCGCTCCGCCGGCTTGCCGTCCAACTCAATCGGGCCAGCCACACTTCCTTTCGCTACATGCACGACGCTGACTACCACGGCCGCCTGCCCTGGCCACTTATACCTGCGGCGTGCGGCATAGATATTGCCACCGTTCATGCAAATCCACCGCAACCCACTGCTGCGAGTGTCCCCCTGAGAAATGGTGTTCGTCGCGATCAGGCCGAACGTGCCGCCGGTCCGCAGTAGATTGAACGCTCGGCGGAAGAAGTGGGCGACGAGATCGGCGTTGCCGTGGCACTCTGCATGCAGTTTTTTTAACCAGTCGAGGAAGCCGTCGCGGTTGCCTTCGGCAATAGTGTTCTTGCCCGCGAAGGGTGGATTGCCGATGATAGAGTCAAATCCAGGCTTGTCGCCGCTGAATACTTCGGGGAACTCGATCTCCCAGTGAAACGGCGTCACCGGGTGCCGACCAGTTCGCAATGCTGCCTCCTGTGAAGTCGGCCTCAGCTTCATGTCGAGCTTTTGGAAGAAGGCACCGATTGCGGCGTAGTATTCATCCCGATTCGCCTTGCGTGTCTTATCGTTCGTCCCGGCAAAGAACGCTGCAACGGCCAGATTTCCAGCGAACCGCACCGTGTTGAGCGCCTCCTCGGCGAGTTTGTGCTTTTGCTCCTTCAATAGGTGTGTCGCGTCGTCTCCGCTGTCGGTGATAAGGGACCGGTGCTTCTCCGCTTCCCGCACCCGACGGGCCAACTCCTCCGCCCCAAAGACGAGTTGCTCCTTCTCGGCCGGTTTCCAGTGGAACTTGCGGATCTGCTCGAAGGTGAGGCCGACGAGCGAGTCGCCGTGCCGCAACGAGTGATCGACGAACGTGAACGGGTGATCCTTCGCGAGCGTTGCCAGCCAGAGCGACATCTTTGCCAGGTCCACCGCCATCGGGTTTTTGTCCACCCCGTACAGACAGCGCTGGGCCACTAGCCGCTGAGCATGAAGCAGTTCATCCTCATCCGGTGGGATCGTCGGCACGCAGTTGTGCCCGTGCCATGCGGCGACGAGTTGCTCCGCGAGTTGTCGGCACGCCTCGACCAGGAACGCGCCGGATCCCATCGCCGGATCGCACACCTTGAGCGAGAGAACGCGCTCCGGTGTCGGGTTCTCCCCGAGTTGCACGAGGATGGGTTCGAGGGCCTTCCGAACGATCGGCTCCGTGAGCGACCGCGGGGTGTAGTGGGAGCCGCTCCGCCGCCGCTCGTCGCTCGGCTGCAACACCATCGACCCGGGCGGGACGATGTTGGGCGTGACGTCCTTCGCCACCTTGCGATCGAGAGCCGCGACCACGTCTTCCGGCGTTTTCGCGTCCTTCAACGCCGCAAGTCCCTTTCCTTCGACCACCTGATCCGACTGTTCCTTTATGAACTTCGCGCGGTCGGCCGGCTTCTCGGCGAGCACCGCGTCCAGGTTGATTGTGACGGGCGCGCCACCGGTCTTCTTCGCGCGAAGAGCGATGCTTCGGCCGACGGCCGTCTCCACTCGGAAGCCCATCATCGCCTCATACACACTGCCGATCTGTTCGACGTCGAGCGCCCGGTAGGACAGCCGCTCGCCGTCCAGCATGAGCAAGTTTTCGAGCACGCGGTGAACGACGCCGTCCGGCACGAGCGGGACGCGGATGCGGTCCTGGGGATGATGCCGGTGGCCGAACGGCCGGCCTTCGAGAAAGGGGTAGCGGTCCGCGTCGAAGAGATATCCGTGTCGAGCCGGGAGTTGGAACGGCCCCGCCTTCGCGCCGTCGTGAACGATGCGGAAGAGGGAGAGCAGCCGCGCCCACGCGCCGTACCGCTGGTCCATCGTGTCCGCGTGTCGGCCGGCGTCGCTCCGCAACTTCTCGAAAAGCCCGGACACGGAGTAGTTCCGGACGTAGAGTTCCGTGTCCGACATCAGCCCGCGGTCTTCGGCATAAAGCACGAAGACGAGCCGCAGCAGAACCGTCAGCAGTCCTGCGTAGACCTGGTCCGGATCGCGGGCGAGCACGTCGCGGAGGAGTTCGCCCTTTGCCTGGGCGTCGGCCGCCTGGATGCCGCGGACCAACTCGTAAAGTGCCGCGAGCACCTGCTTCGACAACTCCGTCGAGACGGTGTTCTGGTACTTGCGGCTCGCAAGCAACACGTCGGTCAGCCGCTTCCCGTCCGGTGCGGCAAAGACGCGTTGATCGTTCAGGAGTGCGTGCAGCGCGGCGAACGCCGGCCGCCCGGCCACCTCCCGCATGGTGGAAACCGGGAACGTGATGTGCCCGGAGCTTTCGCCGCGTGGGTAGTAGACCAGACGCAGCTCGGACTCGGTGGTCAACAACCCGAGCGGGATTTGAGTCTCACGGAGGAGTCGCTCGAACTTGACCTGCGGGGTCGCCTGCCACTGCCGCGCGGCGACCTCGCCAACGGCGTCGAACGTGGTCCCCGGCGGGAGCTGTTGGATCAGCATCAACCAAGTGGCCGGACTTGCCTTCAAGTCGTCGGGGACGGCGAACGTCGGCCGCAGTGTTTCGCCGTAAACCTCGACCGACGTCACCAGTTCCGCAGCGCGGGGGTCGTCCGCAGGGATGAGGTCGGCGGCCCGCCAGCCGAACACGTCGCGAAACAGTGTCGGCAGTTCCGGGAGCCGACCATCGGCGGTGGCGGCGAGGAACCGCTGGTATTCGGTGGCGATGTCGTCGTTAACGTGGCAGTCGGCGTCCGCCATTGCCGGCGGGGACACGACGAGGCCCACCGGCTGGAGGTAGCCGAGCCACTCGCGGTGTTTCCGGATCGATTCGTCTTTCGGGTCGCGTGCCATAGTTGCGTTTATCCCGTCACCGGCCAGAGGTAGGCGATGCCGACCGGCTCGACCCGCTCCGCCTTCACCGCATACCCGTTCCGGATGCGTTCCGGCTCGGTGGCCAACTCCTGATCGATCTCACTCAGCCGCCGGCCCCAGTGCAGGCGGTCGGCTTCGAGTTGCTTTCTCTCCTCCTCGGCCCACGCGAGGAGCAGTTGGGCGGAGTTCTTCGCGGTCTTCGCGGCCGTCTCCGCAATCCGCTTCTTCTGCGCGATCAGGATGTCCTTCATTGCCTCCGCCTCGACCTTCCCCCGCGCGGCGAGTTGCTCCCTCGCCTCCCCCGCGATCAGTCGGCCGCGTGCTTCCAGGTGTGGAAGAAGTTCCGTCACGTCCTGCGGTCCGGTGGCTTGAAGGCGGCGCAACATCACGTCGTTCGAAGGCTGGACCCCCTTCGACAATGCCTGTTCCAGCAAGCCGAGCGTGTTCCCCTCCGCCTCGCGGGCATACGGGGCGAGCGGACCCTTCCGCTTGTCGGGCTCCACCCACCGGGCGGTCACGGCGAGAATCTCCTCGTGCAGGCGAGCGGCCTCCGCCCCGTACAGGCAGAGCCGGCCGAGGAGGATGACGCGCGGGATCGAATCCGTCGTTTGAGCAAAGCAAGCACGGGACAAGTCGTCCAGAACAAACCCTTGAGCGGTGAAACGGCCGAGGAGCCGCCGCACGACTGGGTGTTCCAGGTGCAAATGAACCACGTCGTCCGTCATCGTTCCCGGGTCGGCGAATACGACCGGGCGGATCGCCGAATTCCGCCGCCACTCCCAGAACGGAACGCCGCGCTCGCGAGGCGTGCGAAGGGCGTCGATCGTTTCCGCCCAGGAAGCGTCGCTGCCGGCGATGCGATCAATCGCGGGGAAGACGAACGCGGGTCCGTCAGTCGCATGGCTTCGGAGCGGGTCCGCGCCGACCATTTCGAGCGAACAGGAAAGCGCCGCCCGGAAGTCCTCCTCCCGAAGCCCGACCCACCGCTGCGAGTCACTCAACCGGGTGCGGAGGGCGTCAATCTGGTCCTTCAAGTCCGACTGCCGCTCACGCGACGCTTCGAGTTCTTCGGCGACGACCTCTTTTGACCCGGCTTCGAGGTCGGCCGATTCGATCTCGCGTTCGAGTTGGTCGAGCGTCGTGCGGCGTATACCCCGCTTCGTCAGCGTGTCGGCGAGCTTCCCTTCGATCACCTGCGCGAGGCTCCCAAGCTCCCGCTTGATGACTTCCGTTTTACGGACCAGGGCCGCGAGGATGCGGTCCTCCGGCCGCTGGCGGTACACGAAGTAGTGGCATCGCACCTCGTCCGCCGGTTGGAGCTTGCGGTCGATCCGGCCGTTCCGCTGTTCCATCCGGCTCGGGTTCCACGGAACGTCGAAGTGGAACAGGTCGGCGCAGTGCGCTTGCAGGTTAATCCCCTCGCGGGCCGCGTCCGTGCAGAGCAGAATTCGAAGGGGGTGCTTCGAGGGGTCGGCGTTGAACGCCCGCTTCAGATCCTCCCGGTCCGCCTGCGATGTCGAGCCCCGGTAAAGCCCGATCCGCTGCTCTGCGCGGTCCGTCCCAGCGATGGCCGTTTCGAGTTGTTCGCGGAGATAGCGGAGCGTGTCTTCGTACTCGGTGAAGATGATAACCCGCGTGTCCGACCAGGCTCGGTCCTTCCCCCGCGGCTGCCCCGGCGCTGCGGCAGCAGGGCACATGTACTTGCGGATCCAATCGACTAGTTTTTGCACCCGGGCATCCGGCAGACCGCAGGCGGCTTCGGCGAGCTGCGTCATCTCGTCGAGTACCCGGCCCTCCGCCGCGTCCGGCCCTATCTGAAATCCTGCAACCGTCGCGGCCGCGACGTGCGCGTCTTCCTCGCGAGCGAGAACTTCCGGTTCGAGCAACGCCCGTTCGTCGTCCGAGCCAACCCCGCCGCCAGCCAAGTCGAACAGGCCGGGGGAAGCGGCGGGTGAAGGTAACTCCGTTCGAGCGGCCCGCTGCTTTTCCAGAGTCCGGCGATGAACCCTCAGAGTGCGAGCGAACGCCTCGACGGACGAGAGCAGCCGCTGTTGGAGGCCAGTGGTGAGGAGGGCGGCTGCCGCCTGGGTTCGCTTGTTCGCCTCGCTCAGTCGGTTCTCCCGTAGCCGACGATACTCGTCCAGCAACCCCGTGAGTTTCAACTCGGCCGAGTCCTCGGGGAGTCCGTCGATCGTAATCTGGATGACCCGTCGCTTGGGGAAACCGTCCTCCAACACCTCCCGGATGTCCTCCTTCAGTCGGCGGACCATCACGTCGTCGAGCAATTTCTTCCCCTTCACCGGCACCCCGCGACAGAACCGCTGCGGGTCGAGGATTTCGAGCAGCGCGGAGAAGCTGTTTGAATGCCCGTTGTGGGGGGTCGCGGACAGGAAGAGCCGGTGCTCGAACCGGGGGGCGAGGTCTCGGACCGCGCGAGTAATCTTCGAGTCGATGGCGTACCGCGAGCTGGTTGACGGGGCGGCGTGGTGGGCCTCGTCCAGGATGAGGAGCGATCCCGGCCGGAAGGAGCCCAGCCAGTCCCGCATCGGCCCAGTGTAACCGTCATCCACCAGCAGTCGGTGGGAGACCAGAAACCGGGAGTGCGTCGTCCACGGGTTCGTGGAGAAGCCGCGCTCCCGCCGGATGCGCGAGAAGAAATCTTTGTCGAGCACCTCGAACCCAAGCCCGAACCGCTGCTCCAACTCCGCCTGCCACTGCGGCAAGACGGAGGGCGGGCAGGCGACCACGATGTCTCGCACCTTTTTCCGCATGACGAGTTCGCGCGCGATGAGGCCGGCTTCGATGGTCTTGCCCAGACCGACGTCGTCCGCGATGAACAGGTTGACCCGTGGCAACAGGAGAGCTTTGCGCAACGGCTCAATCTGATAGGCGTCGAGCTTGATCCCCGCCCGGAACGGGGCCTGGAAAAGGCGGGGGTTCGTCGCCGTCACGCAGTTCCAGCGGAGCGTATGGAGGTAGGCGGAGAACAGCGTCGGCGCGTCGAACCCCCGTTGGGCGAGCCGCTCCCAGCCGGCCCCCTTGAGGATGGCCGCATCCGCCTCCTTCTCCCACATCACCTGGAGGGGCTCCCCCTGCGCATCGTCGTCAATGCACGAGAGGCCGACCACATGGGCATCGGTCGCGGTGAGCGGCGCACTGACGGTTTCGGTCAGGTACTGGCGGCTGCGAACCTGGACTATCTGACCCGGCTCTGGGAGTCTGCTCGTGGAGTCCCGGTCTCTCCGTTCCATCAAGCCACCGTCCTTTGCTGCGGGCCTCGTCCCACGGACTCGGCCGTGCGGAAGGCTAAACACACCGTGTCGGTCTGACGCTGTAATTCCTGATCGGTTGGCTTCGCCATAGAGGCGACCGTATCCGGGCCTCAAGGGAGAAGCAACTACTGGAGGTGATCAGTCGGGTCGGCGAAATTGGCTAGAACACCGCATCGGAATGACTCGGAGGCATGAATCGTGTCGGTCCATCCGACCTTCTTCGGAGCAGGCCTTGATCAGCTCACTTGCTTTTCTCCGAACGGCTTCACGGGCCTCCTTTTCAGCCAGATGCACTCCTTCGGGACCAGGGGGAGGCCGGCTGTCTGCCGCCGCCGGTTGACCGCCCGGAGGAGATGAAATTCTTGCCGCTTCACTAAGTAATACGGCTCGAACGGCAGATCGTAAAACGCCTGCGCGAGCCGCTCGGCACTTCGGCGGGTCGCCTCGCCCTCGAACCAGGCCTTGAGGAGCCGGTATTGAGGGAGATCAATTCGCACCTGAACGTGCCCGCCGCGAAACCCGACGGCATACCCTGCATACTTGATCGCCCGGCGTCGCACGTCCCGGACGCTCTCCCCCTCCAGTTCAAAGAAGCGATGCTTCCCGTGGGTCGCAAGGATGACAAAAAAGTCTTCGTGCCGCAGATATTGAACACTCGCCTGCCCGAGTTGTTTACGGCGGGCGCGGGACCAGCGGGTGAGGTCGATGCCGTAACGATCGACCAGCTTCTCGTCCACCCGGCGGGGATCCTTCGCTTCGGGAATCCGGCCGGTCACGTAAAAGAGATACCCGCGGGCGACGTAGGCCACGGCTAACTGCTGGATGAAGCCCTCGACCGACACTGCTTCACAACGATACCGCATCTCCCCCACCGACACTGGCGAAAAAGACCCGTGAACGGGGAGTGTTCACGGCACACTCCCCAAAAGCCTGCTAAACCCTGAGCCGCGTCGCTCCTTGCTTCGCCTTGAAGTCGCTGCTTCCCGCGCCCACCGCTCGGCTTCGCCGCGCGGTGTTCTGTGAGTTGCAACGCCCCAATTCGTAGAGGTTGCGGCGCACGAACCGAAACGGTGCCCGAGGCGCACCTCGGGCGCACGTCGCAAGTTCACTGCCGAGGGGAATGCTCACCCAAGAGCACTCCCCTCGACCGCCGCTCCTCCCGCCCAGGGATCTGTGGATAACTTTTTCGAGTTATCCACAGGCGCGCTACATCATCGGCTTTCGTAAGCCCGTCGGCCCTTTCGTCGAAGGTTTCGTTCGGCACCACCCGGAACGAACAAACCGCCCCGCCACTGCCTTGCAGCGGGTCGGCCCGGCTCCCGCCGGCTCCTACTCAGGCCACTCTCCCACCCGACCGCATTTGGACCACCCGCGCACCACGCGCGGGCACCGGAGCGCGACTCCGGCCGCGGTCGGGCTTCCCAGGTTCGCTGTGGACTTCGTCCGGCCCGTCGCGTCGGTAGCGGGCTGCCCCGCGGGCCGGCCCTCGCACGTCCGCCCCCCGGGGCGACGCAGTTCCGCCGGGCGTCTTCCGCCCGGGCGATTTCGGGGGGCCGAACGCAGAAGCGTCCCCCTACCCGCCGACGATCAACTTTCTCCCGGTTCGGCACCGTCCCGGGTCGCGACGCGGTCCGCTCCGGATCGGGCGGTCGTCTTCCTCCCGTGAGCGGGTTTAGAGCGAGTCCAGGAACGCCAGCAAGGCCCGCTGCTTCGCCTCGGGTAAATCCTTGTACCGGTTCCGCGCCCCACGGCCCTGCCCGTCGTGGAGCCGGATCGCCTCGTCCACGGTCTTGGCCCGCCCGTCGTGCAGGTAGAACGGAAGTTCCCGCAGGCCCCACAACGGTGCCGTCCGCATCTCGCTGCCGGTCGCCCACCCCTGCTCGATCCCGTCCCCGAGAGCCCCCATGTCGTGCAGCAGGAAGTCGGAGTACGGGTGGAACGTCACGCGGTCCAACGCCCGTACCTCGTTGTGCCCGGTCCGCATCGTCGGCTGGTGACAGTCGGCGCACCCGATCTGGCGGAATACGACCTGGCCAACCTTCGCCTGAGCCGTCAACCGCTTCTGCGGCGGCGGGGCCAGAAAGGTGATGAAGTCGTTGAACCCGACGACATCGTCGGCGTCCGGCTCGTTCGGGCTCTCGACCGGGTTAAACCGAAGCAGCCGCGTTTTCCCCTGGGGCGGGTTCTCCTCCGAGACGAGCCGGTCGTCCTCGTCCGGTAGGAAGCCGGGGACGGTGATCCCCATCTCGTCCTTGTAGGCGTCGGCGGAAAACTCGAACACGCTGCCCAACCCGGCCTTCCAGCCGAACTTGCCGACCACCCACTCGCCGGTCCGCAAGTCCTTGACCCGGTTTGGCCGGCCGGCCGTCTCGGGGGTGAAGTATTCTTGGAACAGCGCCTCGAAGTGGAACGCCTCGTCCGGGACGGCGTCCACCAGCCCGAACCCGAACAGGGGGTTGGACCGCCGCTTGGCGACGATCGTCGCCTGCGGGGGCACCACCTCGCCCTGGAACTGGAACCCGTTCAGCCCGACGATGCCTTTGGTCTGGATGGTCGGCCCGCCGAACCGCAGGAGCGGGTCGAACCGACCGTTCTTCATCGTGCCGATGCGGGTCGAGAGGACATCGCTGCTGCCGCCGGTCGCCGGGCCGGCGTGACACTCGACACATGAGCGACCGTTGAACACCGGGCCGATCCCATCGGCGTCACCTTCCTCCGCCTCGAACCCCTCCTTGCCGGCGTAGAACCTCGCCAGTTGTTGCGCGGTCAGTCCAGGCAGCGGGTCGCCGAAGTTGTGGCCGCCCGGACCCGGCGGCTGGGCGCGAGCCGGGGTCGTCCCCGGCGAGAAGGCCACCGCGAACACCGCGACCGCCGCGACCGCGACCGCCGCGAGCCGCACACTCGCACACCGAAGATGTCCCATCGAAGTACCTCCGAGATGAGACCGGATCGGGTGCCGCCCGGACCGCCCGGGCGGCACCCGCCGGAAGATGGGCCGCGTGATGTCAGTAGGCGTCGCCCGTAATGACTTCGCCGCCGGCCCGGGTGGCGAGTGCCCGGAAGGCGGTCAGGTCTACCCGGTTGGTGATGAGCCGGCACGACCCGTCCATGTTCAGGAAGTTGCACCCGGACGTGTGCGGGCTCATGAAGCCCGCCGCGCTGTTGGTCGGGTCGTTCGGCGTGGCCGACCGGATGTGGATCAGAACCTGCGAGATGGTCGCCCGGCAATCGAAGCTCGGCTCGGCCGGGCGGTACCGCGGTGCCTCCCGGGCCAACGCCGGCTCGGCCTGCCACGCCGTCCCGGCCCAGCCGTTCGGCGAGTGCCGGCTCATCCGCTCGCCCACCCCGACGGTGTTGCTCGACCCGTCGGTGATGTCCGCGAACCGCACCTTGCTGTTGCGGTGGAACATGCCGTTGAACGGCTGCTCCTCGTACCCCAGGTTGCCGATGCAACCGGCGTAGCTGTTCACACCCGCCTGTCCGAGAACGGTGAGCGGGTTGGTGGCCGGCGGGTAGACGAACGTGTTCGGCGGCGACCAGGTGGTGTTCCCGGAGTCGGTGATGTCGATGAGCTTCGGGGCGGTGTCGCTCGGGCAGACGTAGATGGACACCAGGCCCTCCCGCCCGGCCCGGTTGACCGGGTCGAGGATGCGGAGGTTCTGGTTGATCGAGCGGTGCAGGTTGTCCTGCTCGACGTGGGGCAGGATGTGGTAGAAGAAGCTCCACCCGGGGGTGAAGTCGCTCTCCCGGAGGACGGTGGTCGGGCTGGTGGCGGCCGTGAACCCGGGCGGGAAGTGGCCGTTGGCCGACTCGTAGTTGTGCAGCCCGAGGCCGATCTGCTTGAGGTTGTTCTGGCACTTCATCCGGGCGGCGGCCTCCCGGACCTTCTGGACGGCGGGCAGCAGCAGGCCGATGAGGATGGCGATGATGGCGATCACCACCAGCAGCTCGATCAGCGTGAACGCCGACCGCCGTTGACTCCGACTCATGACGAGCACTCCTTGGGTAAACACGGGGGCAGCGGGCGAGGCAATAGCCATGACTAGAAATCTATTTAGTCTAGACTAATGTCGTGAATTAGTGTTACCGAAGTCAGTCGGCTCGTCAAGACTTCCAAGAAAGAATTTCCCGCGGCTCCGCCTCACCGGCCACCTGGTGACCCGCTACGACGGCCGGCTGCTCGTTCACCGGGCGTACGAACAGAAACTGAGGGCGCTCTACCGCGACACGGTGTTCGACGCGGTCGTGCCCGAGGCGTCGGCGTTCAAGGTGGCGCTCGCCTGCCGCACCCCGGTGTCGCACCACGCGCCGGGGTCGAAGGCGGCACGAGTCATGGCCGCGGTCGGCGAGGAACTGCTGGCCAGGACCGCCGGCGGCGTTCAGAAGGAAGGAATGAAGCAGACGAGTGTGGGGTAGTAATGGCCAGGATCGGAGACATGCTCGAACGGGTCGGCGGCAACCTCAATGATTCGATGGGGGTCCGTGACACCGACCTCCGCCCGACACTCTCCCCGGTGCCGGACCCGAAGGATGTCGGCCGCCGGCCGCTCCGCAACGTCGGCCGGGTGGACGTGAGCCAGGTGGTGCCCGACCCCGACCAGCCACGGTCCGAGTTCTCGGACGACGCCCTCGACCGGTTGGCCGCGAGCATCCGCGACCACGGGCAACTCGCCCCCATCCGG
>CAYVRB010000010.1:0-39724 GCA_964453375.1 uncultured Alcaligenaceae bacterium
CGACACGGTCCTGGACGAGGTGGAGCGTTGGGTCGCCGAGCAGCGATCGCGCGCCATTCGCTTGCAGTGTGCCGAACAGCTCCTTCATCAACTTGGCGGCCGCGGCGGAGAAGATGTCGAAGTTGAAGGCGGCGCGGAGGTTCGCGTTGAACGCGGCGAACGCCGAGAGGTTGGCCGAGGCGCTGGCGGTCAAGCCGAGCGCCGCCGTCGCGGCCGCGGTCGCCGCGGCGGTGCCCGACGCCGCCAACGCGGCGTTCACGGCGGCCGTCAGTCCGGCCGACGCGTTCGCGGCGGCGGCGAGGTTGCCGGCCGCGGCGAGGTTCGCCTGGACGTTTCCCAGTCCGGCGAGGGCGGCGTCGAGAGATTTCTTGCACGCGCAGGGCATGGTCCGATTATGCCGATGCGTGCGGAGCGATCAATAGCGCACGCGGAGTTCGATGCGGTATTCCTGCCGCGGGCCGGCACTGCTGCCCACGCCATACGCGCTGCCGACGCCGAGGTCGACTTTGTCGAAGATGAACGCACGGACGCCCGGCCCGATCGCCAGGAATGTCTGACCGCTGGCACGGCGGGCGGCGCCGGTGTCGGGATCGGTGAACTGCCCGTCCTGGAACGTCGTGCCGATGAGTTCCATCGTGCCGATGATCGGGCAATCCGGGAGCGGTCGGCAGAGGACGTGGTTGTAGGCGAAGCTGTACCGCAGCGCCGATCCGGCGTAGTCGGGATCGCCCGCGATCGGAATCCACTCCGCGACCTGGGCCTGGAAGTGCGAATTCTGCGAGAGCTTGATCCCGATGATGACCGACGGTTCGAGGGTGAGGTGCCCGGTGCCGAGACCCTTCTCGGAATTCGCCGACGGGATGGTGGTCTCCATCTGGAAGGCGACCTGGAGCAGTTCGCTGTCGTGGAGGAGCGTCTTGGTTCCGAGCATCAGGTCGCCGAAGCCGGACGCGCCGGGGCCGGCGTCGGGACGGACTCGGCGGTAGCGCATCTCGCTGTAGACGCCGATCATGCCGCTGGCGGCCTCGTTGTAGATCGAGAAGAGGTCGTCGTCGACGCGGCGGACGCGGCGGCCATCGGGCGAACGCGGTCCGCGCGTGCTGCCGACGCCCTTGGGCCAGAAATATTCGGCGCGGTCCGGCGTGCCGATGCCGCGCGTCAGGTGGGCCCGGAAGCGCGACTGGGTGACCGGTCGCGCCGTCGGCGTGAAGAAGGCCGTATCCTGCAACGGCGTCCAGTTCGCCTCGTAGCAGGGATCCGGGTAGCAGACGCACTGGTAGATGCCGTGGAGGAACCGCCCGACGGCGGTCTTCGGCGCCGCGCCGCTGGCGAACCCTTCGCGACCCGGCACGCATTCGTCGTATTCGCCGGCGAGGAGGTTGATCGCCGCGCCGGGAATCTTCGGCCCGCAGGTGGTGCATCCCGCCGGAACGACATCGCCCGTGGCGGCCGGGATCGTCTGAATGGCGACGAGCGGCGGGACGCTGGTCGGCACCGGTTGCAACGGCGGCAGCGCCGTCTCCGGGATCGCGGCGGGCGATTCCGCAACCGTCTCGACGCCGCTGGCGAGCGCGACCGCTTGGGTCACGAGGCGGGGATCCTCGACCGCCGGTTCGCTCGCGTCGAGCCACCACGAGGCCGTCATCGTCGGACCGGGTTGGACTCGCGAATCGGCCAACAGGATGCGATCGGACAGATCGCGGATGAAACGATCGGTGTCCGCGGCGGTATGCAGGGGCAATGGCGGCGGAGGCGCGACCGAAGGGAATACGATCACTTGCATCTGCCACTTCGACGCGTCCATCGGCCATTCGGTCGACGGCGGGGGCATCGGGGTGCCCGTCGGGGATGGCAGGGGCGGCGGCTCGGGCGGCGCGTTCGACTTCGTGGAGAATTGCGCCGCGACCGTCCCGGTGGCGACCAGGATCAGCGCGAGCCGGCCGGCGTGCCGGAACGTCTCTCGAAATGTCGGCAGGGTGTCCATCGGCGCGGGCCTCGGTTCCCCATCCGTATCGGAAGCGACTTGCGGGAAAGTTCAACAAGAAGCCCCATCCGGGCGGAAATTACCGTCGCAACCGTCAAACTCGACGTGACCGGAAGATTTTGTGGACGATGCCGTTTCCGGTGGTCGATAAACCCCGATGACCACGCCGCACGGAATGTTCGCGATGAACCGACGATTCGCACCGGCTACCGTCGTATTGGGATCCTGGACGTCGCTCGCGAGCGCCCAACTCCCGGCGATTCCCGCGGCTCCCGCGCCGCCGGCGGTGCCCGCGATCCCGGCCGCTCCGTCCGCATTGCCCGGCGTGCCGTCCGCCGCGCCGCGGAACATCTGGAGCTTCTTCATGCTGACGCCGGACCAGAAGGCGTCCTGCGCGGCGAAGAAGGACAAGTTCTGCCGGTCGCCCGTCGGCCAGTTGTTGAACAACGTGGCGAAGCCGGCTTCGGCGTTCTCGGGCGGACTGATCACCGGATGCTGCCCACCGAGCGCGACCGATCCGCTCGCGCCGAACCCGGAGGATCTCAAGAAGCCGGCGACCGACGCCGAAGGCGCCGCCGCCCGCATCAAACAACTCGAAGCCGGCGCCGCGGCGCGCCGTTCGGCCGTTCGCTATCTCGGCACGGTCAACTGCAAGCGATTCCCGGAAGCCGAAACCGCCCTGATCGGCGCTCTGCGAACGGACACCAACGAATGCGTGCGCTTTGAAGCGGCCGTGGCCTTGGCGCGCGGCTGCTGCTGCACCACGAAGACCGTGAAGGCGCTCACGCTCACGGTGGAAGGACTGGAGACCGACGGCAATCCGGCGGAGACCTCCGCCCGCGTGCGCGCCATGGCGGCCCAAGCGTTGGCGCGGTGTTCCGGCGTAACCGCCGCGGCTCCGACTCCGATCGAACCACCCCCCGAACTGCCCCCGGAACGCCCGGCGGCCGACGCGACCGTCCGCAAAATCGACGCTGGTGAACGGGAAAAGGTGCTCGCCGACGCTCGCCGCGCGCTCGCCGGATTCCAGGCGCAAACCATGCCCGGCATGGCGACCGGCCGGCGGACCGTCATCGACACGATTCGCTACGCGTCGGCACTGGCGGCACCCACGCCGATGGCCATGGCGCCACCCGTCCCCGCGCCGGTCGCCGTTTCCGAGACGATGGAGCCGGCCATCATACCGGCATCCGCGACCCTGCCCGCGGCGCCGGACCCGAAACCGGTTACGGGACTTCCCCCCACAGGCAAGCGCGGTCTCTTCGATCTGATCCGCTCGTCCGCGACCAACGACCGTTGACGCCGGACCCCGTGCGCGATTGGATAATCGGAATGGATACGCCAACTCCACCCGCGTCGCCCGTCGGCTTGAATGAACTCGGATCGCTGACGACGCGAGGCCTCGCCGCGTTTGCCGCCCGCGTCGCCCGACGCGCGATGACCCTCTACCGGCCCGGCAACGACGAGGAACGCACGGCGCGCGAGCACTTCGACAACGCCATCGAATACGCCGAGAGCGCCGCCCGCGGCGAAGCCTCCGAATTGCCCGGAGCAATCCTCGACCAGCTCTATGAATTGGCGGACCAGGTCGCTTCCGGAGCCGGATATGCCGGCTTCGCCGCCGCGCACGCGGCCCGCGTCGGCTCCCGATCGATCCGCGGGGCGGCCGATCACACGGCCCACCTCGAAATCATCGCCTCGACCTTCGGTGCGACCCGCGTGCTCTACACGGCTTCCGGCGGCGCCGCCGAACCCGCAATCAACACCGACCTCCGTGCGGATTTCGACGAGCTGCTCCGCATGAACCTTGGCGAATCCGCGTCTCCCGGCCTGGCGGTGGACCCCTCGGACACCGGTCCGCTCGGTCCGCTCCATCATTGAGCGCGACCGAAGAAAGATACCGATTTTTCCTTGGTGGGGATTGGCCCGCCGGGTATCATCCTGCTTAATTGCCACCGAACGGTTCCACCTTCGCGAGACCCGATGAACCCCTCGGATCTTCCCGACTTGGACCTCCTCGTCGCGCCGCTGACCAATGGCGACCCCGCGGGCGAGCCGGTGTCGTATGTTGCGCGGGAGAAATTCGAGGCCGCCCGCAAGACCATCAACCCGAACGATTACGCGCCGAACGACCCCCTTCGTCCGGCGGAACCCAAATTCGCCGACTGGCCCGTCATCGTTCAACTGGCCACCGATACGCTCACCGAATCGTCGAAGGATCTCATGACCGCCGCGCGGCTGGTCGAGGCCCTCACGAAGCTCGCCGGCTTCGCCGGATTGAAGCACGGGATGACGCTGATGATGCGGTTGGTCGACGAGGCGTGGGACCGACTCCATCCCATCATCGAGGACGGCGACATCGAGGTGCGCGCCGCCGCGTTCAACTGGCTCGACGATCCGTCGCGCGGCGCCCGTTTCCCCTTCAGCATCCGCGGCATCCCCCTGGCGTCGGACGCGAACGGCGATTTGAACTGGCTCGGCTGGAAGGAATCGCAAACCCCGCCGCCCAACGATCAATTCGGCAACCCCGGCCCGCCCTGGAAGTTCCCCGAACGTTTCGAGAAGGCGGTGGCCGCCGCACCGCGCGCCGCCGTCCAGCAACTCGTCGACGACATCGCGGCCTGCACCGGCGTGCTGGATCAACTCGGCTCGGTACTCGACCAGCGCCTCGCCGACGCGGCACCGTCGCTCTCCGAAATCCGTCTCGCCATCACCGAAGTCGGGAAGTTGGCGACGAGCATGCTCGCCAAGAAAGGCCCGGCACCGATCGCCGCCACCACGGCCGTTGTTCCGGCCGAGACGATCGAGACCGCGGGTGCCGCGCCCGTGCCGTCGTCGAACGGGACCGGCGCCGCTCCCGCCCGGGCCCTTCACACGCGCGACGACGCCTACCGGCAACTCGCCGACGCGGCATCGCTGCTCCAGAGTCTCGAACCGCACAGCCCGATTCCATATATGATCCAGCGGGCCGTCGCGCTCGGTCGCCTCCCCTTCCCGGAATTGATGAAGTTCATGATCCGCGACGCGGGTATCCTCGAACAAATGAGCCGCGAGCTCGGTCTCGAACCAACGCCGACCTGACCGCCGACCATCCATCGTCCACCCAGGGAGCTACAGTCTCATGAGCGAAAACGCCCTCCAAGGATCGCAGTCGGCTTCGGCCGCCGCCTACGAAACCAGCCTCATCGACGACGTGATCGCGGCGACCAAGCCGCAGGACCGCTCCGAAGCGACCCGCGCGCGGGATTACCTCAAGCAGTTCCTCGATCACGTCGTACAACCCGGCGCGGTGGTTTCCAAAGACGTGGAAACCAACATCAAGACTTGGATCGCGGAAGTCGACAAGAAGCTCTCGGCCCAGACCAACAAGATCATGCACACGCCCGAGTTCCAGAAACTCGAAGGGACGTGGCGGGGCCTGCATTATCTCGTCCACCAGTCCGAAACGGGCGATTCGCTCAAGATCCGCGTCCTGAACGTTTCCAAGAAGGAAATCATCAAGGACCTCGAGAAGGCGGCGGAATTCGATCAGAGCACGCTGTTCAAGCGACTCTACGAAGACGAATATGGCCAGCTCGGTGGCAATCCCTACGGAATGCTCGTCGGGGATTACGAATTCGGCCGCGGAGCCGAAGATATCTCGCTGCTCAAAGGGCTTTCGCAACTGGCCGCGGCCGCACACGCGCCGTTCGTCTCGGGCACCAGTCCGAAGATGTTCGGACTGGACAATTGGACGGACCTGCCGAAGCCGCGCGATCTCGCCAAGGTCTTCGACAGCGTGGACTACGCCGCCTGGAAGAGCTTCCGGGAATCGCCGGACTCCCGGTATATCGCCCTCACGATGCCGCGGGTCCTGGCGCGCTTGCCCTACGGCCAGGATTTCAAGAAAGTCGACCAGTTCAATTTCGAGGAAGAAGTCGACGGCTCGGACCACGGCAAATACCTGTGGATGAACGCCTCGTGGGCCTACGCCGCGCGGATCACGGACTCCTTCTCGAAATTTGGCTGGATGGCCCGCACCCGGGGCGTCGAGGCGGGCGGCAAGGTCGAAGGTCTTCCCGTCCACACGTTCCCAACGGACGACGGCGATGTGGCGATGAAATGTCCCACCGAAATCGCGATCACCGACCGACGGGAATACGAATTGTCGCAGTTGGGCTTCCTGCCCCTGCTCCACCACAAGGATCGGGATTTCGCGGTGTTCATGGGCGCGCAATCCTGCCAGAAGCCGCAGCAATACATGGACCCCGCGGCGAATTCGAACGCGGAACTTTCGGCCAAGTTCAACCTCCTTCTCTGCACGAGCCGGTTCGCCCACTACCTGAAGGTGATGGCGCGGGACAAGATCGGTTCGTTCATGGACGCGGGAAGCTGCTCCGCGTGGCTCAACGACTGGATCGGCAATTTCGTGGTCGATCCCGCCGGCGCGAGCGAGGACACGCTGGCGAGCCGCCCGCTCTCGGAGGCGCGCGTGGACGTGCAGCCGGTCGCCGGGAAACCGGGCTGGTTCGAGGCCGTCGCGTACCTGAAGCCGCACTACCAGTTCGAAGGCATCAGCACCTCGATGCGGCTGGTCGCCGAAGTGCCGAAGAAGGGTTGAAAACCAAACGGCTGTCGTCGTCGTATACCCGTCGGCAATAACGTCCGACGGGAGTTGCATCGGGTTCCGATTTCCCCCACGCTCCGGAGATTCCTGCCATGGCGGTCGATGCTTACATCTGGTACAAGGCGGCCCAAAACCCGTCCTCGCTCTCGCCCAAGGGCGAAACGACCGACGCGTTCTTCAAGGACTTCTTCGCCTTCGAGCTGAAGGACTTCAGCTTCTCGGTCGAAAACAAGACGACGATCGGCTCGGCCACCGGCGGCGCCGGCGGCGGAAAGATCGAGTTCAAGGAATTCGAAATCAAGAAGCCGACCGACTCGGCCTCGCCCCTGTTCTTCCGCAACTGCGCCGCCGGGATGCACTACGAAGTCGTGTCGATCGCCATCCGCAAGGCCGGCGGCACCGCCGGGCAAGGCACCGCGTCGTCCGGCAAGCCGTACCTCGTCTTCCACTTCGGCACGGTCTTCACCACCAAGATCGGCTGGAGCGGCCCCGGCGACGAAGGCCCCGTCGAATCCATCGTCTTCAGCTATGGCGAGTTGAAGATCATGTACTATCCCCAAAAGCCCGACGGCACCATGGATACGCAAGCCAAGATCGCCGAATGGAGCCAACTCAAGAACATCAACAAGTTCGCCGGCACGCCGACCGCCTTCGCCACCTGATCCGCCGATGCGATCGCCCCTGCGCCGGCACTCGCCGGCCCGGGGCTTCCGCCGCCCGACGGTGACCGTCTATGCTCGACGCCTATCTCCTCCTCAAAAACGACTCCGACCAGATGGTCGAAGGCGAATCCGCCGACCAAGGGTACGAACGGTACATCGAAATCCGCGACTTCAGCCTCGGCGAAAAGGCGATGTCGTCGGGGTCGTACCAGCCGCCGCTGGTGGAGGAATCCACCGACACTTCGCCGGTCGTCGGTCGGATCGAGGACGCGGTGGGAGACGTGCGGTCCCAGTTCCTGGCCGAATTGCAGAAGGTCTCCGCCGCGAATCTGGAACGCCAGCAGAAGCGCGAGGAGATCCGCAGGAAAACGGGGCAATCGCTTCAGACCGGCATGATGCAGGCCAAGTCGCTGGTGATGGAAGAGCTGCGCAAGCGCGTGCCCGACCAGGGGACCGAAACCACCGGCGACCGCCTCACCTTCAAGATTTCCAAGGATGTGGACGCCGCCAGCGCCGACCTGTTCCAAGCCTACTGCTCGACGTTGCGACAACCGACCCCGAAGGTCGAATACCGCCGCATGGGCGAATTCAAAAGCGCCGAAATCACGCTGCGCAAGATGTTCGCCGGAACGCCGAAACCGTACCTCATCTGCCTGTTCTCGGACGTCAGCATCAGCGCGTACGACCTGTCCTACGACAGCGGCCGGACGCATCTCGTCGAAACCGTGACCTTCAAGTTCGTGCGCTACAAGATGCGCTACCAGTCGCAGGACCGGACCGGCACGGCCGGCGCGCTCAATCCGGAAACGTCCGGCAGCATCGGCGCGAAGAAGACCTCGTGAACACCGCGGCCCGTCGGAGGCGGAGAACCGGATGAGAATCGACGCGTTCCTGGTGCTGACGCTGGGCGGAGCCGCGATTGACGGCGAAAGCACCGACACCGAGTATCGCAAGTCGATCGAGATCCACAACTTCAAGACCGGGGGCGGCGTGGGCGCCGACGAGTCCATGCTGCCCGACCATCCGAAGCGCGGACGGAATTACGGCACGTTCGGCTTCGAGATCGACAAGGGCCTCGACGCCGCGTCGCCTTACCTGTTCCGCGCGTACTGCTCGACCTTCAGCAAGCGGTTCCATCCGGAGCAGAACCTCTTCCGCAAGGCGGAGATCTTCTTCCGCAAGGCCGGCGGTGGCGACACCGGCGGCCGCGGGCAGGTCTACCTTGCGATGACCTTCGCGCAGGTGATCCTGACGGGGTATTCGCTCACACAATCCAGCGGTGAAATGAAGGAAACGGTGAAGTTCGCGTTCCAGACCTGCCAGCTCCAATATCAGGAACAGACGCCAGCCGGGGGCTCCCAACCGCCGAAAGAGATGAAAGGCTGGAGTTTCCCGCTGAACGAACCGATTTGAGGTCCGTGCGATGCCCGCGCCCGCACTGCCGACCGCCCTCACGCCGTCCGTCTTCGATCGGCTGACCGATCCCGAAGCGGGCGGCTATGGCATGCGCATCGGCTACAGCCTCGAGCAGATGATGGCCGCGGTGCGGATCGATCTGGAGGAACTGCTGAATACGCATGCTCCCTACCAGGACATCTCACCCGAATTCCCGCTCGTCGGCGATTCGCTGCTGACCTACGGCCTGCCGGACCTGACCGCCCTCCCCGCCGCCGGCGACTCGGACAAGCAGCGGCTCGGCGCGATGCTCGGCGACATCATCGCCCGCCACGAACCGCGACTCCGCGCCGTCAACGTCACGGTCATCGAAGCCGATTCCGCCAGCGACCTTCGGGTCCAGTTCCGCATCGACGCCCGCCTCGCCGTCGATCCGTCGCCGGAAATCGGTTTCGTCACCATCATGGATATCTTCAGCGGGGCGACCTCCGTCACGCCGGCGCACTGATACGGAAAACGACGCCCATGTCCGCCCTGTTCCCCTACTACGAACGCGAACTGACCTTCCTGCGCCAGATGGCCGCCGAATTCGCCCGCACCCACCCGGCCGCCGCCGGACGCCTCCTTCTCGAACCCAACCGCAGCGCCGACCCGCACGTCGAACGCCTCATCGAATCGTTCGCCCTCCTCGCCGCCCGCGTCCACCACAAGATCGACGACGAATTCCCCGAACTCGCCGACGGGCTGCTTTCGGTCCTCTACCCCCATTACCTCGCGCCGATGCCCTCCTGCGCCGTCGTCCAGTTCGACGTCGACGCCGGACGGGGACCGCTGCCCAACGGATTCGTCATCCCGCGCCATAGCCGCATCGTCACCCAGCCCGTCAAGGACACCGTCTGCCGCTACCAGACCTGCTATCCCACGACGCTCTGGCCGGTGAAGATCGCCGCGGCCCGGCTCGTGTCGCCCCCCTTCCCGCCCGGCCTGACGCCCCCGCCTCAATCCGCCTCCGCGCTCGTCCTCCGACTCGAAACACTCACCGGCGAACCGTTCTCCAACCTCGCGCTCGACCGCCTTCGCGTCCACCTCTTCGGACCCGCCTTCGTCTCCGGCGGACTCTACGAACTCCTTCTCGGACAGGCGCTTCAGGTCGTCGTCCGCGCCCCGGACGCGCGCACGCCGACGTCGGTGCGGCTCGACGCCGCGAAAGCGATTCGACCCGTCGGCTTCGAAGCCGACGAAGGGCTCATTCCCTATCCGCCCCAATCCTTCATCGGCTATCGACTGCTCTCCGAATTCTTCGCGTTCCCCTCGAAATTCTCCTTCGTCGACCTCGTCGGCCTGACGTCGAACCGCGCCGTCGCCGCCGGTCGCTCGATCGAAGTCGTCGTCTTCTTCGATCGAGCCATGCCCTCGCTCGAATCCGCCGTCGACGCCGGCACCCTGCGACTCGGATGCACTCCGGTGGTGAACCTCTTCGAGCAGACCGCCGAACCGATTCCCCTGACGCGCACCAAACACCAGTACCGTGTCGTGCCCGACGTCGCCCGGCCCCACGGTTGCGAAATCTTCTCCATCGAAGGCGTGACCGCGACCGACATGGCCACCGGTACCCGCACCGACTACCGGCCCTTCTATTCCATCCGCCACGCACCCGACGCCCCGCAGGCGTACTGGTACTCCACGCGATCCCCCGCGACCGATGGCGACGATCGCGGCACCGAGATCGATCTCGCGCTCGTCGACCTGAATTTCCAACCGCTCGCGCCGGACGAAGGCACCCTCGTCGTTCGCACCCTCTGCACGAATCGCGATCTGCCGTCCCGCCTGCAACGGTTCGGCGACGCCATGTCGCTGGGCCTGGAAGGCGCCGCCCCCGTGTCGGGCGTCCGCGCCATCCGCAGCCCCACGCTCGCGCTGCGCCCGCCCCCGCGGCGCGGCCGGTTCTGGCGCCTGATCTCGCATCTGAACCTGAACCATCTGTCGCTGACCGATCCGACGGACGGCGGCGAGGCGCTGCGCGAAATCCTTCGGCTCTACGACACCGCCGATCCGGCCGTCGATCCGCAGCAGGCGGCGGCCGTGCGCCAACTCATCGACGGCGTGACCGGCGTTGCGTGCCGGCGAGCGCCGGGCCGCGTGCCCGGCGCGGGCGGGGGTGTGGTCCGGGGCGTCGAGGTGGCCGTGGAATTCGATCCGGCCAAATACATCGATACGGGCGGACCTTACCTGTTCGCCACCGTCCTCGATCGATTCTTCGGTCTGTACGCGTCCATCAATTCGTTCACGCGGATGGTGGCGAAGACGCGACATGGTGAAGGGGTGCATCGGAAATGGCCGCCGCGAGCCGGGGAACAAGCTCTGATCTGAAGCCGGGAGAACCGGGTTCGGCGGCGGAGCGACTGTTCGCCGAGCCGTACCGTTTCGGATTCTTCCAGGCCGTGCGGCTGCTCGAGTGGCTCGCGCGCGAGTCCGGCGGCGCGCCCATCGGCTGCGCGGGCCCTCCTTCGGCGGAGGCGGTCCGTTTCCGCGTTCCGTCATTGTTGTCGTTCCCGCCCAGCGAGGTTGCGGGACTCCGGCCATCGGCTCCGGGCGGCGCACCGGAGCTTTCCGTCACGTTTTTGGGATTGATCGGTCCGTCCGGCGTCATGCCCCGTCACTACACCGAACGCATCGCCCGTCTCGTCAACGATCCGAATGCCGTCGAGCGCTACGCGCTGCGTGATTGGCTGGACCTGTTCCACCACCGCCTCATTTCGCACTTTTATCGTGCGTGGACGAAGTACCGGCTCTGGGCCGCGCGCGAGCGTGCGACCGGACCGGATCCGGACCCGTTCACCACCGTGATCCAGGCCTTTGTGGGCCTCGCGACTCCGGGACTCTCCCGCCGCGGCAGCCTCACGGCGGCCGATACCGGCCCGGCGCCCGGACCACCCCGCAAGCTGGCCTACTTGTCCGACGACACGACGCGGTTCTTTTCCGGGCACTTCTCGCGGCGCCCCCGGACCGCCGCCGGACTCGAATCGATCATTTCGACGTTTCTCGGACTTCCGGCCCGGGTCGAACCGTTTCGTGGCCAATGGCTCGCCGTGGAACCGGGCGATCGGGCAGCGATGGGGGTGGCACTCGGTGGCGCGCCGGTTCTCGGTGAACGCGTCTGGGATGTCCAATCGAAATTCCGGGTGCGGATCGGCCCCATCCACCGCAAGGATTTCGATGCCTTGCTGCCCGACCCGTCGCCCACTCCCGCCGGCAAGAAATTCTACCTGCTGATGCGCTTGATTCGACTCTACGTCGGACCGGAATTCGACGTGGAAGTACAATTCGTCATAATGGCCGAAGAAGTGTCCGGGGCGCGTCTGCCCCGTTCCGCCGGGCAAGGCCCGCGCCTGGGTCGAAATGCCTGGTTGACGACCATGACGCCCGAAGTGAATGCCGGCGACGCCGTTTTCACGGTCGCCGACCACCCCGCACGGCGAGAGAAAGAGCAATGCCCCTGATTCCCGAACCCGCTCCGAAATCGCGACTGGACAACCTGCGGATGACGAACGTCTGGGGCTCGATGCTCACGGACGAACCTGAAGAACTGGCGAAGGTCATCGAAAACGACGTCGGCATTCGATTGACCCTCTTGCCCCGGGGCATCTTCGAAATGGGCTCGGAGTTGGCCGGGGAAACATCGATCCGGTCGAATGAAAGCCCCCAGCATCGCGTCGTATTCTCGCAGGCGGTCTACCTCGGGATCGGCCCCGTAACGCAGTCCGAATACCTGAAAGTCATGGGGTCGAATCCTTCGACCTTCCAAGGCGACCAGGGCGGTCCCGACCACCCGGTCGAAAATGTCTCATGGCACGACGCCATCGCGTTCTGCACGAAGCTCTCCCGGATGCCGGCGGAACGGAAAGCGGGCCGAAGCTATCGTCTGCCCTCTGAGGCCGAATGGGAATTCGCCTGTCGGGCGGGCAATACCACGCTCTACAGTTGCGGGGAAGAATTGCCGTTATCCCTCGCGAACTTCGGCGGCGCCTACGGCCCCGACGGTTCGCCACGATCATCGGCGCGCGGACGGACCAGCCCCGTCGGCGCCTACCCGCCCAACCACTTCGGCCTCTACGACATGCATGGCAACGTGTGGGAATGGTGTCAGGATTGGTACGGCGAACACTATTACGAGGAATCGCCGCTCCAAGACCCGTCGGGTCCGGGCGAGGGCCGATTCAAGGTGACACGCGGTGGAAGTTGGCGCAGCCTGGCTCCGACGTGCCGGGCGGCCTATCGGAACGCCGTCGTTCCCAGCAATCGCGACGCATACACCGGGTTTCGGATCGTCGCCGTCGTGGCGCAATAGACGGGCGCTCGCCATCAGGATCGCAACCATGCTCACCATACTGCTCGTCGAAGACGACGAGACCAATCGCGAGTTGCTCGCCCGTCGACTGACGCGCAAGGGCATGGCCGTGACCGCGGTCGCCGACGCGGTTGCCGGCCTCGAAGCGGCCTGGACCGCTCCCCCGGATCTGATCCTGCTCGATTACAGCCTTCCCGGCATGGACGGCCTGGAAGCCACCCGCCGACTCAAAGCCGATCCACGCACCGCCGCCGTTCCCATCGTGCTTCTCACGGCCCACGCGTCTCCGGAGGACCGGACCCGGGCCCTCGCCGCCGGGTGCTCCGCCTACGACACTAAACCGATCGATCTGCCACGCCTTCTCGTCACGATCGAATCCCTGACGGTCCCGCGGACGCTTCCATGAGCACCGACCCGCTCGACACCGAATACGCCATCGTCCGCCACGACCTCCGAACGCCCGTCACCGCGATCATCGGCTACGCGGACATGCTCCAGGAGGACGTGGGCGATCACCTGCCGGCGGACTTGCAGGCGCGGTTGTCGGAAGTGGGGGCGCTCGGTCGGCTCGCGGTCACGCAGATCGCGGGCCTCACGCCCGAAGGGCCGGACGCCTGGGGCGTCGCGCGCCGCCGGCTGGCCGACGTCGCCGCGCGCCTCGCCGCCGCGGCCGACGGCGTCGCCGTCGCCGCCGGCGAGATCGTCGTCGTCGGCGGCCATTCCGCCCTCGATTCGCTCACCGAGGACACGGCCCAGATCGTCGAATCGGTGGCGCGATTTCAGCGACTGCTCGCCGCCGGCGCGACGAAGCCCCCCCGCGCCGCCGCACGCGCCCCCGAGGCGCCGATCCCGTCCGCCATCCCGCCCGGCCACCTGCTGATCGTGGACGACGAGGGGACGAACCGACGGCTTCTCGCCCGCGAAGTCCAGAAGGAGGGGCATTCGTACACGCTCGCCGCCGACGGCGCCTCGGCCCTGCAACTGATCGATTCGGCCGCCTTCGACCTGGTCATCCTCGATCTGATGATGCCCGACATGGGCGGCTTGGAACTCCTCGCGCGGCTGCGCGCGAACCCGACGGTCGGGCATACGCCCGTCATCGTCGTCTCGGCGCGCGACGACGTCGCCGAACTGGTGCGCTGCCTCGAAGCCGGGGCCGACGACATGTTGGTCAAGCCCTTCGAACCCGCTATCCTAAAGGCGCGCATCGGTTCGTGCCTCGAGAAGAAGCGGTTGCGCGACTGGGAACTGGAGTTCCAGGCGCACGTCGGCACGTTGACGACCGTCGCCGCCGGCATCGAATACGGGACGTTCGACGCGGCCGCGCTCGACGACATCGTCCGTCGGCCCGACGCGCTCGGCGGATTGGCGCGCGTCGTCTCCCGGTCCGCCGCCGCCGTCCTCGCCCGCGAGGAGCAGCTCCGTCGCGAGGTCGTCCAGTTGCGCGTCGAGATCGACCAGGCGCGCCGCGACCGGCAGGTCGCCGAGATCGGCGAATCGGATTTCATGCAGGCCCTGGTTGCACGGGCGGACGAGATCCGCGGCCGGCCGAACGGGTAGGGAGGCTCCATGGCGCAGATCGTGTCCATCCATTCGTTCCGCGGCGGCACCGGCAAGTCGAACACGACGGCCAACCTCGCGTCCCTCGCCGCGCTTCAGGGTCGGCGCATCGGCATCGTCGACACCGACATCCAGTCGCCCGGCATCCACGTCATCTTCGGGCTGAACGAAGCCAAGCTCACGCGATCCCTGAACGACTACCTCTGGGGACGCTGCAAGATCGAGGACGCCGCCTACGACGTCACGCCGGCGCCGGTCCTCGCCGCCGGCGGCAAGGTCTTCCTCATCCCCTCCAGCCTTCAGCCCGGCGAAATCGCCCGCATCCTGAAGGAGGGGTACGACATCAAGCTCCTCAGCAAGGGCTATCGCGAGATGATCGAGCGCCTGCAGCTCGATTTCCTCTTCATCGACACGCACCCCGGCCTCAACGAGGAGACCCTCCTCTCCATCGCCATCTCCGACACGCTCGTGCTTATCCTCCGCCCCGACAAGCAGGACTTCCAGGGCACCGCCGTCACCGTCGAAATCGCCCGGAAACTCAAGGTGAACCGGATGCTGCTGGTGGCGAACAAAGTGCTGCCGGACGTGGACGAGGTGTCGCTGCGGCGGAACATCGAGACCGCGTACCGCGCGCCCGTCGCCGCCGTGCTCCCGCTCACCGAGGACATGGTGCGGCTGGGCAGCGACGGCGTCTTCAGCCTGCTCCACCCGGCGCACGAACTGGCCCAGCGCTACCGCGCCCTGACCGCGATCGTCACGGCGCCGTCCCAACCGGATTGAATCCGTCCGGCGCCGCGATTCCTCCTTGCGTCCGACGCGCGACACCCTTATCTTCGATGCGTCCGCGGCGGTGCCCGTCGCGAATACTTGTCCCCCCGCCACTGGAATCGCCCCAATGTTCACCGAAGAAGCTTGGAAGAAGGTGCGCCCGTCGTCGGGCAGTAACTCCGGCATCGCCGGCGGCCTCGAGCTTTGGTACAAGCACTGCGTGACCAAGCCCGCGGACGCGCCGAACTACGAAGCGCTCGACAACGCGATCAAGGCCTGCTCGACGCTGGCCAAGGCCTTCGCGACCGCCTTGAACAACATGAAGAGCGATCCCAAGGCCACGGAAGCGATCAACCTGATCAAGGGGTCGGCTGGAGAATTGTCGCTCCACAAGATCGCCTGCGAGAAGCAGATCGAAACCAACCGCGCGGACGCCCTCAATCGCATCGTCACCGCCGAGAAGAACGCGGCCGCCGGCCTCGCGGAAATCCAGAAGTACGTCACGCTCGCCAAGAGCCAGAAGGAGCGCATCGACAAGAAGGTGAAAGAACTCGGAGGCGACCCCAAGGCTTTCAGTGAGGAATTCATAAAGCAGGCCCGCGTCGATCTGACGCGATGGAAGGATTCGCTCGCCGAACTCGCGAAGATGATCGAGGAGAAGGCGCGGGAGACAAGGGGCGACACCGCGGTGGCCTTCTGGCGCAGCCAAGGCGCCGACAAGATCTGCACGTTTTGCAAGATCCCGCCCACCGACAGCGCCAAGTTCACCGACCGGTTCCAGAAGTTCACCCAACTGATGCAGCAGATCGACGCGCCGATCAGCTGGTCCCTCGAACTCGCCAGCCAGCAGGCGATCGTCATCACGGAAATCCTGGCCAAAAGCTACAATTACGTGTTCGGGATCCTCACGCAGATCGCCGTCTACAAGGAATTGCAGTCGGCGCTCGAGAACCAGCACAAGTCCATCAAGGAGATCACGCTGAAATCACCCGCCATCGGCAACTACGGCGGCGACGCCAACAGCGTCGACAAGATCTTCAAGGAGCAGAAATTCGAAGGCATCAAGAAGCAGCGCCACGGCGCGCAGGCGCAGATCGATCAGATCGTGGACAAACTCGAGAAGGCCAAGGTATTCAAACAAGGGATCAAGACGCTCGTGGACAATGTGGTGAATAAAACCACGAAGGAGGAGATGAAGAATCTCGAACTCAAGCCCTTCTTCGACACGGTGCTGAAAAAGCGAATGGAAATCACCATGGAGATCGACGATTACACCCGGAAAGCGGAAAAGGTCGTCCAACAGGTGAAGGAGTACCAGAAGCTGCTGGCGAATCCGAAGTACAAGTGAGTCGCTTCCCAGTGAATATCCGCCGCCATTGACTGGTCAAGCAAACGCACGGACGCATTTGGTCATTTGCCCCGAAGGCGGCTACACTCCGCGGCCCCTCCGGGGCCAAGAACGGTCTCCACCGGGCACGGCGGTGCGGCTTATTGCAAACGACTTTGGGGGACGGCAGTCCGAAGGAGGAAGTCCGCAGCGACGGGAACGCCGTGCCTCTCGCGAAGGACGGCTATGCCCGTACCGTTCACCGGTACGCGAAGGCCGGTCATTACCTGGTCCGCGTCGAGCGGACCAATGCCCGCGGGGAGACGGCCGTCGCCCGTGTGCACGTCCGCGTCGGGTTGGAATGATCCGGCCCGGCCCGCGCACAGGTTTTCTCGGGGATCTTGTGGAAGACAGCCCTATCTAACTGAACAACTCGTGGAGCGGTTCGCCCGTGGTGATCGGACGAGCTCCGACTTTCGTATCGAGCGGCACGCCCAGGGCTTGGTAGATGGTCGCACCGAGCACCTGCGGCGGAACCGGACGGTCCTTCACGTAAGCGCCGATCTTGTCGGACGCCCCGTAGACGCCCCCGCCGATCCCGGCGCCGGCCAGCACGGCGGAGAAGCAGGCCGGCCAATGGCTCCGGCCGGCGATGTTGTTGCTGGTTTCGATCTTCGGGGTCCGTCCGAACTCGCCGACGACCACGACCAGCGTGCTTTCCAGCAGACCGCGCTCGTGCAGATCCTCCAGAAGGGCGGACAGCGCTTCGTCGAGCCGCGGCAGCGCCCAGCCCAGCCCGTAGGATCCGGTGCCGAAGATGTTCCCCTGACCCATCCCGCCGCCGTGCATGTCCCAGGTGAAGCTCGCGGCCCCGCCCTGCGATCCCTCGCCGGGCGCAAAGCCGCACCATCCATTGACGCTCACGAAGCCGACCCCGGATTCCACCAGTCGACGGGCCATGAGCAGATACTGTCCCAGGGGATGTCGGCCATAACGGTCGCGCACCTTCGGCGATTCCTTTTGCAGATCGAAGGGCAGCCGGCCGTTCGGCCCGGTCGCCAGTTCCACGGCGCGTTGTCGCAGCTCGCTCCAGCCCGTGGCCGCCTGATAGCCGGTTGTGCCGCCCAGCGACGGCTCGAACCGGCCCAACAAGTCCTCGCGATCGAGCGTCCGCTGCGGCGACGTGCCCACGACGGAATCCAGCTCGGACAGTTGAAAATTCGACATTGCCGGATGATTCGTGGAATTGCCAGCGAAGAAGGGCGCGTAGGGCCGCCCGAGGAAGCCGCCGAACGAGATGAACGGCGAGCAGAAGACCGTCGTGTTGCCGTCGCAGCGATGCAGCCAGACGTACGGTGTCAGGACTCGCTTGGAGGGTCGGACCTTGGCCAGCACCGAGCCGTAGCAGGGCGCGTCGTCCGGGGCTTTCGCCTGCCCGGTCAGGCAGTTGTGCATCGCGTCCGGGTGGTTGCGGATCGGCGCGGTGTGCGTCATCGAGCGGATGATGCTGTAGTGCTTGCTCTGCCGGGCCAGGCGCGGCATCAGCTCGTTGATGTGCACGCCGGGCACCGCGGTCGAAACCGGCTTGTAGGGTCCGCGGATTTCCGTCGGCGCGTTCGGCTTCATGTCCCAGATGTCGACGTGCGAGGGGCCGCCCCCCATCACGATGAAGATGCAGGACTTCTCGGACGCGGACGACCGTGCCCCCGGTTCGCGCGCCCGCGCGGGCAGTCCGGGATCGCTCGCGCGGAGCGCGCCGGGAAGGCCCAGCCCGAGCATGCCGAGTCCGCCCACGTGAAGCATCTGCCGGCGGGAAAGTCGTCCCGACTCCAATTGCCCGTCGAATTCCAGCGGCATGTGCAACATGGGACTCTCCCGGAGAGGCCGAAGGGCCGTCAGGCGGATTCATCGCGCGTCGGGTGGGATGGGACCGATCATACCGCCCGATGCCGCGTTTGTCACGCGAGATCCAGCCGATCCGTGAAGCCGCGCCGGACCCATCCGACGACGGCGACGGCGTTGAAAAGTCGCGGTCGGTCACGTTGTCCGATTCGGCCGTCGGGATACGGTGAACCTCGACGATTCTCGCGGGGGAGCGGCCATGGCGAAGAAATACCGTGTCGGGATCATCGGCCACACGGGCCGCGGCGACTACGGCCACGCCGTCGACGTGGCGATGACGAAAGTCGAGCGGGCCGAGATCGTCGCGGTCGCCGATCCGAACGAGAAGGGCCGCGCCGAGGCGATGAAGCGGACCGGTGCCAAGACGGCCTACGCCGATTACCGCGACATGCTCGCCCAGGAGAAACTCGAAGTCGTGGCGATCTGCCCGCGCTGGATCGACCGGCACCACGACCTGATCGTCGCCGCGGCGCAGGCCGGCTGCCACGTCTACATGGAGAAGCCGTTCTGCCGGACGCTCAAGGAATGCGATGACGCCGTTCGCGAGCTGGACATGCGGCATCGAAAGCTCGGCATCGCCCACATCAGCCAGTATTCGCCGGTGCTGGCCACCGTGAAGAAGGTCATCGCCGACGGAACCATCGGCGACCTGCTCGAGATTCGCGGTCGCGGCAAGGAGGACGGTCGCGGCGGCGGCGAGGACCTCTGGGTGCTCGGCTCGCACATCTTCGGCCTGATGCGCAGCCTCGCCGGCGGGAGCGCCGCGTCGTGCTACGCGACGGTGACGCAGGGCGGACTTCCCGTCATCAAAGGCCACGTCAAGGAGGGAGCGGAAGGGATCGGTCCGCTGGCGGGCGATCACGTCCAGGCGAGCTACGCGTTCCCGAAGGGCGTCCAGGGCTACTTCGCCAGCAAACGCGGGGCGGCCGGGAAGCCGACGCGCTTCGCCGTGCAGGTCTTCGGATCGAAGGGGATGATCGAACTCGAGAGCGGCTATCTCGTGAAGGCGAACCTCCTGCGCGATGGCGGCTGGTCCCCGGCGCGCAGCGGCGCGAAGTGGGAGACGATCACGTCCGCCGGCATCGGCGTTCCAGAGCCGCGAACCGACGGCAACTACGAGGGCGGCCACGTCGCCGCGATCGACGATCTCCTCGACGCCGTCGAACAGAATCGCGAGACGAAGTGCTCGGCCCGCGATTGCACGGCCATCGTCGAAATGATCGCGGCCGTGTTCGAGTCCCACCGTGTCGGCAAGCCGGTGGAGATGCCGCTCAAGACCCGCGTCAATCCGCTCACTCTTCTCTGAACCGGAGGTCTGCCCCATGAGCGCCAAGGCTCTCAAGGAGAAGCTGATCAAGGGCGACCGCGTCTACGGCACCTTCTTCCAGCACGCCGTCGTGCCGGCGATGGTCGATTTCCTTCCGCCCGGCGCGCTCGATTTCGTCATCGTCACCGAGGAACACAACTCGCTGGCGATGGGCGACTTCCTGCCGGTGAAGTACGCCCTGAACGCGAAGGGGATCGCCTGTCTCGTCCGCACGCACAGCCGCGATCCGGACGACGTGTCGAAAGCCTGCGACGCCTTCGATGGCGTCGTGGTGCCGTATGTCGAGGAGGTGGCGCACGCGAAGGCGCTGATGGCGGCGGCCCTCTACCGGCCGCTGAAGGGGCGTGCTCTCCAGCGAGTGCTGGAACGGAACGAATGGCCGAGCGCCGCGACGAAGGAGTACGTCACGAACGTCCGCTGCAAGGACACGGTCTTCATTCCGATGATCGAATCGCTCGCCGGCATCGAGAACCTCGACGCGATCTGTTCCATCCCCGGCGTCCACGCGGTCTTCGTCGGCCCGAACGACCTGACGACGACGATGGGCATTCCGAACGAGTACGATCACAAGGACCTGATCGCGAACCTGAAGAAGATCATCGACGTCGCCGACCGGCACCATGTCGCCGCCGGGTGCTGGTTCGGCAAGCTCGACCAGGCCGTTCGCACGATCCGCCAGGGCGCGCGGCTCGTGGTCTACTCGAACGACAGTGCGATGTTGAAGGACGCCGTGACCTCGGCCTTTTCTGAGTTGAAGAAAGGCTGAATTCCACCGAAATGACGTGATCTCGCCGACAACTCATTTTTCGGAGACGACCATGCCGACGCTGCGTCGACCGGACTTCCTGCGAACGACGGCCGCCGCCGGTGGACTTATCGAAGCAATCCGTCGATCACCGGGCCGTCCTGTCCGTTCGTTCAACAGCGACAGTGCCGAGCCCGTGCGGCTGTAGACGAGTTTCTTCGCGTCGAGGCCGAAGAGGTGCAGCGGCGTCGCGTGGGAATCGTGTTGCGCTACCTTCTTCTCGACCGCGTGGTGGCCAAGCTCGTCGGTGGTGCCGTGGATGTGGCCGGCCTTGAATCCGCCGCTGGCGAACCCGGGCCATTCGGGCACGAAGCGCTTTACGTTCCGCAAAAAGTACGGTAGCCGCTCTCGTCGGCGGGCGGTTCCCGATACTTCTCCCAGTCGCCGGTCGGCTCATACGGCGATCCCAGCACCGCCAGCAGGGTATGGAGCGGCCCGAAGTCGTTACGCTCTTCGGCCGCGGCAAGCACCGCCTCGACCTGGTGGTTCCGGGGAATGACGGCCGGATTCGCACTCCGCATCCGTTGAACCGCCGCGACCTTCGACAGGCCTTCCCGATCCACCCGCGCCCGCCAGCGTGCGGACCAGGCCCGAAAGTCCGGGTCCTGATAGTTCTCGCCCGTTGGCGGCTCCTCGGTCGACAAGTCGCGGAACGTGTTGGTGAAGTCCGCCCGAGACTTCTGCATCCAATCGAGCAGCGCCTGCGCGAGATCCCGATCGTCGGCCTCTTCGGTCCGAAGCCCGAGCTTCCCGCGCATCCCCGCAAGCCAATAACGATCGAATTCGACCGGGAATATCTCGAGCACTTCCGAGGCCATCGCGACCGCCCGATCCGGGTCCGGATCGACGAGCGGCAGGAGGGATTCGGCAAACCTGGCGAGGTTCCAATGTGCTATTGCCGGCTGGTTGCCGTAGGCGTATCGACCTCCGCGGTCGATCGAGCTGAACACGGTCTTCGGGTCGTAGCCGTTCATGAACGCGCACGGGCCGTAGTCGATCGTCTCGCCGGAGATGGCCATGTTGTCGGTGTTCATCACGCCGTGGATAAACCCCACGTGCTGCCACCGGGCGATCAGCGCGGCCTGACGCGCCACGACCGCGCGGAAGAACGCGAGATACCGGTCCGGCGTTTCGAGGAGTTCGGGGTCGTGTCGGGCGATGGTGTAATCGGCCAATGTCCGGAGGGCCGCCGGGTCCCGCAGGGCGGCGGCGTACTCGAATGTTCCGACGCGGATGTGGCTCGCGGCCACGCGGGTGAGGACCGCGCCATGCCTGACTCCGTCCCGGAAGACCGGTTCGCCGGTGGTGACCACCGCGAGACTGCGCGTCGTGGGGATGCCGAGGGCGGCCATCGCCTCGCCGACGATGTATTCCCGGAGCATGGGTCCGAGCGCCGCCAGCCCATCCCCGCCGCGGGAGAACCGGGTCCGCCCCGAGCCTTTGAACTGGATGTCGACGAGTCGACCGTCGGGCGTCCGATGCTCGCCGAGCAGGATCGCGCGGCCGTCTCCCAGCATGGTGAAGTGGCCGAACTGATGGCCGGCATACGCCTGGGCGATCGGCCGGGCACCCGCGGGCGGTTCCATTCCGGCGAACAGGGTCGCCGCGGCTTCCGGCGCGAGCGGTCGGAGTTCGAGGCCGAGTTCGTCCGCGAGACGGTGGTTCAGCAACGCGATCCGCGGCTCGCGTCCCCGGGCCGGTGTCGCGGCGGCGTGAAAGGCGGCCGGCAGCCGTGCGTAGGAGTCTTCGAACCTCCAGCCGACGGTTTCCGGCTTGGCAACGACTTCATCGGAACGGTGCATTTCATCCCCGAACGACAGGCCGGGCCGGATCGATCACGGTCTGGTGCGATTCACACGAATGCGGTCGAATCGGCCGGAGGCATTCGGCGATGGTGGATAATCTGCGGTCGAATTCGGCAAAGACCATGCCAGCTTGGAGGAACTTCGCACGGGAAACGTCACCCGGTTTTCGGCGATCGACCGCCCCGCGATCGCACGTTCGTCGCGATCGGAGGAAACTGGCGAGTTATGGGAATAAATGTACATAATATCGACGGGTCAAGGGGAGTGGCCAAAAGGTGAGCGTGGCCGCTTGGCCGCCTTGCTCCGACGATCTGCGGATCGTAATTTCCGACGGCGAACACCCTTCCCCGACGACCCCGCTTGCGGATCGGTCGGCGTTGCGCAACTGCCCCGGCAAGGCCGACTGAGTCGCGTTTCGCACCCCGCGCCCGCGACCAGATCGGCCGAGTCTAGAACGGCGATCCCGTGACTCGGTGTTGGACTTGAGCCAGCCAACCGGCGGGTCCGGCAATCGAACAGCCTTGGAAATACGTCGATTCTGCGGGGGACTTCGGGATGGACGTTCCCGGAACCGCGCCGATTTCCCCGTGCTCGTGAACTTCGAACAGCCTGTCCGCGAAGACTTCGAACCCCGAGATGTCGCCGCGTGCGGATGAGAGGAACCGACGATGATCCCGGCGATCGACAAGCGAATTCGTCCCCGCGCGCTGCGCAGTTTACTCCGGTTGGAATCGTTGGATGATCGATCCCTTCCGAGTGCCTCGGAGATCTTCGCTTTGGGAGCGGATGCTGGCTCGGCACCCATTGTCCAGGTTCACGATTCCGGCGGGGCTCTCGTGCGATCGTTCCCGGCCTACGACGCGAGCTTCCGGGGTGGCGTGCGGGTGGCGGTCGGCGACCTCGATGGCGACGGCCGCGACGAGATCGTGACCGCCGCGGGGGCGGGCGGCGGACCGCATGTCAAGGTGTTCGACGCGCAGAGTGGTGAGGAAGAAGGCGGATTCTTCGCCTACGATCCCGGCTTTCGCGGCGGCGTCAATGTCGCCGTCGGACGATTCGACGGCCGCATGGCGATCGTGACGGGCACCGGAACCGGAGGCGGGCCGCACGTCAACGTGTTCTTCGATTTCTCCGGTTCACCCGCCCTCAGCTTCTTCGCGTACGATTCGAGTTTCCGCAACGGAGTCGCCGTGGCCGCGGGCGATGTGCTCGGGAACGGGGACGGGCAGATCGTCACCGGAACCGGCGTAGGAGGCGGGCCCCACGTGCGGGTATTCGAGGGACCGGCTGCCACGGAGGCGAGGAGTTTCTTCGCTTATGATCCTGCGTTCCGGGGCGGCGTCGCCGTGTCCGTCGGCGACACGGATGGCGACGGCCGGGTCGAAATACTGACCGGAGCCGGTCCGGGAGGCGGACCGAATGTGAAGGCCTTCGCCGCGACCGATCTGGATGTGGTGGAGAGTTTCTTCGCCTTCGCTCCCAGCTTCACGGGCGGCGTCGCGGTATCGGCGGTTGCGGGGATGGGTGGCCGCGATCTTATCGTCGCGGGGGCGGGCCCCGGAAGCGGTCCGGAGATCCGACTCTTCGAGTCCGGCGGCATCATGACGGAACGGTTCACGGCCTTCGACTTCCCATTCCTGGGCGGAATCGCGCTCGGCACCGGCTTCGGCACAGCCGGGACTGCCGCGTTCGCCCGAGCCGTCGGCGAACTCCCCGCCAACACCGCGCTCGACGGCGCCGGCACGCTGGCGGCCTCGGACGTCGGCACCCTGCTGCGCCGGGCCGCCGCGGCGACGGCCAGCGAAGACGGCATCATCGCGGTCGTCGACCGGAACGGTCGAATTCTCGGCGTGCGGCTCGAGGGCGGCGTGTCCTCCGTACTGCAGAACGATCCGCGCACCCTGACGTTCGCCGTCGACGGCGCCGTTGCCCTCGCCCGAACCGGAGCGTTCTTCGGGAATCATGAAGCCCCGCTGACCTCGCGGACCGTCCGGAACATCAGCCAATCGACGATCACGCAGCGGGAAGCCGAGAGCAACCCCAACATCGCCGACCGCGAGTCGCTCGACTACGGCCCCGGTTTCGTCGCGCCCGTCGGTGTCGGCGGACACTTCCCGCCCGGCATCGCATTCACTCCTTCGGCGGACCTGTTCCAGATCGAACACACCAACCGCGACGGTACGTTCCACCCCGACGGCACCGGAAACTCCGTGGCGCTCCCCGAACGATTCAACGCTTCGGTCGAATATGTTCCCCCAGGCCAGCACCTCTTCCCGCCGGATTCGTATGGCTTCCGATCGGGACTGCTGACGTCCGCGCAGGGTCGCGGCATCGGCACACTCAACGGCGGAATTCCCATCTACAAGAACGGAACGCTCGTCGGCGGCATCGGCGTCTTCTATCCCGGCGAGACGGGCTACGCGACCGAAGCCAATCCGGTCGAAAGCACGACCTTCGACTCCACGCGACCCGATCGCACGCTGGAAGCGGAGTTCGCGGCCGTCGCGGCGGTCGGCGGCGCGCCGGGCATCGGGCTGCCCGTCGGCACGCTGGCGGGAGTCGAATTGGCCCCTGGCATCCACGGGCTGCCCGTGTCGCCCGATCGCCAGCGTATCGATCTGGTTGGCATCACGCTGGATCTCGTCGGTCCGGGAGGAACGGAAGGTCCCGCGAGACTGGTGGCGTATGGGCAATCGCTGGGTACGGGCAATCCCGATACTGGCCGAAACCTGGTAGTGACACCCGCCACACCCTTGATCGAAGCCGACGGCGAGGCACTGGATGCGAACCAGACCCTGCTGGATGGGAAACCGGCCCCAAGCGGCTGGCTCGTTCTCCCGCATTCCGGAGTTGGAATCGACGCGACCCAGGTGTTGGCGATCATCCAACAGGGAGTCGAGGAGGCGGTTCGGATCCGCGCGGCGATCCGACTGCCCCTGGGCAACAGCGCGAAGTTCGTCTTCGCCGTCGCGGATCGGGAGGGCAACATCCTCGGCCTCTACCGGATGCCGGACGCCACGGTCTTTTCGATCGACGTCGCCGTGGCGAAGGCGCGGAACGTCGCCTACTACGCGGACCCGACCCAACTCCAGTCGATTGACCAACTGTCCGGCATCCCCGCCGGCACCGCGTTCTCCAACCGGACCTTCCGCTATCTGGCCCAGCCACGGTTCCCCGAAGGAATCGATGGCACGCTGCCGGCCGCTTTCTCGCAACTGAACGACGATCCGGGTATCGATCGCTTGACGGGCTTGCAGGTCGGCCCGCGTCGGCCCGCGTCGGCGTTCACGAGCGTGGTCGGCCACGATGCGTTCTTTCCCGGCACCAACTTCCGCGACACCACGAATGTGTTGAATCAAAACGGAATCGTGTTCTTTCCAGGTTCCGTTCCGATCTACTCCTTCGGCTTGGTCGGCGGACTGGGCGTCTCGGGCGACGGTGTCGACCAGGACGACGTCGCCACCTTCGCCGCCAGCCAGGGCGTCCGGCAACCGCCGGGCCTATTCGAGATCGACGAATTCCTGTTCCAGGGCATTCGACTGCCCTATCAGAAATTCAACCGAAACCCGCTCCTCTAACATTGGCCGATCCGACGGACCCCCTCCGCGGAACCGAAGCCGCGACTTCGTAGGCCCGGCGACGATGTACTACCGGAGGCAACCGAACAGTTCCCGTCGAAGCGATTCGCCGGGCGGAAACCGCCGCGACGGCGCACCGGTGTGTCCGGTCGATTGGCTCGGCGATGGCCGACCCCGCGCGGAAGTCGCACGCATCAGTACCACCGATTCTTATCCACAACGTTTCGCAACGGTTCCACGGGTGGATGAATCACGAGTTTCATGCGGGCAGGCATCCGGTTTCAGGGCCGAACGAGGTTCGGCGCACGGGGACGGTTCGGAAAATCAGGACGGACGATCCGGCACTACGCGTGGAATCGCGCGGATGGCGGGAGTTATCGAATTTGCATCGTAAACGCCCGTTTCGCAACAACCTGTTCTGACCGGCACGCTATTCGATTGCATTGTTCGGGCGACTCGGTTAATCATGGTGCATCCCGCCGTCCGTGGTGTCTCGCCACGACCGACATTTTTCGGAGTGCCCCATGTCCCCGTCCCGCCGCGGATTCCTCCAGATTGGCGGCCTCGGCCTTGGCGGACTGTGCCTGCCGCAACTGCTGCGGGCCGAATCGAAGACCGGAATCGCATCCTCCCCGAAATCGGTGATCCTCATCTATCTCGTGGGCGGTCCGCCGCACCAGGACATGTTCGATCTCAAGCCGGACGCGCCGAAGGAGATCGCCGGCCCGTGGAAGCCGATCGCCACGAACGTCACCGGCATCAAAATTTGCGAGGCGTTCCCCCGCATCGCGAAGATGATGGACAAATTCACGATCATCCGATCGCTCGTCGGCAACCAGGCCGACCACGATGCGATCCAGGTCTTCAACGGCCGCCACGTCCGGACGGCCAAGCCGAGCGGCGGATGGCCGCAGTTCGGGTCGGTGGTGGCCAAACTGCAAGGGCCGGCGGACCGCGCCGTGCCGCCGTACATCAGCCTCTGCTATACCTGCACGCACGGGCCGTACAACGAGCCGGGCCCGGGTTTCCTCGGTCCGTCGCTCGCGCCGTTTCAACCGTCCGGCCCGGCCCGCGAAGACATGCTCCTTCGCGGCATCTCCGTGAATCGATTGGCCGACCGCAAGGCGATCCTGCGGTCGTTCGACGACGCCCGCCGCGAAGCCGACGCCACCGGGACGATGTCCGCTCTCGATTCGTTCAACGGGCAGGCGTTCGGACTTCTCACGTCGTCGAAGCTCGCGACCGCCCTCGACCTGTCGAAGGAGGATCCGAAGGCCGTCGCCCGGTACGGCACGGGCGACCCGAAAATCTTCATGGATGGCAACGGCGCGCCCCGCGTGCCGCAGAGCATGCTGATGGCGCGCCGCCTGATCGAAGCCGGCGCGCGGGTGGTGACGCTGAACTACAGCAAGTGGGACTGGCACGGCGGGCGCAACGCCGAAGGGCGGGCCGACAATTCGATCTTTCTGCGCGAGAAAGAAGACTTCCCCGTGTTCGACCAGTGCGTGAGCGCGCTGGTCGAGGACTTGGAGCAGCGTGGGCTGGCCGACGATTGCACGGTCGCGATCCTCGGCGAGTTCGGCCGAACGCCGAAGATCAGCGCGCAGGTGGGCCGCGACCACTGGCCGCAGGTGAACTGCGTGCTCCTGGCGGGCGGCGGGATGAAGCACGGCCAGGTCATCGGCTCGACCGATCGCATCGCCGGCGAAGCGGCGTCGCGCCCCGTGACGTTCGGCGAACTCTACGCGACCTTGTACCAGAACCTGGGCCTCGACGTGGCCCGGGCGACGGTGGCGGACATCGAAGGCCGGCCGCAGTTCCTGGTCGACGACAACGCACAACCGATCAAGGAATTAGCCTGAGACGAAAAGGGGCTTGTCACTCGATCGAGTTGCAAGCCCCTTCGGATTCGTGAATCGGATTCCGTCAACTCCCTTCCGATTCGCGGTCATTTCGCTTTTTGGACCGTCAACCCGTTCGCTGGCGGCTCGAAGGCGCATGCCGACGTGGTGAAGACGGCGACGCTGATGCAGGCGCGGAACCACGATCCCTACGACGCGGCGTTCGGCGGCGCCCGGCGGGACGAGGAAAAGAAGGCTTCGTCGCCGTGCCCGAGGAGGACCACCCGTGAACCGAGTGAACCGCGTCGGCCTGCTGCTGGCCGTGCTCGTCGCCGCTCCCATTCGGGCGAACGAGGCCGTCACGATTTCGGAGGCGAAGACGGACGACGGCGGCGTCCTCGTCCACGAGGTCCGCTCCCCGTACCAGTCGAAGACGACGCAGGTCCGGGTGCTGCTGCCCGACCAGCGGGAGAAGGGCAAGACGTATCCCGTGGTGTACGTGTTGCCGGTGGAGGCCGGCACCGAGAGCCGCTACGGGGACGGACTGAAGGAGGTCCAGAAACTCGACTTGCACAACACGCTGAAAGCGGTGTTCGTGACCCCGACGTTCTCCCACCTGCCATGGTACGCCGACCACCCGACCAAGCCCGAGGTCCGCCAGGAGGGCTACCTGCTCAAGGTCGTCGTCCCGTTCGTCGACAAGACGTATCCGGTTCGGGTCGAGGCCGACGGGCGCTTGCTGCTCGGGTTCAGCAAGTCCGGCTGGGGGGCGTGGTCGCTGCTGCTGCGGAACCCGGACGTGTTCGGCCGGGCCGCCGCGTGGGACGCCCCGCTCATGCTGGACCGGCCGGGCAAGTACGGCAGCGGCGACATCTTCGGCACGGCGGACAACTTCGAGGGCTACCGGGTGAGCAACCTGCTCGAAGCCAAGGCGAACAAGCTCCAGAAGGAGAAGCGGCTAATCTTGCTCGGGTACGGGAACTTCCGGTCCGAGCACGAGCAGGCCCACGCCCTCCTCGACAAGTTGAAGGTCGCCCACGAGTACCGGGACGGCCCCGCACGGAAGCACGACTGGCACAGCGGGTGGGTCAAGGAGGGTGTCGAACGGCTCCTCGGCAAGTGACGCCACCCGTCGGAGCGATGTGTGGGGGTCTACGATGAGTCCCATCACCAGCCGTCGATCAATGGGCCGGTGAACTCGCTGACCGACTTGAAAATGGCCCCGTTCCACCTGTTGGCGTCGGAAGGCCGGGTTCACGCGGACAAGACCCACGTCTGGCACATGGACACGCTGGCGTCCGTCTGCCGGGCGGACCCCGATCTCCTTCGGGCGACTCCGTACAAGCTGGTGGACGTGACCGACCCGGCGGGCGTGACGGCGAGGGCATGGTGGTCAAGCCGCTCGACTTCAAAAAACGTGCGATCGCTCGGACGAGTGGCCGGTGGCGGATCCAACCTGGGCAGTGAATTATCTCCGTGCTCGGCTCATACACGTCGGCCTGCGATAGATCGTTCGATTCGCCCGAGCAACCGCACCGTCAACACGCCACCCGCCAGCGCGACCCAAGGGATTCCGAGAAAGAAGAAGCAACCGGACAGGAATTGTTCGTCGCTCGGAAGTCCGCCGGGGCCGCCGGGATAATACGCGTCGTCGATGAACGAGACGACCAGACGGCCGAGCGCGAGCCAAGCCACGACCGCCAGGCCGCCGCCAACGATCCCGAGGATCACCATCACGAGTCCGCGGAACAACGGCTTCAACGAACACCTCGTTATGCCCCGATCTCCTTGAGCCAGATCGGCACGTCGAACGGCGGCGGCGTCACGCCGGAATGGCGGAGCATGTTGATGGCCTGTGCCCGGTGGTGCGTGCCGTGGACGCAGATTTGCAGCATCGACTCGACGACGCGGAACGTCATCGCCGGGCCGCCGAACGACACGGCGACGGTCTTCGCCGCGCCGGCGGCGTCGAGGCTCGCGACGAGCGCGTTCCGCGTCGCGGCCGTCTCGGCCCACGTTCGCCGGAGCTGCGCGAGCGAGGTTCCCTCCGGGGTGCGCAAGAAGCCGCCGGCCGTGCCGCTCCAGTTCGCCAGCCAGAACGGCTCCACGTCGTGCAGGTGCGCGAGCGTCTTGCGCAGGCTCCCGTGCCCCATCGCGAAGTCGCGGTCGAGCGACGCGTCGGGCAGGGGCGACGCGAGGTCGAGGAGTTTGCCGATCGCCCAGTCGTGGTAGCCGAAGTAGCGTGTCATCGTGGCGCGGTCCCACGCCGGCTCGACGCCGGGGCCGGCGGCGATCTCGATCCCCTGCGCCCGCCGCGCTTCGATCGTCGCGGGGTCCTGCGGCACGCTCGGCCGGGCGAGTTTGTAGAAGAGGTAGTCCAACCCGACGACGGCGGTGCGGCCGAACTCCTTCAGGTAATTCAGCGCCTGCGCCCGGTGGTGGACGCCGTGGTTCGCGACGTGCAGCAGCAGGCCGGCGAGTTCGCGCGAGTGTTCGTTCCCGCGGAGGTCCTTGTAGCGCACGACGCGCGTCCAGCCGTCGGCGCGCTCGCGGTCGATCAGTTCCCGGCGCTTCGCGGCGACGACGGTCAATCGTTCTTCGATGTCCTTCGGAGAAATCCCGGCCGGGTCGATCGGGAACGGCTTCGTCTGCCCGGCGGTCCAGCGGTCGTACCAAATCTCTTCGGCCGCGAGCACGTGGAAGAGCGTCGCCCGCAGCGAACCCATGCCGAGTTCGCGCTTCGTGTCGAGCTGCTCGTCGGTCAATCCGTCGCAGAGGCGGAACAGCTTCCCGTGCGCCCATTCGTTGGCGCGATACAGGTCTTCGATCATGGAAACGGCGGACATGGGAACGGCCTTTCAGTTCGTCTTCGCCCCGGTCGCAATTCGCAGCACGTAGAGCGTGCCGTTGCCGTTCAACGTGAGCAGGTGCTGGCCGTCGGGGTGGAAGAACGGGCGGACGATCCAGCCGGGGAGCTGCCAGGTCTGGCGGACCTCGCCGGTGGCGACGTCGATGAGGAGCAGGTCGTTCAGGCTGTTCGAGCGCGGCGAGCGGCCCTCGGCGACGATCAGCGTCTCGTCCGGCGACAGGTCGAAGCGCGTGATCTGGAAGTTCTTCTTGGTGATGTCGACGACTTGGCCGGTGAGCGGATCGAGTTTGCGCAGGCCGGAGCTGCCGGAGAGGTAAAAGCCGCCTCGGGCACCGCGGACGAGGAGCGGGGCGATGCCGCCCTCGCCGGCGGTGGGGGCGCGGTGGCGTTCGACGAGGCCGGCGGCGGTGTGCTCCCAGACGACGGCGTGGTGCGTGTTGCCGGCGTCGACGCCGAGGGCGACGAGGCGCTGGCCGGTGTCGGTGAAGTGCAGGCTGCCGACGCGGCGGTTCTGGTAGTGCGTGTTGGCGGAGGCGAGCTTGCGCGGGATGCCGTCCTGGAGTTCGTAGACGACGACGTCGGTGCGCGGGTCGTCGAACTCGAAGACGGCGTAGCGCGCGCCGTCGGGCGAGTAGGCCGGCGCGGCCTGCGTGGGCGAAAGCGGGAACGGTTTGCGGTCCGCGAAGCGCTCGGCGGCGGGGCGCTCGCCGTCCATCGCCAGCGTGTAGGCGTTCGCCTTCTGCCGTTCGTTCGCCAGGAGCGCGCGGCCGTCGGGGGTGAAGGTCGCTTCGACGAGCGGCCCGCCGAGCTTGTCGGGGAAGAGGTCGAAGGCGGGGGCGGCGAGATCGACGAGCGCGAAGCGTTCGGAGTCGTCGTCGGCGCGGGCGGCGAGGTGGAGGAAGCGGCCGTCGGGCGAGAGGGCGGCGCGTTCGTTCGTGCGGCGGCCGAGCGCGGGAGCGGGCTTCGTCGTCGGTTCGAGGACGCCGGCATTCATCGACCAGACCGACAGCGCGTTGCGGTACGCGCACGCCATCCGGCGGTTGTCGTCGAAGAAGACGGCGTGGTGGAACGCGAACTGCTTGCTCGGGTCGGTGGCGAATTCGACGACGGGCGTGGCGTCGAGGTTCCAGACGGCGTGGCCGAACTTGAAGCGCTTGCCGTCGGGCGAAAGCTGGAAGCGATCGTTGTTCCCCCACTTGGCGGCGGTGGTGTGGAGGAGGCTGGGCGCGCCGCCGCCGCCGAGGTTCCAGACCTGTCCGAACCCGTCGGCGTTGACGACGGCGAGGCGGTCGTTGGCGAGGCTGAGCTGGTTGGTTTTGACCGGATCGGGGAACTGGAATTCGAGGCCGGGCGCGCCGAGCAGGCGGTGGAGCGTGGCGGTGCCGTCCTTCGCGACGATGGCGATCCGGCGGCGGTCGGGCGCGAGCTGCCAAACGGTGGGGGCGGGGAGCTTCAGGAGTTCCGTCGCGTCGGTGGCGGTGAACGACCAGAGGGCGAAGTTGTTGCCGCTATCGGCGTCGGCGGCGAGGACGCGATCGGGCGCGACGAACTCGACGATGCGGCCCTTGATCGGCAGCCGCGCGCGGTTGACGAGGGGTGTCGCGGTGGGGAAGGTTTCGAGGCCGTGGAAGAGGCGGCCCGGTTCGAGCGCGAAGCCGGCGGCCGGCGCGGCGACGACGGTCTCCGCGAGCGTCTTGAGGTCGAGGAACCGCGCGAATTCCTCGCCGCGGGATTTCGCCAGCACGGACGCGCCGTCGGGGGCGAGCTTCACGGATTCGACGTCGCCCCACATCCGCAGGCGGTGCGTGCCGACGACGGCGACGAGTTCCTTCGGCTGCCAGTCGAAGCGCTCGGCGGGCGGCACGTGAGTCGCGGCGACGAGACGGTCGAGCGTCGCGATCCGCGGCGGCTTCAGCGGCGCGACCGCCGGCAGCGGATCGGCTCGCTTCGCGATCGCGGGCTTGGGCGGATCGGGTTTCGGCGGCTCGGGCTTGGGCGCGTCGGCCTCGACTTTCTTCTTCTTGTCGTCGGTCGGCGTTTTATTCGCCGGCGGCGCCAGCAGGAACTTCAGGAGGAGCGCCGCGCAGGCGGCGACCATGAGCACGGCGCCGACGAGCAGCACGAGGCGCGGGCCGAGCGGCCGCGCCGCCACGGGGGCCTTCGTCGCCGGCACCGTGGTCGCCGGCGCCTCCGTCGGGAATTTCGAGATGCCCGGCATCGCGTCCAATTCGATGTCCGTCCAGGCGTCCCGCGGCGGCGCGGCGGGCGCGGGCATCGCCGGCAGCGGGAACGCCGACGGCGTCGAGTGCATCGGCGCCGGCATGTACTCCACCGGCTGCGGCGCCTTCGCCTTCGCCTTGTGGATCTTCCGCAACTCCGACGCCACCTCGCGCGCCGATTGCGGACGCCCCGACGGGTCCTTGCTCAGCAGCCGCCCGATCAGGTCCGAGAGCGCCGGCCCGATCTCCGGGTTCAGCGTCCTCGCCGGCGGCGGCGTCTGCGACGCGAGGCTCTCGATGACTTCGAAGATGTCGCGGCCCTGGAAGGGGCGGCGGCCGGTCGCGAGCTGGTACAGCACCGCGCCGAGGCTGAAGAGGTCCGAGCGATGATCGGCCGTTTCGTTGCGCCCCTGTTCGGGGGCCATGTAGGCGGGCGTGCCGATGATGACGTTCGAGCCGGTGAGTCGAAAGTCGGCCTCGACGGTGCGGGCGAGGCCGAAGTCGAGGATCTTGACGCGCCCGTTGGGGGCTTCGAGCCAGATGTTGCCGGGCTTGATGTCGCGGTGGATGTGGCCGGACTCGTGCGCGGCCGCGAGGCCGAGGGCGATCTCGTGGCCGATGCGGCAGATGTGCGACGGGCCGGCGCGGTGCTCCTTCATCCAGGCGTTGAGCGGCTGGCCCTGCAGGTATTCCATCGCGATGAACGGCACGCCGTTCGCTTCGTCCACGCGGTGGATCGTCACGACGTGGTCGCTGCGGATGGAGGCGGCGGCGCGCGCCTCGTGGAGGAAGCGCGCCTTGGCGTCGCCGCGCACCGCCAGCTCCGGGCGGATCGTCTTGAGCGCGACCTTGCGCCCGAGCAGCACGTCGTCCGCCTCGAAGACGATCCCCATGCCGCCGCGGCCGATCTCGCCGGTGATGCGGAAGCCGGGGAAGTTCAGCCCGAGCAGTTGGCCGTCGCCCTCGGTGGGCACGTACAGCCCGGTGCTGGTCGATTCGATGCCGGACTTTTCGGTCTTCTGCTGCGCGAGCGCTTCGCGCAGCCGGCGCTGGAGTTCCGGGTCGTTCGGCGCGAGGCCTTCGATGGAGACGGCCTTGCCCACGAGCACGGCTTCGTTCCATTCGACCATCAGATCGAGCAATCGCGATTCGAGGTCCATGCGCGGCGACAATAGCGGGGTGGGCTACGGTTCCAGTTTGCGGGAACGCGAAGCCCGGTCAAGCGCAAAAGGGGGCGGAGCGAAACCGTCCGCGATCAGGTGCGATCGCGGTTCTTCGGCGCGTCGGTCCACTCGCCCGGCAGCGGGATGCGGGTTTCTTCGAGGCCGGCGGGCGGGAACTCGCCGGGGAGCGGGATGCGCGTCTCTTCGAGGCCGGCGGGGACGCCGATCGAGCGCGGCGGCTTCGGCGCGGGCTTCGGCGCCGGGTCCGGCGGCGAAGTCGCCCACGGCGGCGGGTCGTCGTCGCCCATCGACGCCAACGAGATGTCCGGCGCCGGCCGATCGTACGCCGGCTTCGCCACGGCGCGCGGCGGCGGCGTCACGTCCACCGGCGGCGGAGGGACCGGAGGCGGAAGCGCCATCGCCGCGACCGGCGGCAGCTCCGGCACCGAATCGAGCGGCGGCTCCGTCGGCACCAGCGTCCGCGTCTGCGTGAAGAAATCGCTCGGCAGCGGCACCCGCGGCTTCTCCGCCTCCGCGGGCGCCAGCGTCCGCGTCTCGTTGAAGAAATCGCTCGGCAACGGGGCGCGCGGCGCGTCCGCCTCCGACGCCAGCGTCCGCGTCTGCGTAAACAGGTCGCTCGGGATTGGTTTCCGCGGCTCCACCGGCTCGTCCGGCGGCTTCGCCAGCGTCTCGGCGTAGGGATCGGCTTCGCGCGCCGCGCCCGGCGGCATCATCGTCTTGGTATCGGTGAAGAAGTCGCTCGGCGTCGGCGTCGCCTGCAACCGCGGAGGCGGTGGCGGCAGAACCGGCGCGGGCGGCGCGTCCGGTTTCGTCGACCGAACCGGCACCAGCAACGAGGTCGGCAGCACGTCCGCCGGGCGGACGATCGTCTTGCACTTCGGGCACCGCGGACGCTTCCCGGCGCGCAGCCCGAGCGGCATCCGCAAGCGGACGCGGCATTTCGGGCATTTCACCGGGACTTTTTCGACCATGGCGTCCTGCGGTTCGGGGGGACGATCCGCCGCAGGAATCATACCGCGCCGTTGGCCGGCGCGCCGGAAGAATCAAGAATATCAAGGCTGTTTGAGCATGGATTGCGCGCCGAGGAATTCGAGGAATCGATTCGGCCAGGCGTCGAAGGGTTGCGGCGCCTTTTTGTAAGGTCGATATCCGAAGCCGTGGGGCGCCTTGGCGTAGACGTGCAGTTCGGCCGGCACGCCGGCGGACTTGGCGTCCCGGTAGTGTTGGACGAGCCACGCGGCCGCGCCGTCGTCCTCGCCGACGAGCAGCCAAGTCGGCGGCGTGTTCGCCTTCGTCACCGGTTCGCCGCGGATGCCGAGCGGGCCGGAATAGACAAGCGCCTGGAACGCCGGCACGGCGCTCTCGCGGTCGATCGGGTCGTCGGCCTTCGGGTCGCCGGCGGCGGCCTTGCGGCAGACCATCGCCACCACTTCGCCGCCGGCGGAGAAGCCCATCATCCCGACGCGCGCGGGGTCCAGGTTCCAGTCCTTCCCCTTCGCGCGCACGAGGCGCAGGGCGCGCTGGCCGTCCTGCAGCGCGTGGACGTCGATCCGGTAGGGCGAGTCCTTCTCGCGCGCCAGGCGGTGGCGCAGCACGACGGCGGCGACGCCGCGCTCGGCGAGGAACTGCGCGACGTTCTCGCCCTCGTGCTTCACCCAGAGTTCGCGGTGGCCGCCGCCGGGCACGACGACGACGGCGGCGCCGGTCGCCTTCTCCTTCGCCGGCAGGAAGACGGTCACGTAGGGATCGTGGACGTTCGTGACGCGGTATTCGCCGGTGTCCTTGTTGACGCGGTCGCGCGTCTCCTTCTCGTCCTTGCGCGACTCGAAGCCGGGCGGCCCCTTTTCCCAGAGCTTCACGACCGGCGGCTCCGCGGCGCGTGCGAAGGGAAAGGAAGCGAACAAAAGGAAAGCGACGAGGCGGCGCATGGGGGTCCTTCGGGTGGATTCGACGCATCGTCGGGGACTGGCGTAAAAAGGGGACTGGCACCTTTTTCCAAAGCGAAAAAGGTGCCAGTCCCCTTTTTACGCCAGTCCCCGTTTCCGCTCACTTCTTGTTCCGGTCGATCGGGATCACGTCGGCCTGGTGGCCCTTGGGGTAAGGGTTCACTTCGCCGGTGGCGGCGCGGCCCCTCGGCGTGGTGCTGTTCAGGTAGTCCATCGAGTGGTGCGTGGTGGTGCGACCGTCGGGCTGGACGATGGTCCACTCGGCCTTGCGGTGGTACGGGCGCTTGCCCGGCTCGGCGATGTCGGTGACCTTGATGCGGACCTTGTGGCCCTTCTGGAGGAGGTCGGCCCATTGTTTTTCGAGGTCGTGCCAGGTGCCGGCGCCGCGGTTCATGATCCAGTTCTGGAGGGAGAGGTTGCGGGCGTCGCCGGGGGCGCCGAACTGGTTGCCGATGAGGTGGCCGGCGTCGTCGCCGCTGCCGGTGGAGACGCCCTTCTGCGCGTAGGGGCTGCGGTGGGTCTGGACGCGGCCGGGGACGCCGAGCCAGCCCTCGGCGATCTTGTGCTCCTTGCCGTTGACGACGGTGGCGGAGAACTTGAAGCGCTTGCTGATGTCCGGGAATCGCTTGGCGACGGTGGCGGCGCCGCGGCCCTTGAGGAACGTCTCGACGGTCGAGCGGAGGCGGTCGAGGTGGGCGTTGGAGCCTTTGGGCAGGAACTCGAGCGCCTGCTTGATGCGGTGGAAGGCGGGCGTGAGCGCCTGGGCGAACTTCTCGGACTGCTTGGCGAGGGCGACGGCGCGTTCGACGGACTTCATGTATTTGGGGAGCTTGCCGGCCTTGGCGAGGTCGCCGACGTAGGGGATGATGCTGGCGCCGGAGATGGCGGCGTCGAGCCAGTTGCCGCGGGCGAGCGCGATGAGGGCGTTGGCGCCGTCCGAGACGGGAGTGGGATCGACGATGCCGGCGAGGTCGAGGGCGAGGGAGAGCAGGTCGAGGGCGAGTTCGCGGACCTGGGCGTCGTGGAGGTCGACGACCTTGCCGCCGGCGCCGTGGGGCGCGGGTCCGTGCGGCCCCGGCACCTTGGCCTTGGGCGTCGGACTGGCGCGGAACGGAAGGACGTTCTTGGGAGGGGCCATGGTCAATCTCTCACGTTGCGGCCAAGATCGAACCACGAACAGCGTTTCTCGACCGGACCAGATTGTCGATTCCAACCGGCGAACCGATTCGCCGTCGAACGCGTCGATCGAAATCGATCAACGGACGAGCTTGTTGGATTTCACGATGGCCGAGGCCTCGAGGTACGCGTCCAGGGGCTGACTCCCGCGAACCCGATGGAAGGGAATCGGCTTCAACGCGGCCCTCGAACGCACGACGGGTTCAAAACCGTTCTTGGCGACCGATTCGACGATCTTGGCCTCGGCGACCGTCCATTCCCATCGTTCGTTGGGTCCGATCTCCCGCATCGGCGGTACCATGTAACGGTCGCGATGCGATCCGTAGACATCCTCGAAATAACCGTAGCTCATGACGACCTGGCGCCGCTCGACGTCGATGCGATAGGCGGGGGCGGATTCCATCGGCAACCAGAGGGGCTTTCCGCTTTGATTGACGAACCGGAGGGACAGGGCCGCCACGCCGCCAACTTCCGTCAACGACAGGTCCCATCGATACAGCCGTCCGTCGAGTTCCGTTTCAGGCGCCATCGATCTGACTCCCGGCGAGCGCGGTCAAACTCCCGCGAAGGTCGAATCGCCTCGCGGTGCACCGACCCACCGTCTTATTGTTCGGGTTTCATCCCCAATTCGCTCCGAATATCGTTGGTTTCCTTGTGGACGTTGGCTTCCGCGGAGGATCCGCCCGCGGTTTGCGCGGCGTCTCCGTCGTTCAGCAGCTTGGCATGGCCAAGTTCGTGGAGCAACAAGCCTTCCGGGGTTTCCTTGACCGTCGATCCGTCCGTGGCCGTGTAGTTGATCAGGTTGGTCGGATCGACGATGACTTCGTTGTTTCCACTGGGGCTTTCGGTCGGTCGGAGGGTCACGCCTCCGCCGGTCGAGGAGAGTTGAAGGACCGTGCCGTCCTTCTTCGTCGCGGACGTCCCGATCGAGATCTCGGTCTTGTTCGGCGAAGTCTCGAGCGCTTCGATGAACGCTTTTCCCTTGGGGCCGGAGCCACGAATATTTTCGACCAACTCCTGGGCTTGCTTCTGCTCCTCGGCGGTGCCTTTGAACACGAGGCTGGATTTCGGAGCGTTCGGGCACGTGGCCGTACTTCCCGGCGCGCAGGCCGCCGATGGGGATTGGCTGGGCTTCTGGGGTGAACAGCCGCTCGGCACGACACGACTCCCGTTCCTAATCCTTCAACGCGTCCGCCAGATACGCGACGGCGCGCACGGCCAGCTTCTCGACCCGCGCGCCCGGCGGTTGGTCCCGCGTCTCGTTCAAGTTCGCCGCGATCCAAGGGAACTGCGGGTCGGTCGGGGCGCCGCGCCCGAGGGCGAACATCAGCGCCGCCATGACGCGCCCGCCGGGCGCGATCGGCAAGGCGTTCAACTCGGCCGACCGATCGCCGCGCCGCAGCAAGTCGTTCACGGCCTCGACCGGGGCGCGCTCGAACTTCTCGGGGTGCAGCTCGGCCAGGATCGCCCGCGTGGCCCCGTGGCTCGGATCGCCGCCGAGCCATTCCCGCACCGGACGCGCGACCAGCCGCCCGATCGCCGCCTTCTCGATCGCCTCGTCTTCGCCGATCACGTCTTGGCGATAGTTCATCGCCACGTCGTGGATGGCGTCGGCTCGCTGAAGCTCGTCGTTGCCCCGCCGGCCCCACTCGCGCGCGGCCCACGGGATCAGCGGATCGGCCTCGAATTCGTGGCCGAACATCACCTGGCACTCGACGTAGAACCGCAGCGATCCGCGCAGGGTAAACCCGCGCGCGCGCGCCTTCCGCAGCCCCGACTCGACGAGCGCCCGCAGGCCGGCGTCGCCCACGCCCGCCGCGTGCCGCGGCGCGAACGCCTTCAGGTGCGCGACCAGTTCGTCCTCGAAATCCCGGTGCGCCTTCCGTTCCAGCGTGTCGAACTGTTCGGGCCGGATCTCGATCACGATTCCAGCCTCACTTTCCGCCAATCGCGATAGCTGGCGCCGAACTCCAGCAGTTCGTCCTCGTCGGAGCTTTCGGCGAAGAAGCGTTCGACGGGGCCGACGAACCGCGCCATCTCCTCCGTCGAACAGGTCGGCATGTAGGTCCGCAGCACGCGCGGGTCGTAGTAGCGGAAGCAGACCTGCCGGCCGTCGGGCAGCTTCGCGAGCAGGAACTGCCGCAGGTGCCGGCGGAGGTCCGCGAACGGCAGGCGGCAGGTCAGGAAGACGCCCCAGCTCTTGCCCCAGCCGTCGCGCACGAGGTCGTCGAGGAACGCGTGGTCGGGCGGGAGCTTGGCGAGCCACGGTCCGTAGGTCGCGAGGTCGTCGCGGTCGCGTTCCTCGTAGAGGCTGGCGTACTCGACGCCGGAGGCCTTCAAGCGCGGCAACACGTCGGGGTCGCGGGCGGCGTCCAGCACCGCGAACAGGCCGACCTGTTGGCGCAGGTGCTCGCGCACGGCG
>CAYVRB010000011.1:0-33669 GCA_964453375.1 uncultured Alcaligenaceae bacterium
ATCGGGTCGGTCTTGAAGGTGTTGTGGTTGAAGTACTGGTGGCCGCCGCCGAGCATCCCGAAGTACGAGTCGAACCCGCGGCGGTTCGGGTGGAACGACGGATGCGCGCCGAGGTGCCACTTGCCGACCGCGCCGGTGGCGTACCCGAACTTCTTCAGGGCGTCGGCGATCGTCGAATGGTCGAGCGGCAGGCCGACGTCCTTGTTCTCCGGCAGCCAAGCCGGGTTGTTCTCGTGCCCGAATCGCTGCTGGTACCGCCCCGTCAGGAGGGCGGCCCGCGTGGGCGAACAGAACGGGTGCGTGACGTACCCGTTCGTACAGACGACGCCGCGCTTCGCGAGGGCGTCCAGATGCGGGGTCGGGATGTCCTTGCACCCCTGGAACCCCACGTCGGCGTACCCGAGGTCGTCGGCTACGACGACGACGACGTTCGGCTTCTCCGCGGCCCGCACGGGCATCGCGAACAGAGCCGCGAGCAGCATGGCGGTTCGTATCATCGCTTGGCCCCCGATTCGATGGTCTTGATCCGGTTCGACAGTTCGGCGCGAATCGCTCCGAACGTCTTGTCGTCGGCACGGTTCACGAACTCCCCGGCATCCTCCCGGTGATCGTAGAGTTCCGCGCCCTTCTTGCCCTCGTCCCACTCGGTGTACCGGTACTTCTCGGTGCGGATCGAGCGGCCCAGGATCGCCCCGCGCTGGATCACCGTGAGCGCCGCCTCCTTGTGCTTGCGGCCGGGGTCGTCGAGCAGCGCGCGGAAACTCGCCCCTTCGAGTCGCTTCGGCACGTCGTTCAGACGGCACAACTCGGCCAGCGTCGGATAGATGTCGATGAACTCCGCGAGCGCCGCGGTCGGCTTCCCGTTCCCCTTCGCCCCCGGTACCCGCACGATCAACGGCGTGCGGCAGCTCCGCTCGAACAGCGTGTTCTTGTTCCACCAGTTCCGCACGCCAAGCTCGTATCCGTGGTCGCCGAGGAACACCACGATCGTGGTCTCCGCGAGCTTGTTCCCGTCGAGGGCGTCGAGCAACCGGCCCACCTGCGCGTCCATGAAGCTGACACCGGCGTAGTAGGCGCGCAGGAACTCGCGCCGCTCCTTGTCCGTGAACTTGTCGAAGGCGTCCTTGAACGCGCCCCCGCCAAGCGAGAGCGGATACGGCGGCTTGTACCCGACGGGCGTCTTGGGAAGCTCGAGCGCGCCGTGGTCGTAGCGGTCGAAGTACTTCTTCGGCGACGCGAACGGGTCGTGCGGGCGGTAGAAGCCGACCGCGAGGAACAGCGGCTTGTCGCGCTTCGCGCCCAGGATTTTGATCGCCTCGTCGGCGAGTTGCCCGTCGGCCTGTTCGGAATCCGCGCCCTCGGCGGCGAGCCACCGGCACCACGCCAGCGCCCCGTCGGTCAGGTTGCGGCCCGCGCCCTGGTTCCCGGCGGCGGTGGTCTTGCCGTAGAACACGCGGTCGAACGATTTCGGGTCGTCCATTTCCTTCTTCGTGTCGTCCGGCGACAGCCCGCGGTGGAACACCTTGCCCAGTCCGATCGCTTCGTAGCCGTTCGCGCGGAACAGTTCGGGCAGCGCGACCGCGTCCGGGAGCGTCTTGCGGAAGTGCGTCGCGTTGTCCATGACGCGGGTGGTGGTCGGCCGCAGGCCCGTGAGGAACGAGGTGCGGCTCGGGTTGCAGACGGTGTACTGCACGTAGGCGCGGTCGAACCGCACGCCGGTCGCGGCGAGTCGGTCGACGTTCGGGGACTTCACGACCGCGTGGCCGTAGCACCCGAGGTCGCAGTTCAGATCGTCGGCGACGATGAACAGGACGTTCGGCGGCTTCGACGGTTCCGCGGCGTGCGCGACCGGAACTCCCGCCCCGACCGCGACGAACAGCAAGAGGGATCGCATCGTTTCTCCATCGCGGGGCGTTCCGACGTCGGTTGCGCGTCACCATTAGATTGGTAATTGTGCCCTCGAACGGCCTGCCCATGGAGCAAATGGCGACGGGTGGCCGTTGTGCCGCTCTCGGCTTCTCGCGTCGAAAAACCGCTGGATGGTGCCGGTCGCGATCTCGTCTCGACGTTCCGTTCGAGCTTGCCGTCGGAGATCAGGAACAAGCCGAGATCGGCACCGGATGGGACAGCCATTCGCCCACGCTCGACAAGTCGCAGGTTCTGCTCCAACCGGATGCGGCACGCTTCGGCGTCCCGTGGGTCGTTGGTCTATCGATTCACGCGGAGTTGTTCGTCGTTGAACCGGTCGCACAATCGGAAACGACGCCCTCGCTTTTCCAGCCACGCCGTGCCGCACCCCGTGGCATTGTTCGGGTGCTGGCAAGCGATACGGCCCCAATGCGAGTGCCGTCCTGCTCCCATTTTACACCCAAAACGGGTATTGCCGGCAAAGGGGTCAGCGGGATGATTTGCTGTAACTGCTGTAATTCAAGGAAAAAACGCGATTCCGGCGAAGGGAAGTCCAGCGGAGCGGGAGGGATTGGAACTCACCGCGAAAGTGCCTTGAAAATGGCACTTTCCGAGGCGGGCGGCGCAAAATCCGGCGCAGTGGCCACGGAAGAACCTAAATTGGCTTTGCTTATCGCCGTCTGGCCGATGCTGCCACAGCCAATTAAGGCCGGCATCCTGGCGATCGTTCTGGCGGCAACATCGTGAATGGAGATCGTCGTCATCCTCGGTCGTTATGTCTTGGTACAAAGGTTCTCGGTGGCGGGAACCATGATAGGACCAAGAGTGGAACGACGCGGAGCGTTACCGCTTTTCGCGGACGGTTTGGATTCGCAGCAATTGGTACTTCTCAGCTGGCAGGGGGATTTCGGCCGGCGGGTCGGCGCGCAGGAGATATCGGCCCACGGGCTTCAATTCGAACCGGCCGGAGACCGGAGTGACGGTCATGTTCCAAGTATCGATGATCTCGATGCCGACCGTGAATGGGCCTTTGGCGGCACCCTTCGGCACGGCCACAGTCCAGCGGTCGGGCTTCTCGCGGCCGAAGTAGACGAGGTAGTACTCGCCGGCGCGGCCGGCGGTCCGCTCGTCCTGCCACTTGTCGATCGGTTCGAGGCCGGCGGCCGGACCGTCTTCGAGAACCTTGCGGAGGAACGCGATCCGCGAGGCGCTCGAACCGCGCAACTGGCCGCCGTGGCTCCACCAGACGATCTCGTTCGGCGTGCGGTACGTTTCGCCGTGGCCGACGTAGGTGCCCGCGATGGCGCCCTGCCAGAAGCGGTGCACCATCTCCTCGGCAGTCAGGTTCCCCCAACGCTGTTCGAAGTCGCCCTCGTACTTGGCCTCGTCGAAGACGATCGGCTTTTCGTAGACGTCGCGGTAGAGGCCGGCGCGGCCGAAGTCCGCGACCGCGGAACCGTTCTGGAGGCTCGCGTGCGTCAGGAGCGGGTGCGTCTGGTTAAAGAGCCGCGTGCCGTTGTGAATCGAGCGCAAGTGTGCGTGCGGGTCGCGTTCGGCCACGAGTTTCAGCATCCGATTCCAGTCGGCGTCGGTCTTCTCTTTCATGAAGTCGAACTCGTTGGCGAGCGACCACCAGACGTTTCGATACGCGGCCAGCCGGGCGACGACGTACCGGACATAGCGGTCGTCGGCTTCGGCGGACATGCGGTCGAAGCCCCAGTGGCCGCCGTCGTAGGGATGGAACAGGATGAGGTCGGCCTCGATGCCGAGGTCCCGCAGGTCCGCGACGCGGCGTTCAAGGTGGCGGAAGAAGCCGACGTCGAAGTGCGTCGGATCCCACCGATTCGGCGGCGTCCCGGCGAACGGGTAGCGCGGCGGCTCGGTCCGGTTGTAGGCGTACCATTTCGGGAAGACGCACATGCGGAGTTTGTTGAAGGGGGACGCCTTCAACGTGGCGAGCGTCTGCGTCTGGATATCTTCGCCGGCGTGGGTCCAGGCGTAGCAGGTGGTGCCGATCGGGTAGTAGGGCGAGCCGTCGGCGTACGCGAAGTGGAATCGATTGCGGACTCCGACCGGCCCGCGGTTCTTGCCAGTGGGAGCCCCGACGGTGAACCGGCCCGATTTACCATTGAGGGCCGGTCGATTGCTGCTCGTCGCATACGACCACTCACCGCGGACATCCGGCATGAAGCGGACGCGGTAGACGCCGTCGCCATCGTAGAAGCCGGGGACTTTCGTCGATCGCTTGCCGTCGGTGAAGGTCGCGTCGAGGCGCACGTCGACGAACGGATTGCCGTCGGCCGGGCCGCGGAGTTCGATTTCGAAGAGGCCCCATTGCTCGACCTTGGGCGCGTCGGCCCGCGCGGCACCGCAGACCAACCACCCGAGCAGGACGATGCGCAGGCACGACATGGTGGGAATCCCGCTAGGGTTTGAGCGGCAGCCAGACGCTCATTTCGGAGGGTCCGCGGTTGCCCCAGGCGAAGTACGGGACGAGCCGGACGGACGCCTCGAGCGCCTTCGCGGGCCGGTATTCGCGGTAGAGTTCGTTCCCCCACTCGGCCTCGGATTCGAAGGTGGCCCGGCCTTCGAGGACGGCGACGCCGCCGAGGAGTTTGGGGTCGTAGCGGGAAGCCGGCGCGAAGTCGGCGGGAATGCGGACGTCCATTGCGCGGTGGTCGGCCGGCAAGTCCGAAGATTCGAGACAATAGATCATCGGCCCGCGACGGACGGCCACCTGGTTCCGCGTCTCTTCCACGAGGGGGTGCGATTGAAGGAGCGCCGCGCGCATCGGAAGCGTCAATTCAATGATGTCCCCCGTCTTCCAGGTTCGCTTCACGGAGGCATAACGGCCGGTTGCGACGTTCGATTGCGCTTCGCCGTTGACCGCGAGCGTCGCGCCGTGCGCCCACGGCGGGATTCGAAACCGCAGTTCGACGGCGCGGGCCGGCATCGCTTCGACCGCGACCGTCACGCGGCCGTCCCAGGGATAGTCGGTTCGCTGAGCGAGCGCTGCGCGGCCGCCATCGGGCAGGTCGGTCTTTAGCGTGCTGCCGCCATAGGTATGGAACCAGATGGCGGAATCGGAGCGGCCGTAGGCGTAGTGGCCCGACTGTGCGATAGTGCGGACGACATTGGGCGGGCAGCAGAAGCAACTGATCCACGGTTCGCGCCGGCGGGACCAGCGCAGCGGCACGGGCATCGCATCGAGCTGCCGGAGCGTGTTCGTGTAGAAATAACTGGTGCCGTCGAGGCTCACACCGGCGAGCACGGCATTGAGCAGGGCGCGCTCGAGCATGTCGGCGTGTTTGGGGTCGCCGGTGAGCCGGAGCATGCGGTCGTTCCAGAGCACGTTGCCGACGGCGGCGCAGGTTTCGTTGTGCGCCGTCGCGTTCGGGAGTTGGAAGTCGCGGCCGTAGGCCTGGTGGACGCGGGCGATCGCCTTCTGATCCTTGATGCCGTCGGGCGAGGCGCCGTCGAAGAGCGCACCGCAGGCGCCCGTGACGTAGACCTTGCGCGAGGTCACGTTCTTCCAGATCGCCTCGAGTGGGGCGGCGAGCGTCGTGTCGGGGGATTCGAGAAGGAGATCGGCGACGCCGGCGTAGAGGTAGTTGGCTCGCACCGCGTGGCCGGCGGCTTCGGTCTGTCGGCGGAACGGCAGCCGGTCCTGGTTGTCGTCGGTACCGTCGGCCATCAGGTCGCGCAGTTCGATCCACTTCTTGGCGAGTGCCAGGTACTGGGGCTTCCGCGTCTCGCGGTAGAGTTCGACGATGCCCATGTAGTGTGAAGGGCACACGGAATTGCGGGCCAGTTCGGCGGAGGGCTTCTCGAACGCGACCGCGAGAAAGTCGGCGGCCTTCGTGGCGACGTCCAAGAGCGTGCGATTCCCGGTCGTTCGGTGGTGGACGCAAGCGGCCGTGAAGAGGTGGCCGAAATTGTACATCTCGAAGTTCAGCCGGTCGGCGAAGGGTTTCGCGCCGGCATCGCCGTTCCGCCGGGCGATCAGCACCGGCGTATGGAGGTAGCCGTCGGCGCGCTGGGCTTTCGCGATGATGGCGATGGCGTCGACCAGACGACGGTCGAGCGCGGGGTCGGGCGCGACGGCGAGGACCGCGGACGCGGCTTCGATCCACTTGTAGAAGTCGCCGTCGTTCCACGGCGGGCCGCGGTGCTTCCCTTCGGCGAGGCCGGCGGCGATGCGGAAGTTTTGCAGGAAGTGGCTGCGCTCGGTGCCGAACATCAAGTCGCCCATGGCCGGCACCATGAACGCGCGGCAGACGCGGAACCGTTCGGCCCAGAAACCGTCGGTCCAGCGGACGTCGGCGAGACCGACGGGCCGCACGGCCGGCGTTTGGGCGCCGGCCACGGGAGCCATGACGAGCAAGAGGAGAAGTGCCGGCCGCATGTCACTTCTCCTTTTTGGGCTTCGGCCTCTCGATCGTGATATTGAACACGTTGCGACCCGGTTTGACTTCGAACGACAGGCCCGAGGATTCGTATTTCCCGTACTTGCCGTCCATGTTGGCCGTCATCCCCTGCGACGCCTGGTAATCGCTGACGGTGAGCGGCATGAGGAGAACCTTGTAGTTCCCCGGCAGCGCCCCGTCCCCTTCGCGATCGCCGCCCCAGGCGAACGAGCCGTCTTTCTGAATGGCCGCCTGCACGGCGACCAATTTGCCCCCGACGGTGGCCTCGGCGATGACCGTACCGGAGTCCACCGGCGTTCCGTCGTCGTAGGACACCATTCCGATGACGACCGACCGATTGGACCCGCAACCGGACGCGGCCACGAGAACCAACCCACAAACGAAGAGCGCGCGCGACATCGTGCGACCTCGGGTGAAATGAAAGGGGGGCCGGCCCCCTGAATTCGGTTCAGTCCAGCGTGGCGACGTTGCCATCGCGGATATTCGCGAGGTAGCCGAGGATGGTGCCGGGCAGCGACACTTTGATCGCCTGCACGCTGCCGTCGGCCATCGCGAACTGGCAGATGCCGATGTGCCAACTGCCGAACTGGTTGTTGATCCCCGTCGTCATCGACTGGGCGAGCGGCCACGACGCCCCGGCGCGACGGACGAACGACGTGGTGGCTCCGGCGCTGTACGCGATCACATCGTGGTTCGGATCCCCAACCGCCCCCCGCGTGCCGTTCGTGGTCGAGGTGAACGGGTTCGGAGGCGTCCCGATCAGCAGGTGCTTCTCGCCGATCATGAGCGTGTTGCTCGTGCCGTCCGTGTTGTCGGCGATGCGAGTCCTGGTGCGGGCCTCCGCTTGAGCGACGTTCGACACGTTGTCGAACCGGAAAACGCCGGTCGTCGGCACCGTGCCGGTGTCGCCGATGCACCCGGCGTAATCGAGCGGAATGCCCGTGTACGTGCTGCCGGGCGGATTCGGGTCGAGCGGTACGAGGTCCCGCGTGGTCCGACGACTCGGACAGACGTAGACGCTGACGCCCGACGCCCGCAATCCCACGATCGTCGCGTTCGTCGAGTTGATGTTGTTGTGTCCGTCCGTTACGCCTACGCCCGTGATCGGCGTCCGGAACGTCGTCTGGACGTTGGATTGCTCGATGAACGGGAGCAACTGCATGGTCCAGTTGTGGCGATTCTGCCCGCCGCCGGACCGAGGGTAAGGGAAGAATCCGATGGTGTCGTGGTGCGCGTGCATCGCGATGCCGAGCTGCTTGAGGTTGTTCTGGCACTTGGCGCGGGCGGCCGCCTCGCGCACTTTCTGGACGGCGGGCAGCAGCAGCCCGATCAGGATCGCGATGATCGCGATCACGACCAGCAGTTCGATGAGTGTGAACGCCGAACGGCGTCGCGGAGAGGAACTCGACATGAATCACCTCGAATGAAAAGAGACATCGACGGACGAAATCGATTCACTTCCGACCTTTCCGATCGAACGGAGCCAATCGGATCGGCAACTCGTTCGGTCCCGATTTGATCTCGAATTCGAGATCGGTCGTTCGGGCATTGACGTACTTCAGCGCGAACGGGAGGATCCGATCCTCGTCGGGCGCATCCGACGCATCGAGCGGATTGATCGTCGCACGGTACTTGCCGGGCAGGACGCCATCGCCGGGTCGATCGGTGCTCAATTCGAACCGGCCGTCCGGCCCGATCTCGCCGCGCGCCGTCAATGGTGGGCCACCTTCGAAGCGCTCGAAGACGATCAAGCCCTTCGAGAGCGGCGTGCCGTCTTCCAGGGAAACGGTACCGCGGACCGGAGACTTGCCGCTACAACCGGCGAGGCCGAGCATTAGGCCTATGAGCGCGACGCCGGTGCTTCGCGAAACGTGAATCGATCGCATGGAGGCACCTCGTGTATTAATCATTTCCGGTGACGACGAGGCCGTCATTCCGGCCGGCCAGGGAGGCGAGCGTGGTTCCCGCGGTCGAGGTCCGCAAGCCGCGAACGCTACCGTCGCCCATGCAGAACATCACGATCCCGGGGTGCCAACTTCCGAATTGATTCGCGTAAGGCGTGGTCAATCCGAGCGCGAGCGGGAAGTTCGGGCCGGCCTTGCGGCCGGTCACATAGGCCCAGGCGCCGGGTTGCGACACGTAGATGTTGAAATCCTGTTCGGCGCCGGTCGTGCCGTTGAAGATGCCGAAGCCGAGTTGCGTGACGTGCTTTTCGCCGATCAGGATCGTATTGCTCAATCCATCCGTCAACGCCGCGAAGGGATTGCCTTCCGCGCACGGTCCGCAGGAGAATTTGAATGCGCCGGCATCATTTTCGGCTGCCGAAGTGCCACTGCCGTAGTTCACGCCGTAATCCGATCCGATCCCTTCCGTAACGCTGCTGCCCGATTGTTCGCGAACCACGCGGTGGCCCATGCGCGAGGGACAATTGAAGACGGGCATCGGCGACTGCATGTTGCCGGTGGCGACCCATTGCCCGCGAATCAGATTGTGGACCGTGACTTGCGGCCGCACGCCTCGCACGAGCATCGGGTACGTGGTGCCATTGATGCTCGGGTTGAGGAACCGCTGGTAGAGGTTGTCCTGTTCGATGTAGGGCAGCACGAGCAAGGCCCACGATGGGGAACCGAGGTCGCCCCGGGACCGACCCCACGGCAGCGTCCCCTGCGTGTCGTGGTGGTTGTGCATCCCCAGACCGAGTTGCTTGAGGTTGTTGGTGCATTTGATGCGCGCGGCCGCCTCGCGCACCTTCTGCACGGCGGGCAGTAGCAGCCCGATCAGGATCGCGATGATCGCGATCACGACCAACAACTCGATCAGCGTGAAGGCCGATCTCGCGGGAACGGACGAACGCATGAATACTCTCCGAACGAACAATTGCGGAACGCGATCGGTCCCGCGGATGAATCACGGTTTCCCCGGGATCCAACGTTTCTCGCCGTCGAACGAAAGCGTGATCGCCTTGTCCGGATGCTTGGCGCGGTACTCCGCCACCTGCTTCGCGAGGCTCTCGGGTGAACGGGATTTCGATCCGGCCCATTCGCGGAATTCCTGCCGCGGCGCGCGGTTCCGACCGCCGGGTGGGTCGTAGACGCCGCCGTTGGCCGTGTACCACCAGTACTTAAAATCGATGATTTCCACGATCTTCGAGCGAACCGGATCGACGAGGATCGCGTCCTGAACGTCCTTCGGGCAACTCAGCGAGACGAGGACATCGCGTCCTTGCTCGCGCTCCCATTCGGCGACGGTGTCCAACCAGAATTCCGCGAAGGCCCGCGGTCCGGTGTACTCCTCGCCGAGTTGGAAGATCACATTGGATTTGGCGCCGAGAACGTCGAGGCAATGCCGGATGTACGCGCGATGCAATTCTCGGCGGACCGGATGCGAGACGTCGTAGAAAGCCTCCGCCATGAAGATGCGCTTCTTGTTCTCGTAGGGCGGCGGTTCCGGGAACCCGGTGGCTTGCAGGCAGTTCGCGGGTCGCCACGGGAAATCGGCCCAGTGCGCCCCCGCTTCGAGCACGTTGTGCTGGAAGTACATCTGCTGGACGAGCACCAGCCCGCGCTCCGCCGCCAGGTCCGCGAAGCGCGCCAGTCGCGCGAAGTACCACGGGTTGAACTTCGTCAGGTCGTACTGGCTGAGGCCGTCCCACGCGCGGCCGCGACCGCTGCGCGCCCACGGCAGTTCGTAGAAGGGCGGCCAAACTTCGCCGTCGATGCGCCGAATCATCTGGTGGTCGTCGCGCCGCCGGTCGTACCACAGCCCCCAGTGGTGCTCGACCGCCACGTGACCGCGGGACTTCAAGTTCGTCGCCAGGTCTTCGAGATCGTCGGTCAGGCCGGGACCGATCCGCCCGGGGACGAAGCGGGTGAGGCCGTGCCCCATCTCGGCGGCCCGCGCCGGCAACACGTGTCCGCGCCACCAGTCCAAGCCGACGCGCGAGCCGACGATCGGCCGACCGCCGAGGGTCAGCTCTCCATTTGCAAGCCGTATTGGAACAGTCGTGGTGATGCGGGCCGGCGCGTCCTGGAGTACGAAGTCGGCAATCGGAGGTGTCTCGGAAATCGCCCGCGGTCGCAAGACCGCGTCGGCCTTCTCGCCAATCCGTTCCGTCAGTTGTGCGACGAATAGGCTTTCCGGCTTCACGAACTCGTTGAACTGCCGCCAGTGGCCATCACCGACGAATTGTCCCCAGCAGCCGATGGCCCAGTTCCGCGCCGTCGGCGGTTGGCGGACGGTGATGACCGGCGCGGTGCACTGGTACAAGACGCTGTTGGCCGCCGCCCAGCCGGCGCCGTGCGCGTCGATCTCGCGGTTGGTCAGCGCCAGGCCTCCGCCATCCATCGTCACGTTGTCGAACAAAATGCCGGTGGCCCAACTTTCGATGCCGCCACTGAACCGGCGCGCGTTCAACGCTTCACACTGCACGAATGCCGTCGGCCCGGTGGCGAGATGGCCGACGGCGAAATCGTGCCGTCCGTCCGACGCGCGGCAGCGAAGGAAGAGCGCCTGCTGTCCGGCGGTGAAGTACGTGTGCCGCCGGTAGCCGCCGAGTTCGGACACCGGCCGCTCGGATGCGCAATCGACCGCCGAGATGCGCGAGGCCGTTTCGGAAACGTGCACGGCCGACCCCGCCAGATGCCGGAAGCGCACGTTGCGAACCCAGGCGTCCCGGCAATTCTCGAACCCGACGCCGCCCCAGGCGTGCTCCTCGTCGAGCGGGTTGGCCGTGTCGAACGTCGATTCAATCGCAAGGTACTCGATGCCGACAATCTCGATCCGCCCCGGCCACGAAACGCTGCGAACTCGCGCGCGGCTCACTTTAGAATCGAGCGCCATCGTCAGCGGCGCGTCCAGAATGATCGCCTCGCCTTCCACGCCCGTGACGATTCGGTCCCAAATCAAATCGAGCGTGCCGGGTTTCCAGTCCTGCCACGAGCCTTTGTCCTTCGAGGGGAAGCGATCCATGCCGAGCGCGGCGATCCACTCTTTCGTGGACGGATGCTCGATCCGAATCGTATCGCCGACTTTGAAGGCGTGGCCCTTCGCCGCGATCGTCATTGTTCCCGCGGGAACGTATTCGTCCGCGATCGGGATCGGCGGGCCGAGTTGGCGATCCGCGCGGCCCCGGACGACGATCGGCGTTCGCCGATCGCGACCGCTCGCGACGAGGATCGTCCGATCGGGACCGGACCCGCGCAGGACCACGCCGCCGGCCGCGAGCTTCAACTGCCCGTCCACTTCGTACCGGCCGGGCTTGAGGCAGACCGCGCCGCGGAATCCGTTCGCGTCGACCGGCCGCGCCGACACGGCGTCGATCGCCGCCTGAAGGATCCGCGTCGCGTCCCCCTTCGGCGGAGCGACCGACACGGCGGCCGGCACGTTCGGAATCGGCGCGTCGCCCCCGCGATATCCGGCGTGCGAGAAATCCGGGATGCGATCGCCGCGCGCGTCGCGATCGTACACGAGCTTGCCGTCCGCGCCGGCGTAGACGAACCGGCGCGACGGATCGGCCGCGCCGGCATCCACGGCCAGCGCGCCGATCAGCAGTCCGAGTATCGCGAGTCGGCCGGGCATCGTCGCGGTCACTTTCGAGTCAAGAACGGATCCACGTTGTTCGCCGGTTTCGTGTAATCGACGGCCGCCTTCGGGTCGGTACCGTTGAGGAATTCCTCGACGTTCGTGTAGCCGTCGCCATCGGCGTCCGCGATGGCGTCGCGAGCGTCCTTCGGGTTCAGGCCGTACTTCGTTTCCCAGGCGTCCGGCATCCCGTCGCCGTCGCCGTCGGCCGCGATCGAGTCCGCCTTGTACGCGGGCCAGCCGCCGACATCCGCGGGCGTCTCCAGGATGCCGTTCTTCGTCGTCGTCTTGCCCGTCCGCACCGATTCGATCACGCGCGCGTCGACGGCGTCCCGCCTCGGCCGCGTCGCGCCGGCGTTCGCCAGCACCAGCGCGTACGCCTCGGCCGCCGGCTGGAGATTCACGGCCGCCGATGGGAATGGCGCGCGGGACCGTACGTCCTTCTCCGTGCCGCCCGGCACGATCTCGTCCTTGCTCTTCACGGGCGCGGAGAACTGCACGCCGCCGGCCCAATTGTCCGCCGTCACGCGGTCGTTCCCCTCGACGACGTTGCCGTCGACGTACCACTTGCCGAAGCCGGGATACTTGTCGCGCGAATTGCGGGCGTCGCACTTGCAGATGCGGAAGCGGAGATCCCCCTCGGTCGCGGGGCCGGGCTTGTAGTAGTTGTTCACCACGTTCACGCGCGAGCTGCCGTCGCCGCCGTCCATGGTACGGTGCTTCCAGTTGAAGAGCACGTTGTTGCGGAAGTCGAAGCCGCCTCCGAAGCCGATGCTCGGGTTCCGCCCCGTGTTGCAGGCGAACAGGTTGTGGTGGAACGAGTTGTTTTCGCCGCCCCAGGTGCCGCCGAAGGCGTGGTTGTTCAGGTCGAGCGCCTCGCTGGAGATCGACCACTGGATCGTGATGTTGCGCACGGCCAGCTTCTCGTCCGGCTGACCGTCGGTGCGCCGCTCCATGCGGCGGTACAGCGTGAGATTCTCGTCGAGGCCCCAACTGGCGGAGACGTGGTCGATCAGGATGTTGCCGATCGGGTTGCCGCCGAGCGCGTCGTCGCGTTTCTTGAGGCTGCCGCGGCGGAACCGCACGTGCCGGATGACGACGTCATGGGTGTTGATCTCGGTGGTTTGCCCCTTCACGCAGACGCCGTCGCCGGGGGCCGATTGCCCCGCGATGGTGAGGAAGGGATGGTCGATCGCGAGCGGCGTTTCGAGTTCGATGATTCCGGCGACGCCGAAGACGACCGTGCGCGGGCCGCGAGTTTCGATCGCTTCGCGGAGCGTGCCCGGCCCGCGGTCGGCCAGCGACGTCACCACGAACACCTTGCCGCCGCGGCCGCCGGCCGTGAACGCGCCGGCCCCCTCGGCGCCCGGAAACGCCGGGATCGGCGCGGCCGTGAGCGCGACGCGCTCGGCCGCCAGGCTCGCGCAGGTCGAAACGGCGACGAGAAGCCCCGCGATCGCATGTCGGCGTGTCATGGAAATGGCAGACTCGTGAGAACTTGGAAAATGTGATTGAGATCGTACTGAGATTCCAGTAGGATGTAAAGAGGATTTTTTCGGAACGTGGAATTATTCCCGGAGCGACCGCGATGCACTCCCGCCGCAACGGATCGCCGACCCCCGCCCACGGATTGGCCCCCGTCGCCGGATTGCTCAAGGATCGCGCCTACGGCGAACTCAAACGCCGCATCGTCTCCGGCGATTACTCCCCCGGCTCCTTCCTCTCCGAACGCCAGCTCGCCGACGATCTCGGCATGAGCAAGACCCCCGTCAAAGCCGCGCTCGAACGCCTCGAACACGAAGGCTTCATCGCCGTCTCGCCCCAGCAAGGGATCGTCGTCCGTTCGCTCACCCTCAACGAGATCGCCGACCACTACGAAATCCGCATCGCCCTCGAATCGTTCACCCTCCGTACCCTCGCCGGCCGCCTGACCGCGCCGCAGCAGGTCGAACTCCGCAACAATCTCGCGCTCCAGAAGCGCATCCTCGCCAAGCCCACCGTCGAGGCCTGCGTCGAGATCGACGCCGAGTTCCACCTGCTCTTCCCGGCCTTTCTCGGCAACGGCGAGATCCTCCGCGTGATGAACCAACTCCACGATAAGATGGGCTTCGTCCTGACCGCCGTCTTCCGCAGCCATCCCGGCCGCTTCGAGACGAGCTACGCCGAGCACGTCGCCATCGCCGACGCCGTCGTCGCCGGCGACGGCGCCAAGGCCGCCCGGCTCATCGAGGCGCACCTCACCTACGGCAAGAGCCTGATCCTCACGCGCGGCCGGTGACATCATGAACCGATTCCTTCCCGCGATCGCCGTCGCCCTGATCGCGTCGGCCGCGCACGCCGCCGAGCCGGCCGCGATCGACTTCACCCCCGAAAAGGACCGCCTGTTGATCCGCGTCGGCGGCGAATCCTTCGCCACCTACGTCCACGCCGACCCGAAGATCTCGCGTCCCCACTTCGCCCACGTCCGCGTGCCCGGCGGCCCGCAAGTCACGCGCAACCACCCGCCGAAGCCGGGACAAGACCCCGTCGACCACGACACCTTCCACCCCGGACTCTGGCTCGCCTTCGGCGACCTGAACAAATCCGACAGTTGGCGGAACAAGGCCAAGATCGTCCATGCGAAGTTCGTCGATCCCCCGACGGCGAAGGACGGCATCGGCCGCTGGACGGCGCTCAACGAACACTTCGCCGCCGACGGCAAAACGATCCTCGCCCGCGAGACCGCCCGCTTCTCGGTGCGCGCCGTGCCCGCCGGCGTCCTCCTCGTCTGGGATGCGAACCTCCGCGCCGAAGGGACGGACCTCGTCTTCGGCGATCAGGAAGAAATGGGATTGGGCCTCCGCATCGCGACCGGCATTTCGGGCAAGGCGGCCGGCCGGCTCGCCCTCGCCACCGGCGAGCGCGGCGAGAAGAACGTCCGCGGCAAGACGGCCCCCTGGTGCGACTACTCCGGCGTCCTCGACGGCCGGCACGTCGGCATCGCCCTGATGCCCGATCCCGCCAACGTCCGACCGAGTTGGTATCACGCCCGCGACTACGGCCTGCTCGTCGCCAATCCCTTCGGCCGCAAGGCGCTCACCAAGGGCGAGTCCGGCGAATACCGCCTCCCCGCGAACGAAACGCTCCGCCTGCGATTCGCGATCCTCGTCCACGCCGCCCCCGCCGACCGCCCCGCCGACCTGGCCGCGGCGTTCGAGTCCGCGGCCGCGATCCTGAAATCGGAGTAGACGACCGCGGCACGGCAACGCCGCTGGCGGTCGCGTTCGGCCCGGCGTAGACTGTCGGGCACCCGACGCCGCGCCTCCACGAGCAGAAAAAGGCCGACATCCTCCGCCACCTCGAAGCCGACAAACCCCTCCCGGACAAAAACCGCTTCCTCCTCTTCGACGACAAGCGCGAGGTCGAACTCGTCTGGAACGGCAAGACGAACGAAGTCACGAACGTCGTGCTGCCGTTCCAGACGCTCGAACAGGTGGACGAGCCGCGCGACGAGGGGGTGAAGGATTCCCGCTACGGCACGCTCTTCGACCCGCGCGGCCGGCAGACCAAGGGCTGGACCAACAAGCTCATCTGGGGCGACAACAAGCTCATCCTCTCCAGCCTCAAGAACGGCCCGTTGCGGGATGAGATCGAAAAACAGGGCGGCCTCAAACTGTAAACGCCGATCGAGAAGTGCAGCGCTCGCCGATTGAGAAGTGTGGCGCTCGGTGACAGTTTACCTCCTGGGATCGGACTCCGCCATCCGATCCGCCCACCACTTTCATCCTTCGGCTGAATCGGCGGGTTCCCGCCGCGCGCCATTCGGGCTGCTCGCCCGACGCTTCGCATCGCGTAACCGGTAACTCGCCCCGGTCGCTTCCAAAATGTGGCAACGATGGGTGAGTCGGTCGAGGGTCGCCCAGACCAATCGCTCGCTGCCCAGGACCTCCGTCCACTGCTCGAACTGCAGGTTCGTCGTCAGCACCACGCTCGTCCGCTCGTACGCCGTGCTGATCACGTCGAAGAGCAACTCCGCGCCGACCTTGCTCGCCGGCACGTACCCCAACTCGTCGAGCACGAGCAGGTCCAGCCGAGCCAGCTGCGCCTTCATCCGCATCAGCAACCGCTCCTCGCGGGCCTCGAGCAGTTGCGTCACCAACTCGGTCACGCGAAAGAAGCGGACCTTCTTGCCGCGTCGGCTCGCCTCGGCCGGATCATCGACGCGATCATCGGCTTCGGTTCACCCCCACGAGCGTGGGGACAGCGCCGACCTCGCCGACGTGGAGCACGCCAGCGACGGTTCACCCCCACGAGCGTGGGGACAGCCTCGTCGCGACGGACGCCGCTGTAGCGAACAACGGTTCACCCCCACGAGCGTGGGGACAGCGGCCGAGCCGAGTTCGGGTTCGGTTTTGGTTTCGGTTCACCCCCACGAGCGTGGGGACAGCGGACGCCGTTCGGAGGACGCGGTGATGCGAGACGGTTCACCCCCACGAGCGTGGGGACAGCGTACGCGGCCAGGAAGCGTTGCCCGCGATCCGTCGGTTCACCCCCACGAGCGTGGGGACAGCGAAGAGTTCCAGCGGGCGAGCGATCTGCACGTCGGTTCACCCCCACGAGCGTGGGGACAGCGATGGCGAAGGCCGGGGGTGCGTGATGGAAACGGTTCACCCCCACGAGCGTGGGGACAGCGCGCTTCTCGCGGTCCTCCTGCGTCCAGTTGTCCGGTTCACCCCCACGAGCGTGGGGACAGCACTCGAAATCCATTCAACAGAAACCCAATTCATACCTTATGTACTTTCGCTGGTACCTGAATCAAGATCACCCGTCGCATTCCGACCAGTTCTCCGCTCCGTCCTCAACTTCGACACCAACGCCAAGCCCTCGAAGTCGAGAAGAATCTGACCGCACAAACCGTGCTGGCGATACGCGAAGCCTTGCTCATTCCGCGACGTCCACAGTTGCGTCACCGCTCCCTCCTTGATCTTCTTTTTCGCCTTCGTCCACAGCTCGTCTCGAACCCGTTTGCTCGGGTTCCCCACGAACACTCCCGGTCGCAACTCCAGCAGCCAGCGAGACAGCTCGCCCCTCAAACTCGCCGGGGATTTCTCCAAGATCATCACGAGCATCGAGCACCTCCGCGATATCGGGCAGGATTCGATCCATCAATTTGAATTCGTGGAACGCCTGGCGGCACGCCACGCGCACCTTGCGCTCCAGTTCGTGCCGGTTCGTCGCGGCCTGGCGGAACGCGACGGGCACGGTCAGCTCGGTCTTGTAGAGGTCGGCGATGTCGTACACGAAGGACAGCATCTTGCCGGTATGGATGAAGCCGAGGCCGGCGCTGTAACCGGCCGAGACGATGGCGGCGTGGCAGACGCCGTAGAGGCAGGCGTTGGCGGCCGAGAGGGCGCGGTTGGCCGGCGTGGCGTCGCTCCAGTTGGTCTGGTCGTAGTTGCGGCCGCTCCACGTGATGCCGTGTTCGACGGCGAGCGTCTCGTAGGCCTTGCGGACGCGGAATCCCTCGCGGCCACGGAGCTGTTCGAGCGTGACGCCGGCGAGATCCTCGCCGGGGAAGCGCTTGCGGTACATGCGGAGGGCGACGTCGGTGCGGGCGGTGTCGTCCGAGACGAGTCGCGCCTGATGGAGGAGCCGGCGGGCGGAGTAGGTGCCGCCGGTGGAGTGGGCGTAGAGGCGTTGGCCGTCGACGCCGGTCCAGGCGAGCAGGCAGTTGTTGCCGGCGAGCGCCTTGACGGCGGCGTGGGTGACGGTGGTGCCGGGGCCGAGCATGACGAGGCTGAGCTGGTGGATGGGGATGTTGGTGGCGCGGGCGGCGTTGCGGAACTGGAGACCGTTGGCGGTCTGGTCGAGTTCGCCGCATTCGAGGTAGAGGTAGCTCCAGCGATCGCGGAAGGGCGGCAGCTCGTGCAGGGTGCGCATGGGAGGGCACTCGTGGCGTGAGGAATCGACCCCACGGATGTGGGGAAAGAGTCTGGTCGGATCCGTTGTCAAAGATCCGTCAGGGTGGTGTCACAATTCGGAAACGCTGAGCAGGCCGAAGCCGAGGCCCTTCGCGGGGCCGATGCCTCGAACCAGCGTCGTTCGGAATCTCTCCGTGTCACGCACGACGAGCCGGCCTTCGAAGAACGCCGACACCAGCGAGAGCGGATGGGGATTCGCACCGAACGCGCCGCCCTTCCAGGCGCGGACGGTGCCTTCCGAGAACGACTTGGTCAGCTCGCCGATTTCGAATCCGCCATCCTCGGCTCGCCTGTTTAGCCAGGCGATCTGCTCGTCGGGGGTCGAGATGCCGATGCGCTTGCCGTGCCATCGGGCGTCCACGGATTCACCCGTGGGCCGCTTGGAGAGTTCGTGCAACCGCTTCGTCGGGTTCGCCCGCAGTCGGAAGCGCAGCGTCTGGCCTTCGCGGAACGACGGTTCGAAGTCCACCACCTTCGGCTTCGCCGCCAGGAACTCCGGCGCGTTGTGGAACGCGTACTCCCAATTCGGCTCGATGGCCGATTGCACCGTGATGACGTGCCGGCTCGGCGACGTGGCCGGCACGGCGTCCATGCGGAACAGGAACCGCGATCCGTCCGAGGGGCCGCGCGGTTGAAACTCCTCCGGGATGAAGCTGTCCAGGAAGTGCGGATCGTCCTTCGCCCGTGCCGCGCTTGGGAACGCCATCCAGAGGCGCTGGTGGACGCGGTACGGATTGCGGATCCAGTCGCGGCCGGGGCGCGGGCGGTTCGCGTGCGCGGCCGTGTCGATCAACAGGTACGACAGGTACATCAATCGTCCTCCTCGCGGAGTTGGCGGTGGCGACGGTCCGGGTCGCGGTGATTCAGGATCGACTTGCGTTGCGCCAGGATGCGCTCGCGGTTGGCCGGGCAGCTCGGATCGATGCGCTCGGTGCCGAGGCCGGCGGCGTATTCGAGCAGCGTCATCGCGTCGTGGCAGAGCCGGCAGACGGAGCGCAGGTCCGCCGGCGGTTCGTGCCCGGCGTTCGCGTAGGACACGTGGTGGACGTCGCGGGCGGGTTCCTTGCAGAAGACGCAGAGGTGGCGGTCTTCGCGCAGGCGGACTCCGCGCCGGTCCTTCCAGCCGGGCAGCTTCGTCGGCTGGTCGCGCCGTGGCTTCGGCACGTCCTCGTAGAGCGCCGCGCCGAGCGTGACGGGAATGTCGATCTCGCGGACGTTCCGCGTGTGGTAGACGCGGTGCGTGAACGAGACCGGCACGTCGGCCACGGCGAACCCTTCGCCGATCGCGGCCGGCACGAACGCGCGGAGCGATCGGGGGACTTTTTCGAATCCGTCGAGTCGCGGTTGCCACGTTCGGGATCGCAGCGCGGCTTCGACCGTCTCGAACTCGCCGCCACCTTCGTAGATCGGCACCGACGGCGGGCACGACTTGCGGCCCAAGAACGGCGGCCAGACCGGGTCTTGCAGCGCGGCCGCGACTTGGTCGATTGTCGTCGGCTCGCCGCGGAGCGCGACGAGGAAGCTCGCGTCGGCCAGGTATTCCTTCCGCATGACGTGCGTTTCGAATTCGCCGGTTGTCGCCGTCTTCTTGATATCTCCGGCGGCACTCATCATGCCCACTCCGGCGCCGGCGGTGTGGTAGTCGCTCATCTTCCATCCGGGCCGGTCGACGCGGACGCCCATTTCGAGCTTCGCCAGCTCCGGCAGCCGGGCATTCGCTTCGGCGCGTCGGAGGCCCATCGCGGCGCAGATGAGGCCAACGATGCCGGAGAAGCTCGGCCCGTCGGCGGTGTCGCGGTAGACGAAGCGCGACGTGACGCCCCAAGATTGCAGCGGCCCGTCGAGCCGCAGGAAGGCGGTGTTCATGCCGCCCCCTTCTTTGGCACGGCCTTCTCGACCGCCTCGATCAACGCGGCGAGCGTCGGCTGCGACTTCGCGAGTTCGGTCGGTGACTCCACCGCTCCCGCGACGAGCGGCCGGCCTTGCAGGTCCAGCCAGAACCGTTGTCCGGACAATTCGTAGACGCGCGCGATCTGGCCGACGTAGTGGCCGAGCTTCCGGATGCTGTCGTCCATCGGGTTGCCGTCGGTCGCGGCGGCCGGCGTGAGGAAGGCGTTCGCGTAGTTCGTCGGGATCTTCTTCGTCTTGACCTCGATCAAGATCGCGTCGGGCGGGTTGTTGTTCGCGTGGCCCTTCTTCTTGCCGGAGGGCATGGCGTGGACGATCGCTTCGATCAAGGCCCGCAGGGCCGTGCGGGCGAGGGCGTCCGACTCCGCCGCCGGGCCGCCGAGTTGCTTCACGAACGCGTCCCAGTCCAGCGAGAAGTACTTGTAGAAGGTGTTGCTGGCGAACTGGTTTTCCCCGACGTGCGCGGCGGCCGCGCCGGTCCGGAAGTCGTCGACGGCCGTGAAATAATCCACCTCGCGCACCATCGCGTTCGTCGAGATGGCGTGGGCCACCTCCAGGCAGGCCTCCACGTCCTCGAACGCGTCCGACGTCGTCATCCGGCCGAAGAGAGCGATGTCCACGGCGCTGCTCCGCAGCGGTTCAAAGAGCTGGTTCGCGAACTTGTCGTAGTCCTTCGGCTTTTCCGGCTCGGCGTCCTTCAGTTGAGTCTTCTCGGTTTTGTTCGGCGCCTTCAGGATCGCCGCGAGCAAGTCCTTGTCCTTTTTCTCCTCCGATTGAGTCAGCTCTTCGAGGCGCTCGACGATCCAGTCGGCGGTTTCGGGCGTCGGGTCGGCGCCCTCTTCGCCGGGCGGGTCGGTCTCGTTTTCTTCGCCCTCGAACTTCTGGAGTTGGACGAGCCGCAGCTTGCCGATCGCCCACGCGTTCTTGACGAGCGCCTTCTGCTGGTTGTCGTCCAGCATCTCGCTGTCGGCCACGGCCGCCTCCATTGACTGCTGGAATCCGGCGACGGGATTGAGGTAATAGTCGTAGGCCTTGGGGAATTGGTCGCGCAGCCGCTCCAACCGGCCGACGAATTCCTCGACGTGGCCGGGGTCGAGGAAGATGAGTTGCGGCGTCCGCTTCTTGCCGTCGGCCAGGTCCCTGTCGTCGCCGGCGGCCGTGTCTTCGGCTTTCGCGATGCGGGTGCAGGCCAGCACGACGCGGGGCCGGTCGGCCGCGGGAATCGGGCAGCCGGGCGTCTCGAGTCGTTCGCCGACGAGGTGCGGGAAGAGTTTTGTCCGCAGGCCGAGGTGCCCCTTGAGGGCCTCCTGAAATCCGGGGTACTCGCGGATCGACCGCTTGTTGGATTGGCTGCTGATGCGTTGCCGATCGACGCAGCCGAATCGCGCCATCTTCGGCGCGCCGGTATCGTCGCGGTTCGGGTTGCTCGGGCTGAGGTTCTGCAGCACGTGGATTTCGATCAACATGCGTTAACTCCGGGGAAGGTGGGGAACAGCGTCGAGCCAACAGTTGGCCCAGACGTCTTGAATCGGTTCGGGTTGATTCTGGGAAGGCCGGTCCCACCGGCCGAGGTCGTTCAACAATTGCGGCCAGCACAGGGCCACGTTCGCGCCCTTCAATCGACGGACCGCCTCGAACAGCAGGGGCGGCAAGCCCGACAGCGGGGCCGCGAGGATGTCGGCCAGCAATCGCTCGTTCCGTTTGCGGTGGTCGTCCCCGCGAATCTGCGCGAGCGCCTCCGGCAGACAGCCCCGGCCGCCCGGCTTCGGATGCCAGAAGTACAGCGCGGCCGCGATGCGCGCCGAATCGCGGCGGAAGGAACTGTTCCAGTAGACGGTCGAGAAGCCATCGTGGGCGATCACGTCCGGGGCGAGCGGGTTCGTCGCGGTGGCCTTCAGCGCCACTTGCTGGGCCGCGGGCAGTTTCGCGAGACGTCGGAAGAAGAGTTCGGCGGTCATGGCGTCACCTCCGAAATCGGGAATGCGGCGGAGGCGACCGTTTTGGCCATCCCGATGGCGCGGCGGGAATCGAGCGGTCGCCGGGGATCGACGGGCGGTTGCGTCAACCGGCCGGCAACCTCTCGAACCGCAAGGATGAATTCTTCGGCCGACCCGCACACGAGGCGGCGGCGGAAGAACCGTTCGGCCTGCCGTTCGAACTCGTGCCGCGCCGCGAGGTCTTCGCCGATTTCCGCCAAGCCTTCGCGGAGCCATTCGAGGTGTCGGAGCAGTTCCGATCGCCCGGAGTCGTTCGACACTTCGACGATCCACTCTCCGCCGTGGTCGTGCAGCACCTTGGCCTTCCGCGTGTGAAACGCGACCACTCGAACGCGCCGAATCGAATCCCCGAGCGCATCCACGGCCGCGCACCGGAACCCCTCGGCCCGCAGGATCACGGCGGCCGCCTGCCGCCAGAATCCGGCCGCGGATTCGGTGTGTTGCACCGTTTCCGGCGGCACCTGCGTGCGGACCACGACCGTGCGGCCGCGCGTTTCCTCCAGGTACGCGGCGTGCGGGTCGCGCCATTCTCGAACGCGCGGACCGGAACGATCGCGGCCCTTCAAGAAGACGATCTCGCTCACCGTCGGCCCGTCGCTGCGGCCGCAGAGGGAACAGGTCGTTCCGTCCGCGGCGCGCGGGAGCAACTGCACGGTTCGCGGTTCCCAGGTGAACGCTTCGAGCGGGCCGATGCGCTCCGAGGTCGACCGGGCGTCCTCCCATTGCGGGCCGTCGCCCGGCACGACGGGCAGCGCCGCCGCGTTCAGCCGGAGCGTGTCGAAAAGCGTGGAACCGAGTGGCAAGAAGTACGCCGGCGGCGGCTTGTTAATAGATGGACTCTTGCCACTACCACCCTCGCCACAGTAGGGTGCAAGCCGCAAGAGGCCGTGAGTGCAACACACGGGGCAAAGCGAAACCGTTTCATCGAGCGTGTGTCGGTTGTGGTTAATATTTGTTGCAGCAGGCAATTCCGCAATCAGGTCCGAGACCGGCCGCAAACCCGGCTTCCCCTCGACAGCCCGCTGCAAGAACGGCCGCTCCGCGTCGAACAGGTCGAACCGGTCGCGAAACGTTTCCAGATACTTCTCGATCTTCTCCGCCGGCAGCCGGCCGGCCGACCAGTCGTCCGCGTCCAGGCAGCGGTGGACGATCACGAGCAGGAAGCGGTACAGCGCGAACGCCGTCAGCGGCGACGCCGCGTCGATCTCGCGCAGCTCGTGCGACCGCACGAGCGTGTCGCGGAGATTGCACCAAGTTACGCCGCCGTCCGTCCGGCACGGGATGAACGGCTCGTCGACGAGGTTGAAGGTGGGCCGCATCGCTCCTCCGGGATTGGCGAATTTCGCGGTTCAAGAAATACTTGGTCGATGGAGGGTGTAGTGTGACAGAAATCGCGGCGAATGCCAGCTCAGAAGCCCGTACGGAAAGAAGATCCGCGTGTCGGCCGAGCAACCGTGTCCGGTCTGCGAGAAGTCGGATTGGTGTTTGCGAGCGGCCGACGGGTCCGCGTGTATCTGTGCCCGGGTTGAGCATGGGGCGGTGAAAAAGTGTGGCGGTGCCGGATACTTGCACCGGCTCGCCAAACCGATTGCCGCAACACCGACTCCAAAGAAAACATCATCCCAACCGAAGGATTGGCCGGCCATCGCCTCTGAGTTGGCCAAGAGATTCTCATCCGATCACCGTCGAGACGTCGCAGAAAAACTGCGGCTCCCGACCGACGTGCTCGACGCGCTTCCACTCATTGGCTTGGCAAACGAAACCACCGAATTCGCGACCATCACCTTCCCGGAGTGTGATGCGGCCGACATGGTCATTGGCATCAACCGTCGATACCCGAACGGCACGAAGAAGGCGATGAGCCGCGGTCGTTGGGGGGGCTGACCCTGCCGGTCGGATGGAGCGACCGCGCCGGCCTGCATGCCGTGAGGGCGAGAATGGGTCCAGCCACTTCCCACCCACCCAACCATGGACCCATTCCCGAATTTCGGAACCATATTGGCCCGGCAAGGACTTACGTCGATTCCGCAGTTCTGACGGCGAAGCGGAATCACGCCCCGACCTCGCATCGGGCGGGCACGGCGGGTAGACTATCTCTCCTTAGGCCGGAGACTCGCGGAATGCCCACGCTCGATTGGATCGGCAAGAACGCGGTGCGGAACCACCACCGGGAGGTGCCGTACCACCTGCTGAAGTGCGACAAGGAACTGTCCGTCGGCGATCCGGGCAGCGGGAACCTGCTGGTGCAGGGGGACAACCTGCTGGCGCTCAAGGCGCTGCTGCCGTACTACGCCGGCAAGGTGAAGTGCATCTACATCGACCCGCCGTACAACACCGGCAACGAGAACTGGGTCTACAACGACAACGTGAACAGCCCGGAGATCCGCCGCTGGCTCGGCAAGGTCGTCGGCGCGGAGGCCGAAGACCTGTCGCGCCACGACAAGTGGCTCTGCATGATGTACCCGCGACTGGCGCTGCTGCGGGAGTTTCTGAGCGAGGACGGGGTGATTTTTATCAGTATCGACGATAACGAAGTTCACCACTTGCGAAACTTAATGGATGAAATTTTCGGAGTCACGGATTTTGTCGTAAATATGATATGGCAGAAAATGGATAGCCCGAGTTCGAATTACGGACCGCGCGCGTTTTCTGTATATCACGATCATACATTGGTTTACGCCCGCGATTCCGACCAATGCATATTATTCCCTCGCGTCAAGAACGATATTCTCGAAGCATATCCAGATAAAGACGAGGCAGGGCTACCTTGCCGATTACGACAGATGCGAAAGAATGGCAAAGCTGCGAAGCGCGAAGATCGACCAACGATGTGGTATTCTATAGCAGACCCTGAAGGAAACGAACTCTGGCCGATACATCCCGACGAAAAATGGGAAGGCAGGTGGACTATTGCCAAATCAACATACGCAAAACTCGCCGAGTCAAATCAGATCAAATGGAAGAAACGCCCCTATGGTTGGATGGCGTACACCGTCGAGTACCCACCTGAAAATCCTACGATCCCAAATCCGAGTATCTTAACTGACGCGGGCCAGAACCGTCAAGCGAAGGTACAAATTAACGATATCCTTGGCACCGACCATGGATTTGAAACTCCGAAACCAATTGGATTAATCCAGCGAATACTATCAATCGCAAGCGATAAAGATTCCCTCATCCTCGATTCCTTCGCCGGCTCCGGCACCACGGCGCACGCCGTCCTCGCCCAGAACAAAGCCGACGGCGGCACGCGCCGCTTCATCACCATCGAGATGGACGAAAACATCTGCCGCGACGTGACGGCCCAGCGCATCCGCAAGGCCATCGAAGGCTACACGCCGAGTCAAACGGGGGGGGGGTCGGCAATCTGGGAAAGTTGAAGGCCTCGGCGGCGGCTTCCGCTATTGCACACTCGCGCAGCCCCTCTTCGATGCCCACGGCAACATCCATTCGGATGTCACATTCTCCGACCTCGCGGCCCACGTCTACTTCACCGAAACCGGCGAACCGATCCCCAAGCGGCCCCGCAAGGATTCGCCCCTGCTCGGCGTCCACAACGGCAAGGCCGTCTACCTCCTCTTCAACGGCTTCCTCGGCGACAAGAAGCCCGACGGCGGCAACGTGCTGACGCACGCCGTCGCCGCGGGGTTGCCGGCGCACGCCGGCCCGCGCGTGGTCTACGGCGAGGCGTGCCGCCTCAGCGCGGCGAGCCTGACCAAATACGGCATCGCCTTCCGCCAGGTGCCCTTCGAACTGAAGGTGGACTGACCATGCACGACCACGAACTGAAGGAATACCAGCGCGATTCGCTCGAAGCCCTGGCCAAGTTCTGCGACGAAGTGCGCCTGGCGATGAACCGAAAGGCCCCGTGGCCGGTGCACGATGCCTTTCGGTCCGTAACGAATCCGCCCCGCGAATACTTCGATCTCCCCAAGGACCCCGACAAGCCGCACTTGGCCGGCGTGCCCTACGTCTGCCTGCGGGTTCCCACCGGCGGCGGCAAGACCCTGATCGCGGCCCACGCCGTCGGCACCGTGGCGAAGCGGCTGGGACGGAACGACTATCCGCTCTGCCTGTGGGTGACTCCGTCGACGACGATCCGGGACCAGACCATTCGCGGGCTGAAGAGCCGCGACCACCCCTACCACCGCGCCCTCAAGGAAATGCTCGGCGTTCCGCTGGAAGTGATGACGCTGGACGGGGCGCTGTCCGCGAACCGATCGAAGACCGATGCCGGCGCGACGATCGTCGTCACGACGATTCAGGGCTACCGGATCGACGACGAATCGAACCGGCGGATCTACCAAGACAACGGCTACCTGATGGACCACTTCCAGGGATTGCCGGCGGCGATGCAGAAGGGGTTGAACGTCGACGAACACGGTCGCGTCCCGTTCTCGTTCGCCAACGTGATGAAACTGCTCGGCCCCATCGTCATCATGGACGAGGCCCACAACGCCCGCACGCGGATTTCGTTCGATTCGCTGGCCCGCATGGGTCCGCTGGCGGTGCTCGAACTGACGGCGACGCCGATCCAGGAACACAATCCGGCGAAGGAGATATACGCGAGCAACGTGCTGCACGCGGTCTCCGCGCTCCAGTTGAAGCGCGAGGGGATGATCAAGTTGCCGGTCGATTTGGAATCGCGGAAAGATTGGCTGGACGTGCTGGCGCGGGCGGTGGAGACGCGGACGATGCTGGCCGCTCGGGCGGCGCTCTGGGGCCAAAACGGCGGGCGTTTCATCCGACCGATCGCGCTGATCCAGGCGCAGCCGAGGAACAAGAACAAGGAGACGCACACGGCGGACAAGGTGAAAGCCGCGTTGATCGAGAAGCTGAAGGTGCCGGCGGAAAACATCCGCATCGCGACGGGGGACAACGACGACCTGGGCGACGAAGACCTGAGCGGGCCGGAGTGCAAGGTGGAGTACGTCGTCACGGTCGACAAGCTGCGCGAGGGGTGGGATTGCCCGTTAGCCTACGTGCTAGGCTCCGTCGGGAACGTGGCGACGGAGACGGCCGTGGAGCAGTTGCTGGGGCGCATCCTGCGGATGCCGCACGCGAAGCCGACGGGCGTGCCCGAGTTGGATCGGGCGTACGCGATCGTGCAGAGCGAGGACGTGGCCCGCGTGGCGGCGAGCCTCGCCGACAGCATGGTGAACCGTTGCGGGTTCGACCGGGAATCGGTGAAGGACGTTTTCCGGATTCACCGGCAATCCGAGAACCAGCCGTCGCTGCCGTTCACGGCGATCCCCGTTTCGGCCGCGCCGGACCTCGCGGCGCTCGCGTCGGAGGTGAAGGCGAAAGTGAGCTACGAGCCGGACTCGAAGACGATCGTTGTCCACAAATCGTTGACCTCGACCGATGTCGCGGCGCTCGGGCGCGCGGTCGTGACGGATGCGGACAAGGCGGCGGTGAACGAGTTTTGGCAGACGAACCGCGAGCCGGGCACGACGGTTCGGAAGCCGGACGAACAGGCCCCGCCGTTCCGCGTGCCGCAATTGGCGATCCGCGACGGGCAACTCCTTCTTCCGTTCGAGCCGATCGAACTGGACGAATTCGATTGGAACCTGAAGGGTTGCAATGCGACGCTGACGGACGAGGAATTCTCCGCGAAGCTCCATGTCGGCGATCACGTTCTCCTGGACGTGACGGTTCAAGGCGCGGTGAAGGTGGGCGGCATCGAGGAAGTCATCGTGCGGCAGCAATCGCTGTTCGCCAACGACGATCATTGGGAAAAGCCGGAACTGGTGCGCTGGTTCGACCGGGAACTCCGACGCGGCGGCAAAAACGCGGGCCTGACGGCGGCGGAATCGCAGGCGTGGCTGAACCGGCTGGTGGATCATCTGACCGGCGAGCGGGGCATCGCCATTCCGATACTAGTCCGCAAGCGGCACGAACTGGCGGACCTGATCTACCATCGCATCTTGGACCACGGCCGGCAGCAGGTGCGAAAGGCGGCGCACAACCTATTCGGTAGCAAGGGTCAACGGCGGTTGGAGACGACGGCGAAGATGTCGTTCGAGTTGCCAGAAGACCGCTACATGCCCTACGGCGCCTACGCGGGCGCGTTCCAGTATCGAAAACACGCCTTCGACAAGATCGGGAAGATGGGCGACGAGGAAAGCCACTGCGCGAAGAAACTCGACGATCACGCCAACGTGAAGCGTTGGATTCGTAACCTCGAGAGCGAAAGCGCCGGCGGGTACAGCCTGCCGTTATCGCCGGGTCGGTTCTTTCCCGACTTCCTCGCCGAGCTGAACGACGGCCGATTGGCCATCGTGGAATACAAGGGCGACCGGGACAAATTGCCGGAGGAACAGCACAAGAAGGCGGTTGGCGAGTTGTGGGCGGCACGTTCGGCCGGGACGTGCGTCTTTGCGTGGGTGGTCGATCGGGATTGGGCAACGGTCGAACGGACTCTGCGCACGATTGACGAGAAAGGATAGCGGAGCGGGAGGGATTTGAACCCTCGATACGGGGATACCGTATACGGCATTTCCAGTGCCGCCTCTTCAGCCGCTCGAGCACCGCTCCGTAACCAACCCGACACGCGACCGAATCGAGAGGTTCATCGTATCGGCGGGCCGCCCCGGCGTCTGCGCCACGTTGCACCGCGCTCGGCTCCGAAGACTCCGCCTCGCCGCTCAACGTCAGCAGGCCGCGCTCTTGCGCTTCTTGCCGATGCGGCCCTTCTCCTCCAGCATCGCGATATACGCCGTCGCCAACGGCACCTTGCAGTCGGTGTCGCCCATGTCCACGTCCACTTTGCCGAGCGTCTTCGCCACCGCCTTCGCCTTCGCCAAGAGCGGCGCGACGTGCGCGGCGACGCCGATGACGAAGCCGTTCATGTAGTACTTCGTCCGGTTCGGAGCCTTGCCGATCTCCTTCGGTATCCGGTCCAGGAGTTTCACGATCTCGTCGAGGTCGAGGTCCTCGTCGGGCGTGACGGCGACGTAGCTGCCGTAGGTGGACCAGCCGCCGGCGGAGGTGTCGTCGTCCTTGGCCTTCATCCATTCGAGGGCCAGCTCGCGGGCGAATTTCGATTCGGACGCGGTCCAGGGCACGGCGTAGCAACTGACGAAGTGCCACGGGGCCTGCTTCATCCAGGTCTTCAGTTGCGCCTTGGTCATCTTCATCGGCTCGGCGATGAGGCCGGCGAGGTACATGGCGTCCGAGTTGCCGGTGGCGAAGAGCGCGAGCGCCAGCTCGTGGTTCTTCTTGAGCTTCTTCTGGAGCACCTTGAGGTGCGCGATCGGCACGCCCCAGAACGGTTCCTTGGCACCGTGGCGGAGGTAGGTTTTCTTGTGGGACGGATTGGCGTGGGCCTCGAGGTCGGCCATCACTTCGTCGAGGGTCATGGGGCGCTCGGGGGTTGGGACCAGTTTTCGACGTTCAGGTTGGGAATCGCCGAATCATTCGGCTTCTCCATCCATGGATCGGCGCGCGATCTCCAACTCCATCTCGCGGATCTTGGCGCGCCACGCCAGCCAATCGGCTTCTTCCTCCGGCGTCACTTCGATCGGAGGGATCGAGCGAACCTCTTCGATCCAGCGCGCGATCGATTCGGGGTCGTCGCCCTGCTCCTCCTCCGTCATGCCGCGCAGTTCGATCTCGACCGGTTCCACGCGCAGCCGCTGGCCCTCCGGCCAATCGACGGGCCGATCGGGCACGATCCGGCCGTCCTTCCACACGCCTTCCACCGTCTGGTTCATGGCAAGCCTCCCTTGGGCCGCTCCATTCTATCATCGTCCTCCTCGTCCTCGAAGAGGTCGTCGATCACGTTGTCGATGTCCCGTTGGATCCGGTCGCGCTCTTCGTCGATGGCGGCGACGCGGCCGGCGTGGCCGGCGCTGGCCATGAACATGCCGAGCAGGCCGCCCAACAGACAGCCCATCGTTTCGGCGTCGCGGCTGCGCGTCTCGATCCGCTCGGGGAGGAACTCCTGCCGGAGCGATTCGCGGAGGCTCTTCGGCTTCGTGTCGGGGAAGCGCTTGAGGTAGCGCTTCGCGTAGTCGCGGATGTCGGCGCGGCGGGCGCCGCCGCGGAGGCCCCGGCCGACCTTGTGCCCCAGCCGACCGCTCTGCATGGCGAGGTAGACTCCGCCGCCGACGAGAGCCGCGACGAACACGAGCGAAAACAGGCAGGTGAAGACGTTCGGCATCGCGCGACGACCGGGATGGAAACGAACGGCCGCGGCGCGCCGACGGCTCCGAGCGTGCAGCGTACCGGGCGGCGCGGGGGAAGGCAAGCGGGAGAAAATCCCCTTTAATCCTTCCGCAGCGCGTTGAACACCAGGCCGGTGAGCAGCTTCGGGTAGAAGTACGTCGACTTCGGCGGCATCGTCTCGCGGTTCCCGGCGATCGTCTCCACGTGGTCCATCGTCGCCGGCGGCACGAGGCAGGCGAGCTGGCACGCCCGCGCCGCCGCGGCGTCGGTCACTTCCGTCAGCAGGTGCACGTAGCGGCACGTCGATTCGCCGAAGCGCTCCTTCAGGAGCTTCTCCAGCACGAGCCGGTGGAGGATGCTGACGCCGAGGCCGCGCCACGCGGCGCCGTGCTCCGGCGCGAGGGCGTCGAGCGCGGCCGGATCGCGGAGCTTCGCCACGAGCCACTTCCCATCCGCGACGGTGCCGAAGGCGAGCGCGGACTGGGCGCCGTCCATCTGCACGTGCTCCCAGGCGGCGGTGGCGTCGGGTTCGTCGAAGAGGTCGAACTGGCCGGCGAGCGCCTCGCGCAGCTGCGGGCCGGAAACGTTCGGCAACCCCGAGACGAGCCTGTGCGTCGGCAGGATGAGGAGGCCGGGGTCCGCCATGCCGACGAGCATCATGAGGCAGAAGTTCTGCGGCGATTCGTCGTCGGCCACGTGGCCGGCGGCGCACTGTTCTTCCAAGTACTTCAGGCCGGTTTCGTAGCGGTGGTGGCCGTCGGCGATGAAGACCGGTTTCGGCCCCATCAGCCCGACGATGGCGGAGATGGCGGCCTGATCGGTGACGACCCAAAGCCGATTGATGACGCCGAGGTGGTCCTTGGCGACGCGGGGCGGGCTGTTGCGGACGAGCGGTTCGAGCTTGGCGAAGACCTCGCCGTCGTCGGGGTACAGGCCGAAGACGGGGGAGAGGTTGAAGTTCGTGGCGCGGTAGAGGTTGAGGCGGTCCTGCTTGGGGCCGGCGAGGGTTTGTTCGTGGGGGAAGATGCGGCCGGTGCCGAACGGTTCGAGGCGGACGCGGGCGAGGAAGCCGCGGCGGGTGAACGTTTTGCCTTCGACTTCGAACTCCTGTTCGTAGACGTAGAGGCTGCGGGCGGTGTCCTGGGCGACGGCGCCGGCGGCGAGCCAGTCGCGCATCGTCTGGCCGGCGCGGGTGTACTTGTTGTTCGTTTCGGTGTCGCCCGGTTCGCCTTGGGTCAGCTCGACGCGGATCGCGTTGAAGGGACTGAGATCGTAGAGCTTCCGTTGCAGTTCGGCGTCGATGACGTCGTAGGGGGGCGCGACGAGGTCGGCGAGCGCGCCGGCCTTGGCGGGGTCGTAGCGGAAGCCGCGGAAGGCGCGGAGGTCGGCCATGGGTTCACTCCACCGGGGCCGGTTAATGTACGGCGCGGCGCTCGGTCCCCTCGGTGCGGAAGGGTGGGTCGGAGCAAAACACGAGCCGGGAACGGCTCGCCGTTCGCGCGCCGCGGGCTACACCAGCCCCATGACGCCGCACCGCCGCCAATTCGCCGCCTTCGGGGCCGGCCTGCTCGTGACCGGAGCCGCCATGGCCGACGAACCCAAGACCGATCCGAAGCCCGCCGGGCCGGTCGAAGCGCCGTTCACGCGCGACTACCCGGCGCCGAAGTTCCAGCCGTCGTGGAAGAAGCCGCAGATCCACCGGCAGATGGTGCAAGACTTCGTGATGTACGGCCATGGCGACCTGCCGATGGTGAAGAAGCTGCTCCAGAAGGAGCCGGCGCTCCTGAACGCGACGGTCGATTGGGGCGGCGGCGATTGGGAGTCGGCGCTTGGCGGCGCATCCCATATCGGCCACAAGGAGACGATCCACTACTTGCTGGAGATGGGCGCGCGGCCCGACCTCTTCACGCTCGCGGCGCTCGGGCAACTCGACGCGCTCAAGGCGCTGCTGACGCTGCAGCCGAAGCTGATCGACGCGAAGGGTCCGCATGGGCTGGGCCTGCACCTGCACGCGAGCATGGGCGGCGCCGACGCGGCGAAGACGCTGGAGTACCTGCAATCGCTGAAGAAGGTCGAGTTGAAGAAGCCGATGAAGAAGTGAGCGTGAAGCCGTGCCGGTTGCGCCGGTTGTAGCGGCTGGGGCGCGTCGGCGCCGATTCGATTGTGGGGGGCCGATCCGCCCCCGGCGCAATGTCGGACGTAGAATTCGTTCCCGGACGGCCCCGACCGTTCGTCGCGTCGTGCGTTCTGCGCACATAATGACGCGCATGACACGACCCGCCGCGCTCTCCGCGCGACAATTCGCCCCGTTCGCGTTTCCTTTCCGATATCGTGGCGTAAGTTTGCACACGCTGGAAAAACACCACGGATGCACATTCAGGAGGGTGCCACGATGTTGGTCCTCAGTCGGAAACTCGGAGAAAAGATCTACATCGGGGAGAACATCTGCATCACCGTGGTGGATATTGATCGCGGGAAGATCCGCCTCGGGATCGAAGCGCCGCGCGACGTGCCCATCTACCGCCAGGAATTGCTTCCGCTGCACCAGCAGCAACTGCTCGCCCAAGGGAAAGCGATCGGCAGCGCCGCCGGCGGGTGAGCCGCCCCGGCCGCTCGGAAACCGCCGCCCGCCGGGCGGTGTTTTCGTTTCTACGCCGCCGTTCCGCAGACCACGCGCGGCCGTCCGCCGCGATCCCGCACTTCCGCCACCGACCGCAGCTCCGCCCTTTCGAACAGGCCCCGCACCGCGTCGCCCTGGGTGTGGCCGATCTCGACCGCGAGCATCCCGCCGGGCTTGAGCCAGCCGCGCGCCTCCGCCGCGATGCGCCGGTAGAACGCGAGGCCGTCGGTGCCGCCGTCGAGCGCGAGCCGCGGCTCGTGGTCCTTCACCTCCGGCATCAGCGTCTCGATCTCCGCCGGCGGAATGTACGGCGGATTGCTGGCGATCAGGTCGAAGCGCGTGCCGGGTTCGACCGCGGCGAAGAGGTTGCCGGTCTGGAACCGCACGCGGTCGGCGACGCCGTGGCGCACCGCGTTCCGCTCGGCGACGGCGACGGCGTCGGGCGACGCGTCCACCGCCGCCACCGTCGCGCCCTTCACGTTGTGCGCGAGGCAGACCGCGACGCAGCCGGACCCGGTGCCGAGGTCCAAGGCGTTGGGCGCGGGGCGCTTCTTCAGGAACTCGATGCCGACGTCGACGAGCGTCTCGGTGTCCGGGCGCGGGATCAGCACGGCGGCGTTCACCTCGAACGGCAGGAGGTAGAACTCGCGCGTGCCGACGAGGTACGCCGTCGGGCAGCGCTCGAGCCGCTTCTGCACGAGGGATCGAAACGCGGTTCGTTGGGCTTCGTTCGGCTGTTCGTCGTAGCGGACGATGAGGTCGATGCGCTTGCAGGCGAGGACGTGGGCGAGGAGGAGTTCCGCGTCGAGCCGGGGCGATTCGAGGCCTTTCTTCGCGAAGTGGTCCGCCGTCCAGGCGAGCAGGGCCTTGATCGTCCAGATCGTCTTGTCGGCCATCGGCGGGTCCGTCCTCGAGTTTGGTCGGCGGTCCAAGAAATCAGTGCCGACACGGATACTCTATTCGGAATTGTTCCGAGATTCCCTTTTAACGCTTGACTCCCGCGAATTGGCCACGTTAGACTTGTGTTGCGGACCGCGAGCAGTTCGCAGTTCGCAGTTCGCAGTTCGCAGTTCGCAGTTCGCAGTTCGCAGTTCGCAGTT
>CAYVRB010000011.1:33769-39291 GCA_964453375.1 uncultured Alcaligenaceae bacterium
CGCGTCCTACGAACAGCGTACCACATGAGGAGGGCGATATGCATCGCAACCGCAAGCTCGCGCAAAGCACGGCGTTCGCCGCCGTGTTGTTGGTCGCGGCGATCTACCGCGCCGGCCCGCAAACGGCCTCCGGGCGGGACCTGGCGAATCGAGGCGGCGACCCGATCGCCACGTGCGACTCGACGGGATTGCACGACGAGAGCTGTACGTATAGCGGTACGGGAGATGGCACCCTTTGCAAGTCCAATGTCTATACTGCGGCGTATGCGACCTCGAATCCGGAAGCGTGGCTCGATAAACTGAAAGATCCGGGTGGCGGTGACTTCACAAAGTGCAAGAAGTATGTGGATTGTTCCCCAGAACGCCACGACCGTCTCTTGGAGCAAGAGTGTACAAAAACGAAGGGCGGCGGTCCGCAGTGACCCCCGGCGCGTTGAGAGGAGACGTTCGACGTTTCCCAGACTTTACCCCGGCAGGCCCGGCGTTAGAGCCGCCGGGAGACTTGTCGATTGTCGCGAGGGTTCGGGCCATGAAGACACGCACCGTAACCAACCATCTCTTGGCGGCACTGTTTTTCATCGCATCGTTTCGTGGGCTTCGGGGCGACGACGCGTCGGCAACGTCGTTGTTGGCGAAGTACGCCGCGACCCACGACGTGTTCAAGGGCAAGTCGCTCAAGATCAAAGCCGAAACGGTGTTGGCGGGCGACCCGAAACCTTCCAGGTTCGTCTTCTCGCAGGAAGAAGTGGAATTTCTCCATGCCGACGATCGAGTGAAAGCTGTCTGCAAGGAACGGGGATACGACTTCAATATCTCGAAAATCGGTGGTTGGGAGGTTACCGAAAAGCTTTCCGATTTCAACAGGAAGACGGTGTTTCCCAGGAAGGACGCGGACTCGAAACTCATCCGCCGGAATCCGATCGTCACGCATCGAACGGTACGGAACTTCGGCGATCTGCTCTACGAGATCCCCTATGCGATTCCGACACTCTATGGCTTTGTTGATTCCGGATCGGGGATGACCATCGAAGAAGTGCTCCGGCAACACGGCACCGGGCCGCCGACGAAAATCGAACTGGACGGTCGATCGCTCTTGAAATTGACGGCCCGGTCAAAATGGGGCAAGGATACGGCTTACATCGATCCCCAGCGGGGCCATACACTCTACAAATTTGAACGCGTCAAAGACTCCGATTCGGTCGTGTTTGAACCGAACCCCACCTCCAAGCGGACCACCGAGTCGAAGGTGAAAGACATCGTTCACAAGACGGAGCATCCATTCTACCCGACAGGCGTGTGCGCGCGAATTTTGTACTCCTTGACGGTTATGAATACTGGAGAGTATGAAGGGCAAACCTACATGCGCAATTTCGTTTTGTCCGAGCGAAAAGAGTTCACGAACGGCAAGCACTATACGTTTACACATACCGTCTCCCTCGAAGACATTCGCAAGGCCGATCCGGCCGGCTTCGCCCTCGAAACCGAAGTGCCCGACGGTACCCACGTGAACGTGACAGGTCAAAAGGAAATGCCCATCGACTACGAGTGGCGGCACGGGGAAGTCGCGAAATCGAGCGACAGCGTCTTCCTCGGAAACTTGAAGGCCCGCTTCGTTCGCGGCGGCCTCTGGTCGTGGGGTGCCGTCGCCCTCGTGGCGATCACAGCGTCGATCGGGATCGCCGCCCTCGTATTGCGCCGCCGTCGCAAACGACTTGCGGGAGTGTGAACCGTGACGATATCATTCGCGCGAATCTCGATTGTTCCGTTGGTCGTGGTACTCTCGGGGTGGGGTCTATTACGCGCGGACAATTTGGATCCAAAACCTCTCAAGAGTACGGGCGGTTCCTATTGCGGCCTCTACTCGCTTTACGCCGCCTCCGTGGCGTTGAATCGCCCCATCCCGTTCGCGAATCTATTGCAAGAGAAATACATCGGAAGCAAGAAGGGGAGTTCGCTCGAAGAATTGGAGAGGGCCGCGCTCGATCATGGCTTGCATTGCCGCCCCATGCGATCCATGTCCCCGAGCGCGTTGCGGAGCGCCGACTGTCCGATCCTCCTGCACGTTCGCCGTCCCGGAAAGGGGACGCCCTACGATCATTGGGTCTTATTCTTGGGCATGGATGAGAGCGGCCACGATGCGCGCATCATCGACCCGCCTTCGGAATTGACCACCGTGCCGTTGAGCGAAATTTGTGCGCTCTGGGATGGAGTGGGTTTGCTCGTCGGCGATCGTCCGGATCGATTCGGATCGCCTCGTTTGGGTAGTTGGATGAATCAATTCCTGACCGTCGCCTTCGTCGGCGTGTTTGTCGGCCTCGCGGCCGCGATCGTCAAGTCGACTCGATGGTTGATTCGGGTCGGCTCGCTGCTCGCGATCGGCGTCGCGGCATCCGCGATCTGGCACGTGCTCCACCCCGACGGGATGTTCGGGAAACGGGCCGCCCTCGCGCAGGTGGCCGGTCGGTATTTCACGCCCGAACTACCCGTATTGGATGCGACGGCTGTCGAATCGTCGCTCCGCGACTTCGATGTCGCCGTGATCGACGCGCGTGCGCCGGATGCGTACCGATACGGCCATCTCCCGAACGCGATCAACATGCCCGTGTTCACGAACGTATCCCAGCGCGATCGAATCTTCCGCGACGTACCTCCATCCCGGCGCGTGATCGTCTATTGCCAGAACGAGCACTGTCCTTGGGCGGAAGCGATTGGAAGCGACTTGTCGCTTCGCGGCTACCGGGTCTCGATCTTCCCACGCGGCTACGACGGATGGCGGGAGTTCCACCGTGACCGATAACGAGCCGAACCGGCCCGGTCCGAGTCCAATCCTCCGACGGGTCCTCGGATCCGCGTTGGGCTTTGTCCTCGCATATAGTTCGCTCGCACACCTCGAGAATCCGCTGGCGTTCCTGGATACGATCTACAATTATGATATGGTCGGCGTCGAGACGGGCGCTGTCATCGCCGCCGTGCTCCCGTTTGGGCAAATGTCGATGGCAATGGCGTTGATTTTCGGGCTTTGGCCCCGGGAAGCCTTTGGATTGTCGTTCTTACTCTTCGGAGGTTTCGTCGCCGTGCAAGGTTTGCTGTACTCGCGCGGCCAGGAAATTTCTTGCGGATGCTTTGGAGCCAATGGGTTGCAAATTGGATGGCAATCTTTGGCGGTGACGGGAAGCTGCATGATGGCCGCGGCCGTCGGCTTCCTGCTCTCGGTCGGGAGAAACAATGATCCGATTCATGCCAAGGAGCCGACGGGCATTCACGCTGATTGAACTGATCGTCGTGATCGCCATCATTTCCGTGTTGATGGGCTTGCTGCTTTCCGCGGTCCAGAAGGTCCGCGAATCCGCCGCGCGGACCCGTTGCATCAACCATTTGAAACAGCTTGCGCTCGCTTCGCATGGATATCACGACTCGACAGGGCGTTTGCCCCCAGGGCAGAGTTTGACGGGCGATCAAGGTCGATTCAAATTCTTGGGCTGGCAGGCGAGGCTGCTTCCCCACCTCGAACAAGCAACGCTCTGGCGCGAGATCGAAGACGCTTTCTCCACGGATCCCAAACCCTTGCAATTCTGGGGTCACCCGCCACACGAGCGAATCCTCGCGACGCCGGTCGGACTGTTTGCATGTCCCTCTGATGCACGGACTCCCGGACCGGCATCGGTCGCGCCGTTCCGATTCGCCCTAACATCCTACGTCGGCGTGGAAGGGACGGACCACGTCCAGCGGAACGGATGTCTGTTCCAAGATTCGTCCGTGAAGTTCTCCGACGTGACGGACGGGACAAGTTCGACCCTCTTGATCGCCGAGCGTCCTCCGGCCTCGAATTACAAATTCGGTTGGTGGTATCGCGGCTGGGGACAGAATCAAACGGGATCGGCGGAAATGCTCCTCGGGGCGCGGGAAATCAACACGTCCGTCAATTTCTGCAATGAAGGCCCATATTCTTTTCAAGCGGGCCGCATCGATCGCTTCTGCGACGTCTTCCATTTCTGGTCGCTCCACGCCGGCGGGGCGCACTTCGCGTTCGCCGACGGGTCCGTCCGCTTTCTCAACTATTCGGCCTCCGACATCGTGCCCGCGCTGGCCACGCGCTCGGGCGGCGAAGCCGCGACCGTGCCCGATTGAATCGGTTCGATCTTCCATAAACCAAAGGAAGTTCCTCGAACCGATCTCTTTCGGATTCCGTCCTTCATGCCGAAGCCGCTGACCTACCGGGACGCCGGGCTGAACCTCGAGACCTACGCCGAGACGATGTCCGGCGTGCAGTCGCTCCTCGCGTCCACGTGGGGGCCGAACGTCCTCCGCTCCCCCTTCAAGGGCGCCGGCGGCAAGGGCGGCAGCTTCGCCAGCCTCTACGACCTCGAACCCCCCAACGGCGGCGGACTCTTCTCCCGCATCTTCAGCCGCAAGTACAAACGGCCCGTCCTCGTCACCTGCACCGACGGCGTCGGCTCCAAACTCAAGATCGCCATGATGGCGAACAAGTACGACACCGTCGGCATCGACCTCGTCGCCATGAGCGTCAACGACCTCATCTGCACCGGCGGCGAACCGCTCACGTTCCTCGACTACCTCGCGATGGACAAGGACGACCCGACGCGCACCGTCGAGCTCGTGAAGGGGATCCGCGACGGCTGCCTCGAATCGGACTGCGCCCTCGTCGGCGGCGAGACGGCGATCCTGCCCGACTTCTACCGGCCCGGCGAGTTCGACATGGCCGGCTTCTGCACCGGCGTCGTCGAGCATTCGAACATCATCGACGGCAGCCGGATCGAAGTCGGCGACGCCGTGCTCGGCCTCGCCGCCAGCGGCATCCACTCGAACGGCTACAGCCTCGTGCGGAAAGCCATCTTCGACGTCGGCGGATTGAGCATCGACGCGCACGTGCCGGAGTTGAACGCGACCGTCGGCGAGGCGCTGCTGACGCCGACGCGGCTCTACGTGCGGCCGGTGCGCAAGGTGCTGGAGCATTACCCGGTGAAGAAGAAGGGCGTGATCCACGGCCTGGCGAACATCACGGGCGGTGGCCTGCCGGACAACATCGGCCGCATCCTGCCGCCGGGCCGCCGGGTGCGGATTCAACGCGGCAGTTGGCCGGCACTGCCGGTGTTCCAGTGGATGCAGAAATTGGGGAACATCGAGCAGGCCGAGATGGAGAAGGTGTTCAACTGCGGCATCGGCTTCGTGATGATCGTGTCGCCGAGTTTCGCGGACAGCATCCGCAACCAGCTCAAGGCGATCGGCGTGGACGCGTGGGCCATCGGCGAAGTGACGGATGGGGAAGCCGGCGTGGAGATAGTGGAGTAAGTAAAACTCGTCAAATCGGAAACAAATATCAATGGCAAAATCAAAGAAATCCGAGCCGACCATTGCTGCGATTTCTTCGGCATTTTCGCGCAAACTTCCATCGACCTTTGCCGATTATCGGGCCAATGCCGCTTCGTGGATAACGCTTGCAAACGGATACGAGTTACGCAGTCGCTCCGTGTTTGGGCAGGACGAGCGTCGGTTGGGCGAGG
>CAYVRB010000012.1:0-11867 GCA_964453375.1 uncultured Alcaligenaceae bacterium
AAGCTGAACGGACAGGCCGGACCCAAATTACTCGCCGGGGTGTGAACGATTACCGGGGCGGGGAAGGGAAGGTAGTAACTCGTATTGGAGAGACTGCGACCGTGGACGTATCCGTTCACGACTCCCATATGTTAAGGGCTGAATGAACAGTCTACATACTCGACAACGGACTGTAATGGCCAACTTATGCAACCAGCCAAAGCCAGGAGACAATAATGCAACTCGAACTGATAGTGAAATCTAAATTCCAGCGATTTAAGAGCACGGCTGGCCTGGAGCAAATGAAAGAAAGTAATGCATTTGAGAGGTTCGTGACACATTCGATTCTGTCTCACCACCAACCAGGGGTATTCGCATCAGATGGCGAGTTGTTAGAAAACATTTGTGTAGGCGGACCGAATGACATGGGTATTGATGGAATTGCCGTCAAGCTCAACGACCTGCTAATAACAGGCAAGGAAGACGCCGAGGATTTGCTAGAGAGGTCGAAGAGCGCAGTCATCGAATTCATCTTCCTTCAGTCAAAGTATAAAGAAAGCTTCGAAGCAGGCGAGTTCAAGAAATTTGTGGCGGGCGTCAGAGACTTCCTGTCGCAATCTCCTGCGCAGCCCATGAACGACAAAATCCAGAAGTGGCTTGAAATCAAGGATTACTTGGTCGATGACAAAGTTGTTCAAATGTGGGAGGGCAATCCAAAAGTTTGGCTATACTTTATTTCGATGGGCACTTGGAACAGGAAAAAACACTCGCACATTACGGCCGACGAAAAGGTTTTTAAGAGCGACATGTTGCCTAATTATAAGGATTGTGAAGTTCACTACATTGATGCAGAAGCGCTCCGCCGAATCTGCCACGACAATGACAATACTTTCAAGGAAACCATTAAGATCGTACAGTCCATGCCGCTGGCAGAAGTAGAGAACGTCAAAAATTCGTGCGTAGCACTTTGTACAGCCGATGAGTATTTGCACTTACTTACAACACAAGACGGTCTTATTCGTCGCAGTCTTTTCAATTCAAATGTAAGAGACTATCAGGGATCGACAAACGTAAACATAGACATCGAAGAATCCCTCCAGACTACTCCGGAAAAGTTTTGCTTATTGAATAATGGCATTACTATCGTTTGTGACAGCTTCGTGATGAACAACAACAAGGTCACATTGACGAATCCCCAGATTGTCAATGGTTGCCAAACCAGTCACGTCCTATTCAAAGCGGCCAGTACAGGCAAAATGAAAACTGATAGGATACTTCTGCACATCAAGATAATTGCCACGGATCACCTCGATACCACAAACGACATTGTCCGGGCCAATAACAACCAGAACATCGTTCTTGCTGAAGCATTTGAGACAACAAGGCCATTCCATATCAGACTTGAAGAGTTTTTCAAGGCAAAGAACGCCGAAGGCTGGGATGTCCACTATGAACGACGGGCCAAACAATATCAACATGATCCGAGAATCAAGGACAAAGTGAATCTATCTATTCTGTCAAAATTCTTTATTGGCATGTTTCTTAACCAACCGCACATGTCTGTTAGGCACGAGTCCAAATTACTTAAAGAATTCGAGGGAAAAATCTATGAAGATGGCCAATCGATGCTCCCATATTTTACCACTGCGACTGCGTTTTGCAAGCTTGAGTCGTTCTTTCGCCGAGGCGAGCTTGCTCGCGATCCCTATTATTCATTTCGTGCGCACTTACTCATGCTGTTCCGCCAATTGATTGCAGGGAAAGTGCCAAGTATTAATAACGAGTCAGAAATTGATAAGCATTCGCATCTGTTATTGGATGTCCTCGAAGATGAGCAGAAGACATTGGCACTATTCAGAAAGAGCACAAAGGCGTTTCTTAGCGCAGGTGATCATTGGATTCAATCAATGAAGAAGAGTTCTTCCGGGATGAAGGACGTGCCAGAGTTTACTGATCTGCTACTAATCAGATCGCAGGTTACCGATGATTTGGTATCGGCAAACGTCGAACCCGATGACAAACTTCGAGGCCAAGTTTGCAGTACTATTGTTGACAGAAGGGGCGAGTACGCAGGATTTATTCGAAGGTACTCCGCGGGGAATCTGTTTTTTCATGAGCGACAGAGCCCAGAGTTGGATTTCAACAATCTTAGAGGTGCGTTCGTTACATACAGGGTAGATAGATCACATGATGGAAGAGAATGTGCAATTGATGTTACCCGGGACGATCGTCATGAAGGGATATAACTGACTATGCGCAGGGATGCTCGCAATGTTGCCCAGCGAGAATATGGGTTGCATTTGATGAATAGAATTGAATATATGCGACTATTGCGAACCGATCAGTCTTGTTATTGCTCCCGTTTCGCCGGCCGTCGTTGCTGCTTTTCCTTTCAGGACGGCAGTCCTTCGCAAGCTTCGCCGGGGTCGGCACCGCGTGCTCGTGGTCGGCGTTCGCTTTCTTCCGGCGCGATTCGATCGCCTCATTCGGCGGCTGGGCGGAGATCAGGCCGTCGCAGCCGCCGTTTCGACTAATTCGACTATTGCGAGCGTTTCGAGAATACGGTATCCTCTATTTGGAAGAATCAAGAGGTAGTTTACCATGACGGCCCGAACGCCGGAAGCCTTTGAAACGGTCGCGCCCTCGGAAGCCGACGCTCGTCTCGCAAGCGAGTCGAGCCGGCTGCTGGCCGCTCGGAAGCTCGGGCGGCGGGCCAGCGTCCGCGTTCAATTGGGCGGGGACGACGCGCCGGTCGAAGTGCCGGCGTCGGCCGTGCGGATGTTCCTCCAACTGCTCGCGGAGATGTCGAAGGGGAATGCCGTCACGCTCGTGCCGAGCCGGGCCGAGCTGACCACACAGCGCGCGGCCGACCTGCTCAACGTGTCCCGCCCCTACGTCGTGAAGCTGCTCGACGAGGGGAAGATTCCGTCCCGGACCGTCGGCAAATACCGCCGGGTCCGCTTCGACGACCTGATGGCGTACAAGCGGAAGGACGACGCGGCACGGGCGAAGGTTCTCGAAGAACTATCGGCGCTCGATCAAGAACTCGGCCTCGGGTATTGAGCGTGTTCCCCCGCCGCGTGCTGTACGACGCCTGCGTGCTCTATCCCGCGCCGCTGCGGAGCCTGCTCATCTATTTGGCGCAGGCGGGATTGGTCGTGCCGCGTTGGACGGACGCGATCCACGAGGAGTGGATGCGCAACCTGATTCGGGACAAGCCGGACATTTCGCGGGCGAAGGTCGAACGGGTTCGCGATTTGATGAACGCGGCCGTGCCGGACTGCGTGGTAACCGGTTACGAAAAACGGATCGACGCGCTGAGCCTGCCCGATGCGGACGACCGGCACGTGCTGGCGGCCGCGATCCACTGCGGGGCCGAAGCGATCGTGACGTTCAACCTGTCCGACTTTCCTTTAGACACATTGCGCGGGTTGGGAATCGAGGCGATCCATCCGGACGAATTGCTGGTGGGGCTGATCGCGGCGGCTCCATCAGTGGTCTGTTCGGCGGTCCGGACTCAGCGGGCGAGTCTGCGAAACCCGCCAATGACAGCCGAGGAACTGCTGGCCGTGTTCGAGAGGCAGGGATTGCCTCGTGCCGTTTCGTTACTCCGCCAGTTTATAGTCGATCTGTAACGCCGACCGGTACCGCGTGGTCATGGTCGGCGTTCGCTTCGCATCCGCCCTACCCCACCTTCCCGCAGTCGCCGATGACAACCGGGGCCGATGTTTGCCCGCTGCGCGAACCGACGGCTTCGATCTTCTTCACCACGTCGTAGCCCGTCACGACCTGGCCGAACACGACGTGCTTGCCGTCGAGGTGGGGCGTCGCGGCCGTGCAGAGGAAGAACTGCGAGCCGTTCGTGTTCGGCCCGGCGTTCGCCATCGAGAGGGTGCCGGGGCCGAAGTGTTTGCCCGCCTTGCCGGAGAATGTCTCGTCGTCGAACCGGCCGCCGTAGATCGATTCACCGCCCCGGCCGTCGCCGCGGGTGAAGTCGCCCCCCTGGCACATGAAGTTCTGAATCACGCGGTGGAACGTCGAGCCTTTGAACGCGAGCGCCGTCCCCGCCTTGCTCTTCGTGCCGACGCACAACTGGAGGAAGTTCTCGGCGGTCCTGGGGCAGGTGTCGGCGAACAGTTCCATCACGATCCGCCCGGCCGGCTGGCCGCCGATGGCGATGTCGAAGAACACCTGGGGGTTCTTGGGGTTCACGGGGTGGAACGGCTTGTACGCGTCGGCCATGGTGGCTCCTCGGATTGAAGTTCGATGAGTTGATTATCGGCCCGTGGCTGTGGAGGGCAAGGAAGCGGCCGCTACTTGCTCCGCCGCCGTTGGCTCGCACGACCGGGTCGGTAGCCTTTGTTCGGCACGGCGTGATAGTGGTCGGCGTTCGCGTCCTTGCGGCGCTTCTCGAGCGCCTCCTTCGGCGGGTTCGCGGGAATGAGGCCATCGCAACCGCCGATGAGGTCGCCGCGGCCGGCTTCGATCAGGGCTTCGCGCACGGCGAAGTAGTTCTCCGGCTTGAAGAACTGCATCAAGGCCCGCTGCACCTTGCGGTCGCTCAACCCCTTCGCCACCGTCACCGGCTTCATCGTGAACGGGTCGAGGCCGGTGTACCACATGCAGGTCGCGATGTCGAACGGGGCCGGGATGAAATCCTGCACCTGGTCGGGGCGGTAGCCGTTGCGCTTGAGGTAGAGCGCCAAGTCGATCATCTCGTTCGCGGTGCTGCCGGGGTGGCTCGCGATGAAGTAGGGCACCAGCTGCTGCTTCGGCTTGCCGGCGGCGGACGAGGCCTTCTGGAACTGCTGCGCGAAGACGCCGAAGTTGTCGATGCTCGGCTTCTTCATCAGGTCCAGCACCGTCGGGCTGGTGTGCTCGGGGGCGACCTTGAGGCGCCCGCCGACGTGGTGCGCGGCCAGCTCTTCGACGTATTCCGGCGAGAGCTGGGCGAGGTCCATGCGGATCCCGGAGGCGACGAAGACCTTGCGGATGCCGGGGGTCTCGCGGGTCTTGCGCATCAGTTCGATCGTCGGCTGGTGGTCGGTGCCGAGGAGCTTGCAGATGGTGGGATGGATGCAGGAGAGCCGCTTGCACTTGGCCTCCACTTCGGGACGCGTGCAGCGCATCTGGTACATGTTCGCGGTCGCGCCGCCAATGTCGCTGACGACGCCCTTGAACTCCGGGTCGGCGGCGAGCTTCTCGACTTCGCGCTGGATCGATTCGGGCGACCGGCTCTGGATGATGCGGCCCTGGTGGGCGGTGATGGAGCAGAAGGTGCAGCCGCCGAAGCAGCCGCGCATGATCGTGACGGAGTCCTTGATCATCTCGTGGGCGGGGACCGGCTCGGTGTAGCTCGGGTGCGGTCGGCGGGTGAAGGGGAGGTCGTAGAACTGGTCCATCTGCGCTTCGGAGAGCGGCAGGGCCGGCGGGTTCTGGACGACGGCCTGGCGATCGTGGAACTGCACGAGTGCGGCGGCGTTGAAGGGGTTCGTGTTGTGGTGGATGATCCGAGTGGCCTCGGCGAATTGGCGCTTGTCGGACTTCACCGTTTCGAACGACGGAATCGTTTGGTATTGGAAGCGCTCCGCGCTCGGCTCCGAAGACCGCGCCTCGCCGCTAAACGTGTCGCTCTCCTTCGCGCCGAGCGCAAACGCGATGCCGCGCAAACCCCGCAAATCCTTGACGGTTTGCCCCGCCTGCAAGCGCTTCGCGATCTCGACGATCGTCACTTCGCCCATGCCGTAGGCGACGAGGTCGGCCTTGCTATCGAGCAGGATCGAACGCTTCACCGTGTCGGACCAGTAGTCGTAGTGGGCCAACCTCCGCAGACTCGCTTCGACGCCGCCGGCGATGACGGGGACGCCGGGGAAGGCCTCGCGGCAGCGCTGTGAATAGACGAGCGTGGCGCGGTCCGGGCGCAGGCCGATCTTGCCGCCGGGGGAATAGGCGTCGTCGTTGCGGACCTTCTTGTTCGCGGTGTAGTGGTTGATGAGCGAATCCATGTTCCCCGCGCTGACGGCGAAGAACAGGCGCGGCCGGCCGAACTGCCGCCAGGCGTCGGCGCTCTGCCAGGGCGGCTGGCTGAGGATCGCGACGCGGAAGCCGGCCTGCTCGAGGGCGCGATGGAGAATGGCCATCGCGAAGCTGGGGTGATCGACGTAGGCGTCGCCGGTGACGAAGACGACATCGACGGCGTCCCAGCCGCGCTCGCGCATCTCGGCGGCCGTCGTCGGCGCGAACGGCGCGGCGTAGCGGTCGTGCCACTGGTCGAGGGAGATGCGCTTGGGGGAAGACATGGAAGGATTATAGCCGTGCCTACCAGAAACGTTGGATCCCGAAGGCGGCGAGTGTCATGAGATCGCGCTCCGAGCCGATTCAACCATCATTCCGGCAATCCTGCAACGTCACGACCACGAACACTTGGCCTAGCATTTCGCCCGCCCCTCCGGTATCGCGGTTCCTCCAGAGTGCCCGAACTTCGTTCGCGGAGGAACCCCCGGTATGTCCCGCATCCCACCGACGCTCGCATTGCTTCTCGTTCTCGCCACGGTTTCCACGGCCGCGCCGCCGCCGAGCTACGACGACGCGGCCCTGCGGGCCGTGCAGTTCGTGGACGGCCGCGAGGGTTGGGCCGTCGGCGACGACGGCGTCATCTGGCACAGCATCGACGGCGGACAGACCTGGGAACGCCAGAAGTCCGGCACGCGCGCGACGCTCACCGGCATCCACTTCCTCACGCCGTATACCGGCTACGTCGTGGGTCGGAACGAGCTGCCCGGCGATCTGGGCAGTAGCGGCGTGCTGCTCGCGACGGCCGACGGCGGCATCACCTGGAACGAAGTCGCCAGCGGCGTGCTGCCGGGGCTGAACGCGGTGACGTTCTTCGACGAGAAGAACGGCCTCGTCTGCGGCGATAGCTGCGGCGCGTACCCCGGCGGAGCGTTCACGACGGCCGACGGCGGCAAGAGCTGGCGGCCGGTGGTAGGCCCGCTCGGCGGGTCGTGGCTGGCGCTCGATGGCAAGGATGCTAAGAACGCGATGCTCGTCGGCGCGTGGGGCCGAACGGCGAACCTGCGCGACGGCGAGATCGGACCGGCGGGGCTGAACGTTCCCGGAGCTCGGTCGGTACGCGCCCTGAAATCGCAAGGTAAGACCGCGTTCGCGATCGGCGACGGTGGCCTCGCTCTGGTGAATCGCGATTATCCGAACGGTTCGTGGTCGAGCGTCGAGTTGCCGCTGGGCGAGGCGCGCGGTGTCTGCGATTTCCACGCTCTGAGCATGGTCGGCGATAACGTCTGGATCGGCGGCCGGCCCGGTTCGATCGTGCTGTTCAGCCCGGATGCCGGGAAGAGCTGGACGATCCAGAAGACCGATTCGCAGGTGCCGCTGCACGCGATCCAGATGCTCGACGCCAAGACCGGATGGGCCGTCGGCGAACTCGGCACGGTGCTCGTCACGGCCAACGGCGGGCAGAAGTGGAAGCACGCCCGCGGCAAGCTGCACGCGGCGGTACTCGGCGCGCACGCCTCGCCGAAGAGTGTGCCGCTCACGATGTATCCCGTCATTGGCGCGGCCGAAGGCTACCTGACGGCGACGGTGAGCTTCACCTGCGCCGACGCGACCGCCGATCCGCGGCGCGCGGCCGAGCCGTTCCGATTGGCGGCGGCGATGCGGCTCGCCGGCGGCGCGTCGGCCGAGACGCTCTGGGCCTTCCCGCTGCCCGGCCACTGCGACGGCCTGACCGCCGACCAATTGCGCGGTTACTGGGACCGCCTGCACGACGGGAAGGCGGCCGACCAACTGGTGCGGCAGATGACGCTCGCGATCCGGATGTGGCGGCCGGAAGTGATCGTGACCGATTCCGTGAGGCCGGACGCCCCGGCGGCGGAGCAGCTGATTCTCGCGACGACGCAGGAAGCGTTCAAGCGCGCCGCCGACCCGGCGGCGTACCCGGAGCAGATCGAAGTGTTGGGGTTGCGGGCGCACGCGGTGAAGAAGCTTGTCGGGACGGCATCGATCTTCGATCTCCTCGATGGAAAAGATAAGTCGATCATGACTCATGAGTTTTACAAAACTAGTGAGTTCCGCGAAGAAATTGCTGATTCGGCCGATGCGATGGTTTACACGTCTGAGACATTGATTCAGTCGCATGTGTCGCCCGTCTTTCACTTGGTGTCGCACCGATTGGCCGAAGCCGAGAAACACACCGGCATCATGGAAGGGTGTGCGCTCGCTTACGGCGGAATGGCTCGGCGAGTAAAGGCTGGGGAGGCATGGGCGTTCACACCGGAATATCTTGAGCAGAGAAAGCAAGTCTGCGAACCCAGTCGAAAATGGGGAGTTACCTCTCCACGTACTCGGCGAGTCCAGGGGTTGGCAGATGCCCAACGATTGACCGAAGTCCCCACTACTGCGGAGAAGTGGGCTGATTTTCCTAAATACGTAGCTCTCTTCACACCGGCCGACGCAGTTGAGATGACGATGGCGCGAGCCGTGTCGTGTTCACGAGGAGGACGTGGCGAGTCGAACTATGCTCGCGAATACTACCAGCACGCCGTCGAGCATTACTCCACCCAGCCCGCCACGCTGCCCGCCTATCGCTGGCTCGCGCGCTACCACGCCAGCAGCGAGACGCTGCGGCGCATCGAACTCGGCCATATGACGAGCCTGCGGCCGACCGAGTTCTACGAACTGCCGAAGGACGACATCCAACAGGTCGGCCACACCGAAGCCAAACTCGACCGCGCCAAGTTCCGCACGTCCGAGGCGATGCGCGGCTGGTACGGCACTGGCCCGAACCTGGAGGCCAAGCTGTTCGCCGTGAACCCGCTGCTGTCGCGCGAGCCGTCGGAGCAGCTCGCGTTCCACGCGGCCCGCCTCAAGCTCGGCCTGACCGCCGACGCCGAGAAGGCCATGGGCGCGTACTACCGCACCGTCGTCGGGCGGGCCGTGACGCCGGGGGCGAACCCGTGGTTCGACGCGCTCGCGGCCGAGCTGCACTTGATGAACCCGAAGCTGTTGCCGACGAACCCGAAGCCGGTGGCCGCGTGCGCGAAGGTTGCCGCGCGGCCGATCCTCGACGGCAAGCTCGACGACGACGCCTGGACGGGAACGACGGAACTGACGCTGAAGGACGGCTCGCGCGAACTGGCGGGCAGCCACGCCACGACGGCGCGAATGGCGTTCGACGAGGACTACCTCTACCTCGGCGTGACCTGCCGGCACCCGAACGGCGAGCAGGTGCCGCCGGCCGAGACGCGCAAGCACGACGACGACGTGGCCCCGCACGACCGCGTCGAATTGCTGCTGGATTTGGACCGCGACTACGCGACCTACTACCGCCTGCGGGTCGACCACCGCGGCTGCACGGCCGAGGATTGCTGGGGCGACAACAGTTGGAATCCGAGGTGGTTCGTGGCCGTGAACCCGACCGCGACCGGCTGGACGGCCGAAGTGGCGATCCCGCTCGCGGAACTGACGGGCCGCCGGCCGACGGACAAGTCCGCGTGGGCCGCGAACCTGGTTCGCGTGGTGCCCGGCCGCGGCGTGCTGTCGTGGAGCGGCCCCGCCGACGCGGCCCCGCGCCCGGAGGCGATGGGCCTCTTGGAGTTCCGGGGGAAGTGAGGTATCGTGGCACTGGAGGATCACCCATGACGACCGCGACATTGCCGGCCCCGACGACGATCAAGCCGAATGCGTTCTTACCGCGAACGGTTCGGTGGACCGTGCCCGATTTCCACCGGGCTTCCGAGATGAAATTCTGGGGCGACGGTCGGCGTATGATCCTCATTCGCGGCGAAGTCGTGGAGCTTGGACCGATGAATCCGCTGGATGCGACGGGATGCACGATGGTCGGTGCCGCGATCGCGAAGTTGGTCGGACCGAATAGCCATATCCGCATTCAACTGCCCCTGGCACTCAATCAGGACACCGACCCGATACCCGATTTTGCCATCGTTGCCGGTACCGCTCATGATTATTTGCAGAAGCACCCGGCGACGGCCGCGCTCGTCGTCGAAGTGGCCGACAGTTCGCTGTACTTCGACATGACGACGAAGGCCGAGCTGTACGCGAAGGCTGGCATATTGGACTATTGGATCCTCGATCTGGAACAGCGCCGTCTACTCGTCTACCGCGATCCGGCACCGGTTCCCGAGGGTGTCGCCTACCGCACGCAACTCGCGTTTAAGGCCGGCGACTCCGTCGCGCCGCTGGCGAAGCCGGACGTTGCGATCGCCGTCGCGGAGCTGCTGCCGTGAGCGGTCACACCGTCGCTGCCGTCCTTCGGGAGTCTTGTCGTGCGATTCGCATGTGAGCGTCGAGGCGTAAGCCCGACGTGGCAGTGCGACCCCCCCACGTCGGGCTTACGCCTCGACGCTCACAAGACTCGACGACGGGACAACCGTTCAGTCCGCGTGTCGGGCCTCGCATAGCCTCGGCCCGACCTGCGATTGGACGTCACACCGTCGCGCTGCCGTCCTTGGGGAGGGTCGAGAGCACCATCGCGCCGTCGCGGCGGACGAGGACGTCGTCCTCGATGCGGACGCCGCCCCAGCCGGGGATGTAGATGCCGGGTTCGAGGGTGATGACGTTGCCGGCTTCGAGCGTGCAGGTGGAGTTCTCGCGGACGCGGGGCAGTTCGTGGGTGTCGAGGCCGATGCCGTGGCCGAGGCCGTGCGTGAAGTACTGCCCGTAGCCGGCGTCGGCGATCACCTTCCGCGCCGCGGCGTCGACTTCCTTGCCCGGCACCCCCTCGCGCACGGTCGCGAGGGCCGCCTCCTGCGCCTTCAGCACGATCCCGTAGATTTCGTCGAAATCGTGGCCGACGCGCTCGGCCTTGTTGCGGCGCATCGGCGCCACGTCGAATGGCGAGCGGAAAGTGCGCGTGAGGTCGCTGCGGTAGCCGTTGAGGACGGCGCCCCAGTCGACGAGCAGCTTGCTGGCCTCGCCGAGGGTCTTCGCGGTCGGCGGGGCGTGGGGCAGCGCGCCGCGCTCGCCGACGGCCAGGATCGGCGGGAAGGGAGTGCCGTCGCCGCCGGCGCGGCGCACGGCCGCCTCCATCGCCGCCGCCAGGTCCTTCTCGGTATCGCTCTCGCGCAGCGTCGTCTTGAACATCACGTACGCGCGCTCCGCCACTTTGATCGCTGCCCGGATCGCCTCCACTTCGGAGGCGTCCTTCACGGCGCGCAGCGCCTCGACCTTCCCGCGCGTCGATGCGAACGCGCACTTCGGCGCGTGCTCCTTGAGCGCCTCCGCCAGCGCGAGCGTGACGTGCTCCGCCTCGATCGCGACCGACTTGGCGCCGAGCTTGGCGAGCACGTCGCCGGCGGCCTTCGGCGTCGTCTCGTTGTGCGGCCGGATGTGCACCTCCAGGTCCGGGCATTCCTCCGCCGCCTGCTGGGCGAAGCGGTCGTCGGTGACGAGTATGGCGTGCTTGGGCGACAGCACGACGTACGAGCTGTCCCCGTGGAAACCGGTGAGGTACGTGACGTTCGTGGGGTTCGTCACGAGGGCGACTTCGAGGGACTCTTTCTTGAGTTCGCGAAGGAACAAATTCCTGCGGAGGGGAAGGTAGTTCATGGGCCGAACCGAACGAAGGGGCCGGGCGACGGGCGAAAACCGGAGGGGCGGAGCCGTCGATCGCGGCCGGAGGAAGGAAGACCGGACGGGTGATTCCGTCAGTATCGGCGGCGGGTCGGCGGTTGGCAATTCAAATCCGGCCGCATAATGAGGGTATCTCGCGGAGGGCGGTCGTGCTGCCGATCGTGCTGGACCTGGCGGGGAAACGCGTGCTGGTGGTCGGCGGCGGCGCGGGGGGGCCGGGGGAGGGGCGGGGCCCCCGCGCGGCGGGGGCGGCCCGGCGCCGCCGAGCCCCCGGCACCCCC
>CAYVRB010000012.1:11877-39014 GCA_964453375.1 uncultured Alcaligenaceae bacterium
CGCCGTCGGCCGGCGGAAGGCGCGGGCCGCGCGCGCGGCGGGCGCGGCCGTGAGCCTCGTCGCGCCGGAACCGCCGCCCGACGACTGGACCGACGGCGAGTGGCGGAACGACGTTTATCGCGAGGAGTTGTTGGACGGCAAGGCCCTCGTCTTCGCCGCCGGTCCGCCCGAAGTCAACGAATGCGTCGTTCTTGACGCCCGGCGGCGAGGCCTCTGGGTGAACTCCGCGACCGATCCGGCCGCGGGCGACTTCGCCCTGCCCGCCGTCGTACGCCGCGGCGATCTGACGATCGCGATCGACACCGGTGGCGCCGCCCCGGCGCTCGCCCGGCGGATGCGCGAGACGCTGGAGGCCGAGTACGACGACGCCTACGCGGCCTGGGTCCGCCTGCTCGACGCGATCCGGGCGCTGGCGCGCGAGCGGGTGCCGGACGCGGAGCGCCGGCGATCGCTGCTGGACGAGTTCGCCGACTGGCCCTGGCTGGAGCGGCTCCGCGACGAGGGCGAAGCCGCCACGTGGGAACGCATGGTCGCGAGGATCGGGTGAGGTTTCGACGTTACATCGAAATCGTGGCGTTCAAGTCGTCCCGCAGGAATTCCGGGAGCGCCTCGAACGCGGATCGGTACGTCGCTTCCAACGGCACCATGACGTACTGATCCGGCAACAAGAAGAGCGGCAAATCCGGCAGCGTGTCGCCGACGGCGACCGGTTCGACGAACGCCTGGGCGTCGGCCCCGCCGACATAGGCGGCGCAGGTGAGCGGGTGCGCCGGATCGAACTTGTATTCGCCCGCGTCGTCTTCGCCCCAGATGACGGGATGGATGCCCACCGGATCGCGCGGCGTCGGCGGATAGAGGTCGAGAATATCGAGGTGAATACCGGCCGAGAGCAGATCTTGGGCCTTGTTCACGAACGATCGCATCGAGCCGCGGGAGTCCTTGTTGCCGGACGACACGATCTCCAGCACGGCCACGACACGGTGGTCCGTGATGTGGTGGACGGCGACGGACTTCTTCTTATTGGCGTACCACTTGGGCACGTCCTTGACGTGAATGCGAGTTTGCGGCGGGGGCATCGCGACAGCGGTGCCGCCGGAAACCGGATTCGATTTGCCCTTTCGAGGCGTCAGATTCAATCCCGGTCGCTTGAGAGTTAGCACATCCGGTCCGTATTTTCCCGAGATCTGTTCGGGAAGTGCGTAGTAATCGCTCTCCAAAATTCCGCGATTGAGGGCGCGAGAAATCTCCGAGATCCACTCGTGATGAAACGCATGGAAGATCCCCGCATCGACCTTCGTCCAATCGTGAACTGGCATGACGCACCCTCTGCGATGCGGGGCATTTTATCACATCTCCCGCATTCTCTTCACCCCAGCGTCCAGCCCTTGCGGTACTCGCGCCGCAGGTACTGGTCGGCGGCGGGGCAGTTCGTCGCCTTCATCGCGGCGGCGTCCCAATCCAGCTTCTTGCCGGCCCGGTAGGCGACGTTGCCGAGGTGGTTCGCCTCCGTCAGCCAGCCGGCGTACTCGAAGTTGCACGTCGTCGGAGCGCCGGTCTTGCAGGCGTGAATCCACTCGGCGTAGTGCCCCAGCGACTTCGCAATCGACGGTTCCGGCCGCTTGTAATCCTTGAAGCGCGTCTCGGGCAGTAGCACGTGCTTGCCGTAGTCGGAGAGCAGCATTCCCTTGTCGCCGACGAAGAGGACGCCGCTGTCCCACTTGGGGATCGTGCCATCGGCGATCTGCGGCGGCTTGCTCTGACCCTGGTGCCACGTCAGCGTCAGCGCCGGCATGTTCTCGCGCGGGCCGTACGTGTAGGTGGCGCTCATCGTCGCCGGGGCGATCTCCGCGTGCGGCGGCGGGCCGGAGCCTTCGACCGTCAGCGGGGCCTTCAGCTTGAGCGCCCAGAACGGCAGGTCGTTCCAGTGGCTGCCGAGGTCGGACATGGTTCCGTTGCCGAAGTCCCACCATCGGTACCACTTCGGCCCCGGCACGTAGACGGGGTTGAAGTGGCGCATCGGCGCGGGGCCGATCCACAGGTCCCAATCGAGTGTCGATGGTGGCGAGATATTCTCCGTGGGCCGTTCTTCGACGTGGACGATGTCGCCGTACTTCTTCGCGTCGCTCGCCGACTGCCGGCCCCAGGTGCGGCCGACCCAGACGTGGCACTCCGTGACGCTGCCGACCGCGCCGGCCTGTACCAACTCGACAACGCGGCGGTAGTTGTCGGTCGCGTGGATCTGCGTGCCCATCTGCGTCGCGAGCTTCGTCTTCGCGGCGGCCTCGCGGATGACGCGGGCCTCGTAGACGTTGTGCGTCAGCGGCTTCTCGCAGTAGACGTGCTTGCCGAGCTTCAGCGCCGCGAGAGTGGCGAAGGCGTGCGTGTGCTCGCAGGTGGACACGACGACGGCGTCGAATTCGTTGGCGTGGTCGAAGAGCTTGCGGAAGTCGTTCGTCTTCCGCGCGTCGCGGTTGTAGGCCTCGGCCGCCTTGCCCATCGCGTTCGCATCGACGTCGCAGACGGCGACGATGGTCTCGCCCTTCACGCCGTTCATGTTCGCGCCGCCGCGCCCGCCGACGCCGATCCCGGCGATGTTGAGTTTGTCATTCGCGCCATGGACGCGACTGTAAGACAGTGCTGGCAGTGCCAGGGCCGCCCCGATGAATCGACGACGACTGAACATGAGAGGTTCTCCAGAAGAGGGGCCACAGATTAACACGGAAAACACAGATCAAATCAAAAAATGATTTCTTGTCTTATCTGTGTTCTCTGTGTTCATCTGTGGCTAAATATCATTTCACATTCATCAAATACGCGATCAGGTCCGCCATTGCTTCAACACTGATATCCTTCTCCAATCCCTCCGGCATGAGCGAAAGTCCCGTGCTCTTCAAAGTCTCAATATTCGAACGGCTCACGACGTCCTTCAACCCTTCGCCGCGGATAAAGGTGACGCTGTTCGCCGTTTCGGCCTGGATCATGCCCGTCACTTGCCGGCCGTCGTCGAGGTTGCAGTTATAGCTGAGGTACTGCGGGTTCACCTCGGCGTTCGGGTCGAGCACGTTCGTAAGGATCGCGTCCGTGCCGCGGTTCTTCATCGCGGAGAGGTTCGGGCCGAGTTCGTGGCCGACGCCTTCGAGCTTGTGGCAGGCGGCGCAGGTCTTGGTGAAGATCGCCTTTCCCTTCGTCGCGTCGCCGGTCATCTCCAGGGCCTTGCGGTACTTCTCGACGACGTCGGTGCGGCGCGCCGGCTTGAACGCGGCGAGCAGGGTCGAAGCCCGCTTCTGGATCACGGCGTCCTTGTGGGTCATCAATCGCTTGATCTGCGTGGCGTCCAGGTTCTGCGGGGCGAACGTCTTCTTCTCGATGGCGTCGAGCAGCACCGTCACGCGGTCCGGCCGCGCGAGCAGCGCTTCCCCGGCCGCGGCGCGCAGGCGAGGCGAGAGCGTCTCCCAGTTCTTGGCGAGCACGCCGGCGAGTTCGGGATCGTTGAAGCGGTCGAGCACGCCGAGGGCCGCGAGTTGCACTTCGCCGGGTTGCCGGAGGTCGAGCAGTTTGACGAGCGGAGCACGCACGTCGGCGAGCTTGCCGAGGGAGAGGGAACGGATGGCCTCGACGCGAGTAGCAGTAGCTTGTTTTTCATCAGTAATCATTGCAACAGACTTAGTAACCATCTGATGTAACACATCGGGCTTAATAGTCGTATCAATGGCCAATTTGAAATTTCGACCGCCTGTCGATTTGATAATCCCAATCAGCCTGAGGATGACACCGCTATTCTCGACTTGCAATCTTCCGATTGCTTCGGCCACCGCAATCGCTTCTTTAGGATCATCTCTACGAGATGCTAGCGCCAATAAATCGAATAGGAACAATTGAACACTTGGATTATTGAGGTATTCGTCAAATCGAAGGTATGTGTCGATTGCCAGCGCCACTTGATCTTTCATTACACTGACGCCTGCCGCACGAAAATACGAATCACGTAAGTCAGACTTTTCATTCAACGAAATGCCAAAATTAAAGGCGGATTGATATCGAACCTGTGTATCGCGATCATTCTTCAAAGTGTAAATCACGGAGGTGAAATTAACTTTTTTACCTAGTAGCTCGATCGGCTGTCGGGCAGCATGTTCACGTACTCGTGGGTCGATCGAACGGGCTGCTTGCTCAACACTGTTAATATCCAACGACTGAATTCCATGCAACGCGTAGAGCGAGTAAATTTGCCCATACACACCGCCTTCCATCAGCTGCTTTTTTAATGGCTCCACCGCTCCTTTATCCTGCCGTTCGTAGATCAGCCGGCTCGCCGTCTCGCGGTGCCAGGCGTTGGGATGGTCCAGCAGCTTCACCAACTCCGCCGTCTTCAGCCCGCCGAGCTTTGGCAGTGCCCTCGGTGTGTGCCCTTCCGCGTAGACGCGCCACAGTCGGCCGCGGTCGCGGCCGCTCGTCAGGTCCAGGTGCTTCTTGATCGGCGGCGGCAGGCTCGCGGGGTGCTCGATCGTCTCGCGGTACATGTCGATCACCGTCAGGCCGCCGTCCGGGCCGTTCGCGAACTGCACCGGGCGGAACCAGTTGTCCTTCGACGCCAAGAACTCCGACTCCTTGTCGATCCGGTCGGCCCGGTACTGCACGCTCCCCTCCGGCAGCGTCAGCTTCTTGCGGTGGACGAAGCTGCTGCACGCGTCGCCGACGAAGGCGAGGCCCTTCAGGTCCGGGGCGGCGTCGCCGCGGAAGATCGTCACGCCGGTGGCGCCGGTGAAGTAGCCGCTGGTGCGGCCGCCGCCTTCCACGATGCCCGGCTGGATTCCCTGCACGCGCAGTCGCGTCCGCACGACTCGCCACGGCTCGGGCGCCGCCGCCGGATACACCTCCGCCTGCGGCCCGTCGCTGGCGATGCTCACGCGCGGCGGCGGGGCGATCAGGTACGGATTGCGGGCGATGTAGCGGTCCTCGTACATCACTTGCTGGATGTGGTCGCTGTTGGACGAGACGAACTTGTGGCCCCAGTCGTCGAAGGTCATGCCGTGCTGGGCACCGCCGCTGGTCGCGCGGAGGTCGAGCGTGCGCGGATCGAAGTCGAAGTCCCGGCCGTTGATGGTCAGCGGTTTGAAGCCCTTGTCGTCGGGTTTGCTGATGGTGCCGCCGTTGCTGCTGGCCGTACCGTGGATGCGGTTGTCGAAGGTCCAGAGGAACGTGTTCAGGAGGCCCTGGGCATTCTGCGTGCCGAAGCCGGTGAAGACGATCTTCTTGATGTCCGCCTTTCCGTCGCCATCGGTGTCCTTCATGTAGTAGATGTGCGGGGCGTCGCCGACGAAGACGCCGCCGTCCCAGCAGGCGACGGCCGTCGCCCACAGCAATCCATCCGCGAAGACGGTCGCCTTGTCGTAGATGCCGTCGCCCTTCGTGCTCTCCAGCAGCTTCACGCGGCTGAGCTTCTCGTCGCGGTTCTCGCTATAGCCGCGCATCTCGACGACGTAGAGCCGGGAGTTCTCGTCCCACGCCACGGCCACGGGGCTGGCAATCAACGGCTCGCTCGCCACGAGTTCGAGCTTGTATCCCGGCTTGAGGATGAAGGTCTTGAGCGCGTCCTTCGGCTCGGTCGGCGGGATGCGAGGGAGTTCCTTCGCGTAGTCCGGCTCCTTCTTCGGATCGGCGGCGAAGCCGGGCAGGAGCGCGAGCAGCAGGACGGGGAGCAAAGCGAGACGCATGGGAAGCGACCGTCGGTAGGATGGGTCGGAGAGATTCTAACCGATTCGACGAGCGAAGAGAATTGCCAAGTCGTCTTTGAATTCATGAGTCACGACTCAACACTCGATTCACAACGGATTGTGAATTGAGTACCGAGTTCGGAGACGTGAGCTGTGAGTTGCGCGGAACATCCTTCGGCTTGCGATTCAGCAGCGGGCGCTCGACGAACCGGTACAGCAGCCAGCCGGCACCGAGGCCCGCAACGAGCTGCACCGCGATCCAGACGAGGTGCGTCGGCAGGTTCGTGTTCATTCCCCACATCAGGAAGACGAGCGTGAGCGTCACGGGGCCATGCATGAGGTAGATCGAATACGACGCGTCGCCGAGCGGGCGCAGGCGCGGCGACAACCGGATGCGCCCGGTGATTTCCCCCGCGACGACGGCGTAGACGAGCAGCACGCTCGACGGACCGAACGCCAGGAACCGGCCCCAGATCGAACTCGGCACCGCGTTCGGATCGCGCGTGTCGAAAAGGACGATGACCGCGACCGTCCAGGCGAACGCGAGGCCGAGCGCGAGCCGCGGCCAGCGAACGAACCCGCGCGCCGCCAGCGACGCCACGCCGGCGCCGCCGAGGAACTCCAGCGTGTACGGCGTCAGCAGCATCTGCATCCAGTACGGCTGCGGCATGAGCGGGATGGTCCACGCCCCCGCGATGGCGAGCACCCACCCGAACGCCAGCGGCATCGCCAGCCGCTTCGGCACCAGGAACAGCAATCCGAACGCGAGGTAGAACAAGATTTCGTAGTGCAGGCTCCACGTCGCCGCGATGAAGCGGAACGGTTCGTAGCGCGGCACGAGCAGGAACCAATCGAAATAGTCGCGCTGCCAGTTCGGAAGGAAGACGACGCCGGTGCCCATCGCCGCCGTCAGCGCCATCGCGGCGAGCATCGCGGCCCAGAGCACCGGGTAGATGCGGCGGAATCGTCGCACGAGGTAGCGCGGCAAATGCTTCGCCTGGCCGAGCTGATCGCGATGCGCCCAGGCGATGATGAAACCGGAGAGCGCGAAGAAGACGTCCACGCCGGCGAAGCCGAACCAGCGGACGAAATGGAAGGTTCGCCACTTCGTCCAGAACGTGTTCTCGTACCCGCCGATGTGGTAGAGGACCACGACGAGGCACGCGAGGCCGCGCAGGGCCTGCAGGTTGTGGAGCGTCGGTCGCATGGCCGGCGAGTCTAGCCCCGTCGCGACGGCGCGGACAAGCCGAACCGGCGCAGAATCGGGCACCGCGAATCGCTATCGTTCCCCAATGGCCACCGGTGGAATTCGCCCGTTCGTCTGGATGCTCTGCGGCTGCGGCTGGTTCTCGGCGATGTCCCTGCTCAGCAGCGGCCTCGGCCAGGAGGGCGTGCCGTGGCAGACGCTCGCCACCGTGCGCAGCGGCGTCGCGTTCCTCCTCGCGCTCGCCGCGGCGCTCGCGATGGGCGTCACGCTCGTCGCCGTCGGACCCCGCGCGCTCTGGCTGCGCAGCGTCGCCGGCAGTTGCAGCATGCTCTCCACCTTCTACGCCCTCGCCAACCTGCACGCCTCCGAAGTGCTCACGCTCACCAACACCTTCCCCGTCTGGGTCGCGCTCCTCTCGTGGCCCATGCTCGGCGAGAAGCCCAGCCGCGGCGTCTGGATCGCCGTCGTCGTGGCCGTCTGCGGCGTGGCGCTCGCCGTCTATCCCCGCGACGGCGCGCCCGACGGGCCCCGCGCGTTCCGCCTCGCCCCCGCGCTCTCCGCCGTCGCCGCCTCCGTCTTCACCGCCCTCGCCATGCTCGGCCTGAACCGCCTCAAGGCCATCGCCCCGCTCGCGATCGTCGTCCATTTCTCCGCCGTCTCCACCGTCTTCTGCGCGGCCGCGTTCGTCCTCTTCCCCCTGCGCGACGGGCCCGATCCGTTTCAGAACGTCGAAATGACCGTCCGTCTGCTCGGCATCGGCGTGACCGCGATGATCGGCCAGGTCTTCCTCACGCTCGCCTTCTCGCGCGGCACCGCCACCAAGATCGCCGTCGTCGGACTCTCGCAGGTCGCGATGGTCATGGCCGTCGAGGCCGCCTTCGGCTGGAAGACCTTCACGCCGATGAACCTGTTGGGAACGCTCCTCATCCTCGGCCCGACCGCCTGGCTCATGACCCGCGAACGCACCGCCCGCAAACCCCCGCCCGAACCGATCCCGATCGAATGACCCTCGCCGACTTCACGCGCCACGATCTCGGCGACGGCCTCGCGATCCTCGTCGGCCGCCTGCCGGACGCGCTGGTCTGGTCGGCCGACGATTTCGCGCACGCGTGGGCGCTCCACCCCGCCGAGCGGCCCGTCATCCACCTCCACGGCCGACGCGTCGCGCTCCCGCGCTGGCAGCAGGCGTACGGCGCCGACTACCACTTCAGCGGCCAGACGAGCCGCGCGCAGCCCGTGCCGGAGCGGTTTCAACCGCTCCTCGACTGGAGCCGGTCCGCGATCCATCCGGCGCTCAACGGGCTGCTGTTGAACTGGTACGACGGCCCCGACCACCACATCGGCCCGCACCGGGACAGCGAGCGGAACATGGCGCCGGGCGCGCCGATCGTCACGGTGTCGTTCGGCGAGACGCGCATCTTCCGCTTGTCGCAGGGGCGAAGAAAGTACGACCTCTCGGCCGCGCACGGGGACGTGTTCGTGCTGCCGCGCGCGACGAACGCCGCCTGGAAGCACGCCGTGCCGAAGTCGACGCGCCACGTCGGCCGCCGCATCTCCGTGACGGTGAGGGGCTTCGCTTGAGTTGGGCGTCCGACCTGAATCGCCCGGGCGAGCGCGCATTCTACGACCGACTGAACCACGCCTTCGCCCGCAAGCTGCTCCGCGGCGAGGGGAAGGCTCCGATTAGAACCACTGGCGCTACCGGCTGGAGAACGGGGACAACAAATAGTGGGACCACGGCGAATTACCGCCGATCCGCGTGCGGTGAGGGGACAGTGAACGGCAATAAGTGGCATCGGCTCTTTATTTTTGTCACGAATCCACTGATGCTTTACCCACAGATCTTTGCTAGTTCTTCAGGCAATTCAGAAATATCCCATTTGATAATTTCTACGCAATTGCTGAATTGAGGGATGATCTCTTCAGTCTTAATCTCAATAGCAAATCTCTTTGCCAACTCTTTTGGCAGTGAATCATCGCTACATCGTTTCAGCATTTCTCGCATAATAAAAAAGCGATGGTGCGAAGACCCTAATCTTGCCATTGCGATGATTGCACTTGCTTTATTTGCGGGCGTACCCGCATCAAAAATAATGCCGAGTCTCATGCAGACGAGATCGGAGAACTCGAAACGAAATGCTGTATCGCCAGCCCATTGGCAATACTTTTCCACAATCTTAGTGGATAGGCCATCTTGTCGAGAAGCTATATACTTCATCGCTTTGAGCGGAAACTTCGTCATAAATGGAGTTGAGGCTGAATCTACCCAATCAGTTTCATGACCTTTTAGTCTCTCCGATACGTTTAGATCATTGAAAAATCTCGCAAAGTCGTTATGAACCGACTCGGGCCATTGGTCTGCCTCGCTCAAGCGTGCCAACCATGCTTCTGCTTGATGGTTGTCTATTTGGCAGTAATCGGAAGATTCGATCAGCGTTTCAAGTACGATTTCTCGTAGTACGCCGATGGATGGCCGCTTATCAGGCCGAGGTTCTGTACATTTTTCAATTATGATCCCTATCGCGCCCTGGGCATGATGCTTGGCGTATGGAGTCCTTGGGGGCACACCGAAGATATCATGTAAAATGCAGCCAAACGCGTAGATGTCCGCGGATGCTTGGGCCGAATGAAAATCAATGCGCTGCTCTGGCGAACAATATTGCTCTGTGTATATTACGGTATCTTCTGTCAGGGTAACTGTTTTTCCAGTCGGCGGAAGTACAGCGCCCAGGTCAGATAATTTCCAGGTGCCCTTATGCAATAGTATATTCTTAGGATTGAGATCACGGTGAACATATCCATGCTCATGTAAATAATGTAACCCGTTAAGAATATCGGTGATTGCCAATATATCAACGGTCCCATCACGCTTATCAGTCATTATTTTCTCATCATAACTCATTTCGGCCAAAGGCATCAGAAACCAGGGCGTCGGTCCTTCGAGGTCCGAATCAATGACCTGAAGTATTTCATTTCCACCCAATTCGCTTTGTATGGTCACTTCGCGCTTGAATCTTTTTCGTAGTTTTTCATGGTCTACTTGTGGGATGGCTACTGAAGGAGAAAACGTTTTCCTTGCGTATCGTTTTCCCTTGCGGTCCTTCATTTCCTCAACGACACCGAAACCGCCGCGACCGATTTCCCTTACAACAATAAGTGACATCAGGGACTCCTACAATAAGGCGGTCGCTCGTAGAGTAAAAGCGGTGGCCTTGGCCGAGTTTGTGTTATCAATTGCTCTGGGATGTAATGAGGGCGCCGCTCATTTCAAGAAATGAACTGCGTCCCCTTTTCTAAACGAGCATTGTCCAGTATCGGCATCGTAGCCTTACGGAGCAACCACGCTCGCAGTTCCTCGGCCACCTCTTCCGGCGCATCGTTGTAGACGGTCCATTGGGCCGGCTCGACGTGCACGCGAAAATCCCGGATGGCCCCATCGGTCTCGGCGGGCTTCATGCCGGCGGCCAACAGCGCCGTCTTCACCTCGGACCAAAAGGTCGAGACGAAGGTGTCCGGTAAACTCGTGGTCGGCGTCATTGTGGGACTCGGATTGTGTGAACCCGGAACTCAGTATCCTTTCCGGATCGCATCAGGCCGTCGAGTATGGCGGTCGCACGGTCCGTGTGGAAGCTGAACTGGTCGAACTTCGGCCAGACCTGCCGGGTTCTTCCCGCCTTCGCGGCGACCGGACCACAGACCATATCGTACCAGAATTTGCCGTCCGCAACGCGATATTGATGGCTGAAAACCGGATCGAGCAACGACGCGTTCTTCGGCGAGTTCCGGCAGTGCGTGACCAGACTCCAGAAGAAATCGTTGTCCTGCTCAGGCCGCACGAACACGAGCGAATCGAGCGGGGCGAGGCTTTCCCAAGAGACTCGATATTCCAGAACCACGGGCCGGGAGCCGTGGTTTCGCGAGGCCGCCCGTTCCGCCCAAACGTCAGCTTGATCGCGAAAAGTGGTCGTGTAGAAACCCCGACCGAAATCGAGGCGAGTCCGGCTGAACTTCAAATCGATTCCCTTTCGGATACCGTCGACGAACCGATCGGCGGTGCCGTGCCAGAGCGTGATGGCGTGACCGTAATTCTTCCATGCCTTCGGCGGCTTTCCGGTCCAAGGTTCGAGGGGATACAACTCGTCGTTCATAGAGCAAGACCGGGCGGTTGTCGATTTTCATGTTCGAGTAGTCTAACTTCATTTTTTTCAGATTCATAGAGCCGAGCGGGACGAAATGCGCCCGGAACGAAACGGGGGCGCAGCTAATATCGCTGTGCCCCCGTTTGCTTCTCGCGGCTCCGCCGGGTCACTTCTTCGGCTGGAACAACCGCGGGGCGAAGTCGTGCAGGGCGAGGCGCCAGGTCTGCCATTCGTGGGCCAAGCCTGGGGCGTCGCGGAACACGACGTTTTGGCTGCCGCCTTCGGTCAGCGTGGCATGCAGGGACTTCATGGTCTTGTGAATCCCCTCGTCGAGGCCGACCGTGCCGGAGTGCAGGTAGAGCAGGCTCAGCTTCTTGTCGAACGCCTTGGGGTCGGCGAAGACGCCGCCGAAGGCGGTCTTGGTGTCGAGCGGGCGCAGGCCGCTGAAGGCGCCGATCACGGAGAACGTGTCCAGGTGGCTCATGCCGATCTGCATCGCCTGCCCGGCGCCCATCGATAGCCCGGCGATGGCGCGGTGCTCGCGATCGGCCTTGGTGCGATAGGTCGAGTCGATCATCGGGATCAGGTCCTTCATCACCACGTTCTCGAACGCTCCGCCGTCGCCCCGGCCCGGTCCGGCAGGCTGCGGCGAGGCGTTGGCGCGGGCGGCGTAGCCCTTCTCCATCACCACGATCATCGGCACCGCCTTCTTGGCCGCGATCAGGTTGTCGAGGATGAAGCTCATGTGCCCTTGCTTGCCCCAGCCGGTTTCGTCTTCGCCGCCGCCGTGTTGCAGGTAGAGCACGGGGTAGTTCTTGGTCGCGTCGGCGTCGTAGCCGGGGGGCGTGTAGATCAGCGCGCGGCGCGATTGGCCGGTCACCGTCGACTTGTACCAGCGCGTGCGGAGTTCGCCGTGCGGCACGTCCTGGATGTGGAAGAAGTCGACGCCCTTTTCGGGAATCTCGATCGCGCTCGTCGGCTTGCCGGTGCCGAAGAAGGTGTCGGTGCCGGGGTCGTTCATCAGCACGCCGTCGACGAGGAAGGCGTAGTAGTGGAGGCCGGGGACGATCGGCGGCGAGGTGAAGGTCCAGGTGCCGTCGGCGCCCTTGGTCATGTCCCAGTGGCCGCGCGGCCCCAGCCCGTAGTTGGTGAAGACCTGCACCTTCTTGGCGTCCGGGGCCTTCAGGCGGAACGTCGCGCGTCCGTCGGCGTGAACGCGCGGGTACTGCGCGTTGCCGGTGTTCGTGGCCGAGGGCTTCCCTTCGTCGGCGGCCTTCTCCGGCTCCTTCTTCTCCACGGCCTTCGGTTCGTCCTTCTTCGCCGGGGCCGCCTGCGCCGGCTCGCGGAAGATCAGCTGCGCGAAATGGTAGAGGTCGCTCTTCCACACCTTGAAGTCGTGGGCGCCGCCGGGGATCACGCGGTACTCGTGCGGGACCTTCTTCTCGTCCAGGTACTTGTGCACGTTCTCGCTGATGCGGAAGAGGCCGTCCTTGTCGCCGCAGGCGACGTAGAGCAGCTTCAGCTTCTTCGCCGCGTCGTCGGGGTCCTTCAGGAGTTGCGCCGCGGGTTTCGTGTTCGGGGCGGAGGAGAAGCCGCCGACCCAGGCGAAGGTGTCGAGATTGCCGAGGCCGAAGTTCAGCGACTGTCCGCCGCCCATCGAGAGGCCGGCGAGCGCGCGATGCTCGCGGTCCGCCTTCACGGAATAGGTCTTCTCGACGAACGGGATCAGGTCTTTGAGCAGGTCCTTCTCGAACGCGGCGAACGCCGGCGATTGCTGGCCGAACGGGCTGCGGGCGGTCAGGTCCTTGGACGCGCGGCCGTTGGGCATCACGACGATCATCGGCACGAGCTTCATGTCGGCGTAGAGGTTGTCGAGCACGACGTCCGGGGTGCCGCCGCGGGGCCATTCGTTTTCGTCGCCGCCGATGCCGTGGAGCAGGTAGAAGACCGGGTACTTGGTTTCCTTGGAATAGCCCGGCGGGGTGTAGATGCTGACCTTGCGCGGGATGCCGACGGTCGTGGAATCGTATTCGACCTTCTCGAGCTTGCCGCGCGGGATGTCGTCGCGCTTCTTGTCGTAGCCGGCGGGCGGGTCGGGGTACTTCGGAGCCGGCGATTGCGCCGCGAGCGAGCCGAGCGAACCGGCGAAGACCAACAATGTGACGAATCGGAACATGATGAAATCCTGAGAGAGAGGACTTGGAGCTCGCGAAGGAAACCTTTGCGTGAAGATTTCAAGTAGAATGGATGGGCCGCGAAGAGTGGATGTCACGCGGCTCGGCGTCGTTAACCTATTGGCCGTTCCCCATTCCAGCCTCGCTCGACACCATGAGAAATCCATTACACTTTTTCGGTTGGCTCGCGCTCGCGATGCTCGCCGGTCCCTCGCTGACGGCGGCGGACGCGCCGAAGGCCGCCAGCGTCTACGAGTCGGGCAAGGTTTGGCCGATCCACCTGACGCTCTCGGCCGAGCAGTTCGCGGCGATGCAGCCGCGCCCCGCGGCCGGCGGCGGGTTCGGCTTCGGTCGCCCGCCCGCCCCGCCGGCCGTCCCCAACGCGGAGGTGCATCGCAACACCTTCGGCATGGACCTGCCCTGGGCGACCGGTAGCGCCACCGTCGGCGACCAGACCTTCGCGAAGGTCGGCATCCGCTACAAGGGGAACGGCACGATCGGCGACGCGGCGCGGACGATCAAGAAGTCGATCAAGATCGACCTCGATCGCGCCGGCGGCGACGGACGCTTCGCCGGATCGAAGACGATCAACCTGCACTGCGGCGTCACCGATCCGTCGAAGATCCGCGAGGCGTTCGGGTACGAACTGTACCGCGCCGCCGGCGTGGCGGCCCCGCGCACGGCGCTCGCGGAGGTGCGGCTCACCGTGCCCGGCAAGTACGACCAGGAACTGCTCGGCGTGTACACGATCGTCGAGGAGGTGGACAAGCCGTTCCTGCGCGAGCGCTTCAAGGACGACGACGGGCTGCTGTTGAAGCCGGAGGGAGTGCGCGATTTCGAGGACCGCGGGGACAAGTGGGAGTCGTACGCGCGGCCGTTCGCCCCGAAGCGCGAGCCGACGAAGGTCGAGGCGGCGCGGCTGATCGCCTTCTGCAAGCTGGTCCACAAGGCCGACGACGCCACCTTCGCCCGCGAGATCGAATCGCACCTCGACGTCGAACAATACCTGCGCTTCCTGGCCGCCACGAGCTTCGTCGTCAATTCCGACAGCTTCTTCGCCCTCGGCCACAACTACTGCGCGTACCTGCACCCGAAGACGCATCGGTTGCACTTCATCCCGTGGGACCTGGACCGCGCGTTCTCGAACTTCCCGATCTTCGGGTCGAACAGCCAGCAGATGAACCTGAGCCTGTCGCAGCCGTATCCGGGCAAGCACCGGCTGACCGAGCGGCTGCTGGCGCTGCCCGGCGTGGGCGATCGGTATCGGAAGCTCTGGAAGGAACTGTCGGCGGGTGCGTTCGAGAAGGCGAAGCTGCTCGCGCGGCTGGATGCGATCGAGGCGACGATGAAGGAGCTGCGGGAGCGGGACGCGAAGGCGACGGCGGCGCGCAAGGAGGTCGGCACGCAGACCGCGTTCGGCACGCCCCCCGCGATGAAGCGCTTCTTCGAGAAGCGCACCGCGTCCATCGCCGCGCAGGTCGCGGGCACCTCGAAGGGGTTCGTACCGACGGGCGGGTTCGGCCCCGGCGGTCCGCCGCCGCTCGGACCGATCATGGCCGGCGTGATGATGGAGAACCTGGACACCGACCAGGACGAGTTCCTGTCGAAGGCGGAGTGGCTGGCGATCGCCAAGCGCGTGTTCGAAGCGAGCGCGAAGGACGCCGACGGCAAGGTGAAGCTGCGGGCGCTGACGGCCGGGATGAACAGCCTGCTGCCGACGCCGCCGGAGCGCACGCCGGGGGCGTTCAACCTCGGCGGCTTCCTCGCCGAGCCGATCCTCACGCGCGCCGATGCCGACAAGGACGGCAAGCTGACGGCCGACGAGTTGCAGACGGCCGCCGCCGCGATCTTCAAGGAGTACGACGCGGCGAAGGCGGACAAGCTGGACGAGGAAGCCTTCGCGAAATTGTTATCGAGCCTGCTGCCGAACTTCGGCGCGCCGCCCGGCGGCTCGCCGCGGGAGCGGCGATAAATCGGCCCCTGAAAAAGGTGACAGTCCCCTTTTTAGCGCTCCCGCGCGCCGCCGGCCGGTCGTACAACGATTCGACCATGCTCGCCAAGCTGCACACCTACACGCTGCTCGGCATCGACGCCCTCCCCGTCGAAGTCGAAGTCGACCTCGCCGGCGGCATGGGCAAGATCGTCCTCGTCGGACTCCCCGAACTCGCCGTCAAGGAATCGGTCCACCGCATCGAGCGCGCGCTCGCGAACCTCGGCTACGCCCGGCCGCTCGGCCGGCTCATCATTTCCCTCGCCCCCGCCGACCTGCGCAAGGAAGGCGGCGCCTTCGACCTGCCCATCGCGCTCGGCATCCTCGTCGCCACCGGGCAGGTCAAGCCCGAGCAGATGGCCGCCCTCGCCACCGTCGGCGAGCTGGCGCTCGACGGCAGCGTGCGGCCCGTCCGCGGCGCGCTCTCGCTCGCGATGGCGGCGCGCGCCCAGGGCGTGAGGAAGCTCCTCGTCCCGCGCGAGAACGCCCGCGAAGCGGCCGTCGTCAGCGAAGTCGAGGTCTTCGGCGTCACGTCGCTCGCCGAGGCAGTCGGCATCGTCACCGGCGCCGTGGCGGTCGATCCGGTGTCGCCGGGCATGGACGAGATCGCGGAACGCCTGAACAAGTACGACGTGGACTTCGGCGACGTGCGCGGGCAGGAGAGCGCCAAGCGCGCCGTGACGATCGCCGCCGCCGGCTCGCACAACCTGCTGATGCTCGGCTCGCCGGGGAGCGGCAAGACGATGCTCGCGCGCCGCCTGCCGACGATCCTCCCGCCGTTGACGCCGGACGAAAGCCTGGAGACGACGCGCATCTACTCCGCCGTCGGCCGGATGGCGCCCGGCGAGGCGCTCCTGACGACGCGCCCCTTCCGCAGCCCGCACCACACGATCAGCGACGCCGGCATGGTCGGCGGCGGCAGCACGCCCCAGCCCGGCGAAATCTCGCTGGCGCACCACGGCGTCCTCTTCCTCGACGAACTCCCCGAATTCAACCGCCGCAGCCTCGAAGTGCTCCGCCAGCCCTTGGAGGAAGGCGCCGTCACCATCGTGCGCGCCGCACACAGCACGAAGTTCCCCGCGAACTTCATCCTCGTCGCCTCGATGAACCCGTGCCCGTGCGGCTATCTCGGCGACCCGAAGCACCAGTGCAAGTGCTCGCCGATCGCGGTGGAGAAATACCTCGGCCGGCTGAGCGGCCCACTGCTCGATCGGATCGACCTTCACATCGAGGTGCCGAGCGTGCCGTACGCGGAGTTGTCGAAATTGACCGACGGCACGAGCAGCGCGACGATGCGGGCGAGCGTGGACCAGGCGCGGGCGGTGCAGGCGGCGCGCTTCGGGAAGCGGGCGAACGCCGTCAATAGCCGGATGACGCCGCGGGAGATGCGGAAGTTCGCCGCCCCCGACGCCGGCGGGCGGAGCCTGTTGCAGACGGCGATGGATTCGCTGGGATTGTCGGCCCGCGCGCACGACCGCATCCTGAAGGTGGCCCGCACCATCGCCGACCTGGATGGCAGCGAGCACCTGCAGGAATCGCACATCTCGGAAGCGATCACCTACCGCACGCTGGACCGCAAGCTGTGGGAGCGGTGAGGAGGATTCGTCATGGCAAACGACAAAAAAGCGACGGACAAAGATAGGACGCAACTCGTACCGACCCCCGTCGCGGCGGGGCCTCCCGTCGACCGCGAGGAAGCACGAGACGGCGCGTTTCTTCTTGCCGCGCTCGCCGAGGACGGCATGCCGATCTCCGCTGGCGGTCCCGGCCCGACGCCATCCGTTTCCGTGCGACCTCCCGCGCGTCCTCCGACGGCAACGGTCGGTCCGCAGGTCCGTTCCGGTTCCCTTCCCACCGATTGACAACCGTCGTTCGACTTGAATGCTGGAGGATCACGGCCGCGCCGGCGGCACGATCACGGGCACGATGCCGAACTCCGACACCGGCGTCGGCTTCAACTGCTCCGCGAACTCGAACGGATCGGGCAGCACCAGGCGCAGGAACGGGGCGGCGATCGTCGGCGCGGCGAGCAGCGTGTTCACGATGCGCGCCGTCGAGAGGTCGGCCGTCGGATCGTCGGCGGGGATGCGGTCGGGCTGCGGGTAGCCGAGGCGGGGCGTGTCGGCGGCCGTCGGCTGCGGGCGCGGCGGGGCGTTCACCGTCGGCGCTTCGGGCAGTTTCGAACCGCGCCAGTCGAGTTCGGCGCCGTCGCCCAATCCCAGGGGAACGCCCTCGCTCGGCGGCGACGGCCGCGCGGCCTTGCGGTTCACCGGCGGCAGCGGGACGGCGGCCGGCGGAAGCTTCGCCAACGGCAGTTCCCCGCGCGCGATCTCCGAGTCGCGGCCCTTCGGCCCCTTCGCTTTCGCCTCCGGCAGCGACGGCACGGTTGACGCGAGCGCCTTGAGCGTCGGCGCGGCCGGCGGTTCCGCCGGCTTCTCCTGCGGCAACGCGAGGCCGATCGGCTTCAGGCCGCCCTCGGCGCGCGCCTTCGGTTCCGGTTCGACCGCCACGACGACTTCGGGCGGCGCCGGCGGCGGAGGCGCCGACGGCGAACATGCCGGCAAACCGAGCACCAAGAGAATCAAGTATCGTTTCATTTCGCGGCCTCGATCACGAGCTTCACCGCCGTGCCTTCCTTCGGCAGCGCGTCCTTGTTCGTCTCCAGTTTCAAATACTTCTCTTCCTTCATCGTCAGGCTCGATTGCAGCACCGTCTCGTCCGTCACCGGGAAGATCACGATCAGCGTCCCGCTCAAGTCCGCGCCGTATTTCTTCTCCGGCTTGTCCGGGGCGACCTGGCTCTCGACGCTGCCGGTGAAGCGGAACTTCACGCTCTTCGGGAACGGCTTCTTCGTCTTCGGATCGACGAGGAACTTGTCCGGCGACAGCTTCTTCGCGGGTCCGTCCCCGGCCGGCACTTCGATGAACACGTTCACGTCCGGCCCGGCCGATTCCGCGTTCTCGCCCTTCGCCGGTTTGCCCGGCTTCAGGCCCACCTCCACGAGCGCCGTGTGCACGTCGCTGGGGTTCGCCTCGATCGTCACGACCGTCTCGTGCGCCTTCTTCCCCTTCGGGTGCGCCCAACCGGCGATCAACTCGATCGGGTAGACCTCCGCCAGGTGGGCGAGCTTCCGCGGCGCGATAGTCGCGTCGATGGCGACCGACTTCTTCTCCTTGTCGACGGCTACGGTGGCCTTCTTCTCCTGCCCGGCGGCCGCAGCGACCACGACAAGGACTATCGCGAACGAGCGAACGAACGGCATCGGCGGTCCTCCGAACGGCACCCTATCAGAGTCCCAGTTCGTCGCCCCGGAGTCAACCGCCGAGATCGGCGAACGATCCGAATCTCGGAGGGGGCCGACGAGTTTTGCATGGGTTCCCATCGTGCCCACCAACGCAAAAAGGAGGAAACGAAAAATGCAGAAGCAAACCGTTCACAACGACGAGTTTTGCATTTTTCGTTTCCCCGTTTTGCATTGGTGCGAATGACAAGGACCAACTCAAAAGGAGAAACGAAAAATGCGAAATGGAAACCGTTCCCTCGGCGTGGTACGATGGCGTCATTCTCGTCGGAGGCCGCCGCGATGCGCACGTTCCTCGTCTCGATCCTCGTTCTCGCCTCGGCCGGCGGCGCGTCGGCGTGCCTGAACGACGTCACGCTCGAAGGCAGCGAGCGCGAGTTCCGCTCGCAGTACCAGACCACGACGCCCGCCCCCACACCGGCGCCGGCCTACGACACCGGCAACACCTATCGCATCGGCATCGGCGGACTCCTCGCGGTCGCCGCCCTCGCCTTGGCCCTCCGCCGCTCGTGAGCCTGCGATGCGCCTCGCGCTCCTGATCCTCGCGCTGATCTTCGGCTCGATCGCGGGCTGCATCGGGTACAAGTCGGCCGATCTTTCCTGGAGCCTCGGTCGCCCGAAGCCCGGTCTCCCGACCCGGCCGACGCCCTACCCGCACTACGCGCCGAAGTTCGCCGGCGGCGTCTCGCTCCGCTTCGCGATGGTGCACGACGTCCTCCACGAGCGCTACCCCGTCCGCGGCCCCGCCTATTACCGCGAGCGCGACCGGATCGTCCGCGAGAAGCTGAAGTCGCTCCCGCCCGATTCCCAGGACGCCTTCGACCTGACGGACGACCTCGGCGTCGGGCTGGACAAGCTCGGCCGCGCCGGCGAGGCGGTGCAACCGCTCCGCGACAAGCTCGCACGCCAGTTGAAACTCGGGCAGGGCGGCAAGCAACTCTACACGACCTTTGCGAACCTCGGCACGTTCCTGATCCACGCGAACATGAAGGCCGCGATGGCCGGCGACCAGGCGGCGAAGGCGAACGTGAAGGAAGGCCTCGCATTCATCAAGAAATCCATCGACGTGAACCCGGCGGCGCACTTCGGCCGGGAGGAGTGGCAGCTCCGCATCGGCGAGTACCTGCTCGCGGCCATCGACGATCCGACCTTGCTCGGGAAATTCGATTGTGTGGGGAACAGTTGGGGCTTCTTGCAGAAGGATCGGGAACACGAACAACAAGCGATCGACCGACTTCGCGGCCTCTATTTGGGAGAAAAGCTGGCCAATCTCTTCGATGATCGTGGCGAACTTCTCGATTCCGAAATGCGCGATCCGGTTCGAAACTTTATTCGAGCCGTCGGCGCGGATTCGGGTTTTCCGAGTTCGGTCCTCGCAGGCCCCGTCCCCTTCGACGAGCCGACGCTTGGCATCATCGGCATGTGGCGGCAGGGCGGCGGGGCGAATCCGTACTTCGCGGTCGCGCTCGGCGAGATCATGCTGCGGGTCGGCCAGCGATACATCGCGTGGACGGCGTTCGAGCGCGCCCACCTGCTCGCGGACCGCTACGGCTGGACGCCGGAGCACGCGGTGTTTCTCAGGAAGCATTGTCGGAGTCGACAGGAGGACATCGAGTTCGATCTGCCCCGGAACGACCGAACCGAACTCCGGCCGCACTTCGAGGCCGAGCTGGCATACGGCCAGAAGTATCAGAAGGACTACCACGAGTACGAGGCGAAGAAGATCGCGGCCGGGGCGGACATCGCCGACGAGCGGTTCTTCGACGACTTCCACGCGGGCCGGGAGCCGATCGCGACGCCGCTGGGCGCGGCCGAGTGGTTCGACGGCACCGACCCGGATCAGCTCCCGCCGCTGCGCGAGGCGGAGGCGAGGTCCGTCGCCGTGCTCTGGTTCGGCATCGCGGCGTTTTTCGTCGTTGTGCTGGGCCGCTCCTCCGAGTTTATCCAGAATCGATTCGCGCCCCGCGCGCGACTCTCCGTCGACGAGTTGCCCCCGCCGCCGTCCGGCGCGTAAAACGGTAGGTGCCGCCGCCGCCACGCCGAGTCGCGTTCGTGAAGACCCCGCCGCCCGAAAAGCCGTTCGATCCCGACGACCCCAACGTCGATCCGTGGGCGGACGATCCGAACGCGCCGAAGGAGCCGGGCTACGCCGACCTGCCCGACGACGACATTCCGTGGTCCGAGGAGGATTTCGACGACGACGATTCGGGCGAGTACGAGTTCCCGCTGGACGGGGACGACGAACCGACGCCGACGCCGGAGCCGGCGGTGCCGCCGGGGGTGCTGGGGCCGGCGGCGCTGTTCGATTCGCAGTTGCGCGGCGAGATCGAATTCGAAATCCTGTACCAGCAGACGAAGGCGGCGTTCCAGCGCAGCGTGCCGACGCCACGGTCGGACGCGCCGGCGCGACTCGTGAACGGCGCGGTGATCGGCTTGCTGGCGCTCTGGGGCGGCCTCGCGCACGGGCTGGCGGGCGCGGCGGCGGTGCTGGCGGCGAAGCTGCTGCACGAACTCGGCCACCTGCTCGGCCAGCGACTGTTCGGCTATCGCGAGCGGGATTTGCCGAACCTCGTCGTCCCGGCGCGATGGCTGCCGACCGGCGGCGAAGCGGGGTCGTCGCGGCGCGCGGTGGTCTTCCTGCTCGGTCCGCTGCCCGGCCTCGCGTTGGCGTTCGCGCTCCAGGCGTTTGCCATGCCGGCGCCGGACGGCGCGTTGCAATTCTTCGTGCTGATCCTCGTGGCGTTCAACCTGGCGGAGCTTTGGATCGCGCCGGCGTGCGACGGGGCGCGGTTCTTCGAGCGCGTGCCGCTCCTCCGCGGTCCGTGGCCGACGGCGGTGGCGCATGCACTGGGCGTCGGCCTGCTCGCGGCGGCCGCGGCGGCGCTGCCCGGCACGCTGCTCCCGCTGCTCGTCGGCCTGCTCGCCGCCTTCGTCGCGCTCGGCGCCCTGCGCGCCTGGCGCATGGCGAAATCCCGCCAGGCGCTCGCGAACATCTTCGACGACCTGCCCGACCGCGCCGCGGACATCCCGGACGCCCAGCTGCGCACGATGCTGCACGTGGTGCTGACGCTCGGCCCCGACAGCTTCGAGCCCGCCGACCTCGCCCGCGCGATGCACGTCGTGCACGAGCGCGTGGCGCGGCCCGCGGTCGCCACGCCCACGGCGCTCGTCCTCGTCGCCACGTACCTGTTCGGTTGGCTGCTGGTGGCGGGCTGCGCGGCGCTGGTGGTCGGCAACGTGGAGCGGCACCGCGCGGCGCGGGACGCGCTCGTGGCGGCGTTCCACGGCGCCGTGGCGGCGGACCCCGCCGAGCGGCCGCGGCGCGTCGCCGAGTGCGTGGCGGCCTGGCGCGCCGCCGAACCGGTCGTCCGCCGCGAGGGCTGGCGCAAGCTCGACGCCTGGCTGGCGGAAGCGCCCGAACCGCCGCAATCCGTGCGCGAATTCGCGAACGCGCTCAAGTCCGAGGCCCCGCCGCACGAATAACCGGCGGGGGTGCGCCGTGAACTGGAACCTGACCGACCTGACGAAAGTCGCCGCGATCTCGGCCGCGGTCTTCGCCGTGCTGCGCGCCGTCTTCGGCCGGCCGCTCGTGCGGAACATCGTGAACGCGCACCGGCTGACGTGGCTGCTCGTCGCCGGCGGATTCTTCGCCGGCGCCGTCGGCCTCCTCCGCGACCACGCCCAATCGAACAACCCCGTCGAATGGTTCGCCCCGCTCGGCACGCTCGTGCTCGAGGAGCGCGCCGCCGGGCCGGTCATGATCGCCGGCTTCGCGCTCCTGAACGCGGTCGTCATCCTCGGCATGTTGGCGTACTGCCACGTCCGCCTGCCGCGCGACCCCGGCACGTTCCGCAAGCTCAAGCAACTCCCGAAGGCCGTGCAGTACTATGCCGCCCTGCGCGGCGGCATCGACTTCGCCGTGCTCCTGCGCCTCGCGAAGAGCGAGGACGCCAAGCCCGAAGTCGTCGCGATGGGGGTCAATCGCAAGGAGATCCAGGAGCGCCTCGACGCGCTGGGGCGGAAGGAATCGGCCGACGCGCGGAGCGCGAAGTGGATGGAGCTGGCCGGCGACCTGCACCGCGAATTCCAGGCGATGAACGCGGTGCTCGAGAAGGGCGGCCAGGGCGGCAACCGCCGCGTGCTGCTGGACGTGCAGTACGGCGGCTACCTCTTCCAGTACGTGCGCCCGCCCAAGAGCGGCAGCGACGTGCTGTTCCTCTTCGCGGTCACGGTGCTGCAGCAGGAAGTGACCAACCGGCAATTCGAGGAGCACTTCGAGCAGATGATGCAGGCGATCCGCAACATCACCGCCGGCGCGGAGCGGATGTGAAAGTCTCGCGGGGCGGAACGGCGTTGAGCCGGGCGCCGCCCCGCGATGCGGCCCTACTTCCCCGCCTTCGCGAAGTACTCCTTCGACTCCTTCACGCCGGGCTTGATGGTCGCCTTGCCGGGCTTCCAGTCGGCCGGGCAGACCTCGCCGTTCTTCTCGAAGAACTGGAGCGCGTCCAGCACGCGGAGCGCCTCGTCGACGCTGCGGCCGATCGGCAAGTCGTTGATCGTGACGTGCCGGACGACGCCGCCCTTGTCCACGAGGAACAGGCCGCGCAGCGCGATGCCGCCGTCGAGCAGCACGCCGTAGTCGCAGCTGATCTTCTTCGTCAGGTCCGCGACGAGCGGGTACTTCAGCCCGCCGAGGCCGCCTTCGGTCCGCGGCATCTTGATCCAGGCGAGGTGGCTGAACTGGCTGTCCACCGACACGCCGATCACTTCGCAGCCGCGCTTCTGGAACTCCTCGACCCGATCGCTGAACGCGATGATCTCGGTGGGGCAGACGAACGTGAAGTCGAGCGGATAGAAGAACAGGACGACGTATTTGCCGCGGTAGTCGTTGAGTTGAATGGTTTTGAATTCTTCGTTGACGACTGCCGTGGCCGTGAAATTCGGGGCTTCCTTCTGAACGTGGACCGTCATCGGTGCAAACCTCGGTGGGTGGAACGAACTCGCGGCGCCCGCCGCGACGACACGGAGATGGGATAGGATTCCGCCCCGGCCGGAGAAGGGCCGCCCCGCCGATTCCTCCCATCGTTCCGGCCTATCGCGGAAACCGGGAGAAACCAACCGAGATTGAGGAATACCGTATCGACGCGCTGATGGGGAATCGGATAGAATTTACCGCGACACCGTTCGACGGCCAGTTGATCGATATCCCGGCAATCTAAGACATCGATTCTCGGTGAGAAGGCCGAACGCGCGACGCTTTAGGGGGAGGACATGACGAAAGTCGCGACAAAGACCAAAAAGAAGCGCCCCACGGACCTGGCGACCGCGCCATTGATTGCCGGAGCATTTTTTTGCGAGCGAGTGCTCGTCGAAGATCAGGTCATGAGCGCGATTCGCATCGTGGACACATTCAACATCGACAAACTTCCAGACGAACAATTCGATGTCCCCGTATCCGATCGTAAAATGACCAAGATCGACGCAGCTTTCATCACGATGATCAGGTCGGGAGGTTACGCAGGGTCGTGCGATATCCTCATACTCTGCCGGACTCCCTCGGGCGAGTCCGGCCCCGTCGGGCTTGGCAAAGGCAAATTGGAAGGCGGCGCTCACGGTTTAAATTTGAGATTGCCCGTGCTCTTTCCCTATGATGGTCCCGGCGTTTATTACTACGATGTCCAGGTGAATGAGCGATTGATGACGAGCGCGCCTTTTATTCTCAATGTCGAGGAGCGGAACGTGAAAGGGAGGTGATCGTCATTGAAGATGCCCGATTCGGATTCGACAATATACCCTTAACCAATGATTGTATGGCGGTATTTAAGAAAAAATACAGGGGTTCGATGTATAAGATCTACGAAGTGGATCACCTCCCGCATCATTGCCATGTGTTTTTTATACGAGGTCGAGAATACAAGGTGAATTTCTTGACGCTCGAAGTCTTGAAGCCGAGAAATGCCAAACTCACGGCCAAAGCGCGCAAGTGCATCCGCGAACATCGAGAAGAAATGCTTTTGGCATGGGACGAGGTCGAAATCATCGACGAAGAGGATTGATCGTGAAAGTAACGTTAATGCCACTGGCTGATTCGGCAGATCGTGTCAAGCCGCGCGTCGGTTTTGTCAGTTCGACCGTCAGCAGCTCGAAACAAAATCGTCTCGTTTTTCGTCCGACGGTCGGGAAAAGTATCCAGGTACCAATTCGTTTTTCCGCCGACGGAAGCGGCTCAGCCTCGGAAGCGAGAAGAGACCGATTGTGTTTCGTAAAACCCGTGTCAAGTGCGATCTTGGTCACTTTTGAAGACGGTCTTACTGGCAGAATCGAATACAACCGATTCTTGCGGTCCGAGCCACTCCGAATCGCGCTCAATTTTAATTCCGCTTGCATCGATGACTGCGGGGCCGCCTTAGCATTCACGAAGTGCTCCGGTGGCAAAATCCAGATCGATGCGATGGTTCTCCGTTCCTTGTTGGATCCTCAAGCCAAGTTGGAGATGGCCAATCAGCGCGACCAATCCAACCGGTTGATTGGCCGGCGTATTCGGGCAAGCCGTGAGGCGGCGGGATTATCGCTCTTGGAACTCGGTCGATGCGCTGGCATGTTGGATCGCGAATTAGGCGATATTGAAGACGGTCGGGCTTCAGTTGGAGGAAGGCAGTTGATTGGGATCGCTCGAGCGCTTCGAACTGATTTAGATCAGTTGCTTCGGTTCGAGTAACTCCTTCGATGAGATTTGGAAAGAATCCGCATCACGGACGACTCTCCCCCTTCGCCGCCGAGGATGGCATGAAAGCGCTGATACTGATCGCCGACGGATTCGAGGAACTCACGCTGTTCGTGCCCTGGTACCGCCTGCGCGAGGAGGGGGTGAAGGTGACGCTCGCCAGCCCGCTGCTGCACGCGGTCACCGGGTTGCACGGCTACGCGATCGAACCGAACGCCCGCATCCACGAGCTGAACCCCGGCGATTTCGACCTGCTCGTGATCCCGGACGGCCCCGCGGCCGAGCGCCTGCGCTTGCGCGAAGCCGCCGTCGACGTCGCCCGCACCTTCTCGCAGGAAGGGCGCGTCGCCGCCGTCGGCCACGGGCCGCAACTGCTCATCAGCGCCGGCGCCGTCGACGGCCGCGCCCTCACCTGCTCCCCCGGCATCCGCGACGACGTCCGCGCCTCCGGCGCCACCTACCGCGACGAACCCTGCGTCCTCGACGGCAACCTGCTCACCGGCCGCGGCCCCGACGACCTCCCGGAGTTCACCCGGGCGCTCGTCCGCTTCCTGAAAGCCGGGATCAAAGTTTGAACCGGCCCCGCCGAACCACTACCCGGACGCTCCGCCCCGGCGTAACCTGACCGAACGGCGAAACCCGCCGGCCCAACGCGGGGTAGACCGGCCAGCGGCCGTGCGACGGCCGCCCACCATCCTGGGAGATTTCCATGCGTTTCGTTCGCAGACTGCTGGCGGCCGCCGCCATCGGCCTCGGCCTGACGGCCACGCCCGTCCGCGCCGCCGACGTCGACCCCCTGATTCCCGCCGAATCCGAATCCTATCTGCAAATCAACCTCAAGCAGATCATGGATTCCGACCTCTTCAAGAAGTACGCCCTCGCCAACCTCAAGCAGGCCCTCCAGGGCAACGAAGCGCAGAAGACGCTCGAAACCCTCGGCCTCGACCCGCTCAAGGACATCGACAGCATCACCGCCGGATTCTGGGGCGACAACCCCCAGGACATGAAGGGCCTCATGGTCGTCCGCGGCAAGTTCAAGCCCGCCAAGCTCTTCGAAGCGGTCGAAGCCGCCGCCAAGAAGGACGGCGACAAGGTCGCCATCGTCAAGGATGAAGGTTACACGCTCGTCAAGATCACCGGCGGCAACCGCCCCGAACCGTTCTTCGCCAGCGTCGCCGACGACAACACGATCGTCGGAGCCACCGACAAGAAACTCGTCACGACCGCGATGAAGGCCGTCGATTCCAAGGCCAAATCCGGCCTCAAGAAGGAACTCATCGCCCTCATCGAGAAGATGGACGGCAAGGCCTCCATGTTCGGCTGCGGCGTCAGCAGCGGCAAGGTCGGCGACATCCCGCCGATCCCCGGCATCGACGACCCCGAGAAGCTCAAGAAGCAACTCGAAAAGCTCGAAAGCTCCTCCATGACCCTCAAGGTCACCGGCGACGTGGCCCTCGAAATCATGATGACCATGAAGGACACCGCCGCCGCCGACGACTTCGGCGCCACCGTCGACGACCTGCTGGGCAAGGCCAAGGCCCTCCTGCCCCTGCTCGCCGGCCAAGCTCCCCAGATGAAGCCGATCATCACCGACGTGACGAAGAGCCTCAAGAGCAAGGTCGAGAAGAAGGACATCGTCATCGGCGTCAAGCTGACCGGCGGGTCCATCGGCAAGGCCGCCGGCTCCGACGACTGAGCGAACGGCCCGCGAAAAACCCGAACGCCCGCCGCGAACCGGCGGGCGTTTTTCGTGTCCGTCCGGTGTCGAAAAAGGGGTTGAGAATTGCCGCGCGGTCGCTATAAAACGTTGGCGGTATTACCCGGTAGTGTAACGGTAGCACAAGTGATTTTGGTTCACTTCGTCAAGGTTCGAATCCTTGCCGGGTAA
>CAYVRB010000013.1:0-30887 GCA_964453375.1 uncultured Alcaligenaceae bacterium
AGTAACCCCGCGCCCGTTCCTCTCGGAGTCCGCGTTCCATGCCCCTGTTCGGCGCGCACCTGTCCATCGCCGGCGGCTATCACAAGGCCGTCGAGGCCGCCGTCGAGCTGGGGATGGAGACGGTGCAGCTCTTCACGTCCAGCCCGTCGCAGTGGAGCCGCAAGCCGATCACGGCCGAGGAAGCGGCCACGTTTCGCAAGGCGCTCAAAGCCTCGAAGCTGAAGTTCCCGACGGCGCACGATTCGTACCTCATCAACCTCGCCGCGCCGGACGATGGACTGTACCGCCGGTCGATCGCCTCGTTCACGGACGAGCTGAACCGCGCCGCGGCGCTGGGGCTGACGTACCTCGTCACGCACCCCGGTTCGCACGTCGGCAGCGGCGAGGAAGCGGGACTGGAGAAGGTCGCGGCGGCGCTCGACGAGGTGCTGGCGTCGCGGCCCGATTGCCCCGTCACGATTCTGATCGAAGCGACCGCCGGGCAGGGGAGCAGCCTCGGCGCGAAGTTCGAGCACCTCGCGTATCTACTGGAGACGGTGAAGGAACCGAAGCGGCTCGGCGTCTGCGTCGATACCTGCCACATCTTCGCCGCCGGGTATCCGCTCGGCACCGACGCGGAGTACGACGCCACGATCCGGGAGTTCGACCGCGTCGTCGGGCTGAAACGGCTGAAGCTCTTCCACGTCAACGACAGCGTCAAACCGCTCGGCAGCCGCGTGGATCGCCACGCCGGCCTCGGCCTGGGGAAGATCGGCCTCGGCGCGTTCCGCCGGCTCGTGGCCGACCCGCGCTTCGCCAAGACGCCGATGATCCTCGAAACGCCGAAGGAAGCCGACGACGGCACCGAAATGGACCCCGTGAACCTCGGCCTCCTGCACTCGTTCCGAGCGTGAGCGCGGCTCGGCCTCGCTTTCGGCGCGATTCGGAGGTACAATCTTCTCGTCCCTCCCCGCCGTCGGCCTTCTCCTCCGGACCATTCGCGGAGCTTGTTCATGCTGCCCCTGTCCCGTCGCGACATGCTCGCCCGGTCCGGCACCGGCCTCGGAATGCTCGGCCTCGCCGGCGTGCTCGGCCAACCCGCGGAGGCGGCGAACCCGCTCGCGGCGCGGAAACCGCACTTCGCCCCGAAGGCCAAGCACGTCATCCACCTGTTCATGAACGGCGGGCCGAGCCAGGTCGACACGTTCGACCCGAAGCCCGAACTGACGAAGCGCCACGGGGAGCAGGCGTCGGCCGGCCTCAAGACCGAGCGCCGCACCGGCGCGCTGATGAAGTCGCCGTTCGCCTTCAAGAAGTACGGCAAGTCCGGCATCGAAGTGAGCGAACTCTATCCCGAGGTCGGCGCGTGCATCGACGACATCTGCGTCGTCCGCGGGATGCACACGAACATCCCGAACCACGAGCCGGGCCTGCTGCTGATGACCTGCGGCAACACGCAGCCGATCCGCCCCAGCTACGGGAGCTGGCTGCTCTACGGCCTCGGCACCGAGAACCAAAACCTGCCCGGCTTCGTGGTCCTCTGCCCCGGCAAACCGGTCGTCGGACCCGCCCTCTGGAACAACAGCTTCCTCCCCGGCATCTACCAGGGCTGCCACATCGCGAACCTCGACCCGAAGCGCGTCATCGATCACATTCAAAATCGGAACCTGACCCCGGCGACCCAGCGCGAACAGCTCGACCTGCTCAACGGCCTGAACAAGCTCCACCTCGACAAGAGCGACGGCGACGACCAACTGGACGCGCGCATCCAATCGCTCGAGATGGCGTTCCGCATGCAGACGGAGGCGACCGACGCCTTCGACGTGAACAAGGAACCGACGAAGACGCGCGAGGAATACGGCAAAGGGTACTTCGCGGACGCCTGCCTGACAGCGCGCCGGCTCGTCGAGCGCGGCGTCCGCACCGTGCAGGTCTTCTACGGCAACGGCCAGCCGTGGGACGACCACGGCGACATCGAGAAGGGGCACCGGAACAAGGCGAAGGATTCCGATAAGGCGATCGCGGCGCTGCTCCGCGACCTGAAGCGCACGGGCCTGTTGAACGAGACGCTCGTGCTGTGGGGCGGCGAGTTCGGGCGCACGCCGACGAGCGAAGGCGGCACCGGCCGCGACCACAACCACCACGGCTTCAGCGTCTGGCTCGCCGGCGGCGGCATCAAGGGCGGCCAGACCTACGGCAGCACCGACGAGTTCGGCTTCAAGTCGGTCGAGAACAAGGTCCACGTCCACGACTTGCACGCCACGATGCTGCACCTGATGGGCATCGACCACGAAAAGCTCACGTACCGCTACAGCGGCCGGGATTTCCGCCTGACCGACGTCCACGGCACGGTGGTGAAGGCGCTCCTGGCCTGATCGGGGAGGCGGAGATGGCCGTCTGCGCCGCGTGCGGCCGCGAGGTGGAACTGGCCGCGCAGGAAACCGAAACGGAATGCCCCGGCTGCGGCAGCCCGGTGGAGCGGCCGCGCCGCGAACCGTCGGAGTCGCGCTCGAAGCGCCGCCGGCCGTACGACCCGAACAAGGACGTCAACCGGATGTGGTGCCCGGAATGCCGGACGGAGGTGACGGCGTCGCGCATCAACGACGAGCGCTTCAACACGGTGCTGGGCCTGGGCGGGGTGCTGTCGTTCGCGATCGGCGCGGGGGTGGCGTGGCCGTTCCTCGCCCGCGGGGCCGACTGGGAACTGGTGGGGATTCTCTTCGCGCTCTATCTTGGCATCGCGATCTACATCTGCGCGGTGATCGCGGATCTCGTCTCGCGCGGGTCGGTCTTCCGCTGCAAGACCTGCGAGACCGAAGCGGAAGTGATTTGAGTTTCCCGTCGGGGGCCGTCGATTGCCGTCGCTCGTGTCCGAAGCCGCCGAAGTGGGGATGTCGGCGCTCGTCGTCGCGGCCGTCGCCGTGCCGGTCGGATTGGCGGCCGCCTATCTCGCCAAGCGTCGAACCGAAGCGATCCTGCCCGCCTATCGCAAGCGATTCTCGGACTGGAAGGGGATCGATGTCGCGATCCTCGCGTTCTTCTGCCTCGCCTTTCGGGACGCCGTCGCCCAATCGCTGGAACCGCTTGGCGTGTTCGCGTGGATGCCGACCGATCCGGCGGTCGAAGAGACGATTCGCAAGCAACAGCTCCGCTACCGGCAGTCCACGCTCGTCGGTCTCCTTAGTCTTCCCCTGCTCGTCTGGGGATTCCGGTTGTGGCAATCGAACGCGCGGGCCGAGGTTCGGCAATCGCGCATCGCCGGCGACGCGGCGCTCGGAGCCGGCGCATGGTTCGTCCTCGCCCCCGCCACGTTTGCCGTCCATTTCCTGGTGAACGCGATCTTCGAGGCGTTCGGGATGAAGCCGGACGATCATCCGCTCAAGTCGATGTCCGTGAGCTCGGCGGGGGACGCGGCATTCCTGATCGCCGGGGCGTGCGTCGTCGCGCCGGCGTTCGAGGAGTTGGGCTACCGACGGATCATCGTGCCGTGGGCGGCCCGGCGGTTCGAGCGGAGTTGGATCGTGATGGGATTCGCGGCCTTGGTCGCGCTGGCGTTTTCCAAGGACGGGGCGCGGCTCGGACCGGCGCTCTTCGTGCTCGCGTCGGCGGGCCTGCTCGCCGCGACGTCGGTCGTCTCCCGAATTCGACCGCGCCGGAGCACGCGACCGGCGGCGGCGCTCGTGGCGACGGCGGCGCTCTTCGGGGCGGTTCACTCCGGCGTCTGGCCGACGCCGATCCCTCTCTTCGTGCTCGGCTTGGGGCTGGGCTGGCTCGTGCTGCGCACCAAGACGGTGCTCGCCGCCATCGTCGCGCACGGTCTCTTCAACGCCATCTCCGTGACGATGATGCTACGCGGCGCGGCGGGCTGACGGTTCCGGCGTCGCGAGACCGAGGACGTGTTCGTAGACCCGGCGCGTCTGCATCGCCGTCGATTCCCAAGTGAAGGCTTGCGCGTGGCGCCGGCCGGCCGCCGTCGCGCGTTCGTCCGGGGCATTGGCGATGCGCTTCAACTCGTCCCGCCAGGCGGACACGTCGGCGGCGTCCAGGAACGCGCCGTGCGGGCCGAGGACTTCGCGCACGGCGGCGCAGGAGCGCGAGGCGAGGACGCGCGTGCCGCAGGCGAGCGCCTCGACCGGCGGCAGGCCGAAGCCCTCATAGTGCGACGGATAGAGCAAGGCGCTCGCGCCGGCGTAGATGGCGGGCAGGTCGGCGGCGGCCGCGTAGCCGAGGGAAATCACGCCGTCGGGATGCGCGGCCAGGAACTCGCGCTCCGGTTCGGACTTCCAACCCCACGGTCCGGCGAGCACCAGCGGGCAGTGCCGGCGGAGCTTCGCGGGCAGGTCGGCGAAGGCGCGCAAGGCCGTCAACAGGTTCTTGCGCGGTTCGATCGTGCCGACGCAGAGGAAGTAGCGCGAGGGTAGCTTGAGGCGGCGCTTCGCGTCGAGTAAATCCGTTTCGGGTACCGGTCGGAATTCGTCGCCGACGCCGTTCGGCACGGCCGTCACCTTCGACGGGGCGACGCCGAGCGTGTCGATCAGTTCGCGGCGGACCTGGTGCGAGACGGCGATCACGTGCCGGGCGCGGCGGACGGCCGGGAGGAAGTGGCGCTCGTGGTGGCGCACGCGGTCGGTCGGATGCCATTCGGGATGCAGCAGCACGGAGAGGTCGTGGACGGTGACGACGGTGGGCGGCGGGGCGGAGAAGGGGATGAAGTTCGGTTCGTGGTAGAGATCGTAGCCGGCGGCGCGGCAGTGGAGCGCGAAGTGGATGCCGACGGCGGTCTTGCCGAGGTGCTTGGCGAGCGTTTTGAGTTCGGACAGCGCCCGGCGACGGTCGTCGCCGGGCTTCCCCTTCGATGGGGCGGGAAGGCGCCGTTGAATTTGGTGGACGATCCGGCTCGCGGGTTCGCCGGGGTAGAGCGCGACGGAATCGCCGAGGGCGGCGTGGAGGCGGGCGACGTAGTGGCCCACGCCGGTCTTGGGTTTCAGGGCCGCGAGGCCGTTCATCACGACGCGCATCGCGGCCTCCCGATCGGTTCGAGGCGTGTGCGGTAGCGCTTCGCGAGCGTCTCCGGGAGAAGTGAGAGATACGAGGCGAAGGCGCGCGCCGTGGCGAAGGCGTGCGCCCGCGGCAGGCGGCCGGTCGCGGCGCGGAGGAACGCCTGCGGCACCTTGGCGAGCAGCACGAACGCGCACCAGAGCGCGAGGAAATAGTCTCCGTTGCGGAGGCTGACGAGCGCGCGGTTCCGCTCGACGTGGAAGTGGACGAGCGGCGACGCGGAACCGCCGGCGGCGCCGTGGACGTGCCGCACGAGCGAGCGCGGCGCGAGCACGGCGGGCAGGCCGGTCAGTCGATGGCGCCAGCCGGCGTCGAGGTCTTCCGAGTAGAGGAAGAAGCGCGGATCGAAGAGCTTGCCGAAGTAATGGCGGGGCAGGGCCACGGCGGAGACGCAGGCGGCGATGATCGGCACGGCTGAGTCGTTCGGGCCGTCGTCGGGCTGCTCGAAGCCGCGATCCGCGCCGCGGCCGTCGCGCAGGAGGTACAAGCCGGTACTGTTAATTACGGTCGGTCGATCGGCGAAGACGAGTTTGGACGCGACGGCGCAGCCGGGGTTTTCCTCCACGGTGAGCAACAGTTCTTCCAGCCAGTACGGATCGGGGATGGTGTCGTTGTTCAGGAGCACGAGCGTGTCGTGGCGGGCCTGGCCCGCGGCGACATTGTTCCCCTCGGCGAAGCCGAGATTCGTGGAGGATCGCAAGAGCGTCGCCCACGGGAATCGTTCGGGAATCATGTCGGCCGAGCCGTCGCGCGAATCGTTGTCCAGCACGATGACTTCGAATTGCGAGAGCGGAACGGTCTGCTTTTCGAGGGCGGCGAGGCACGCGGCGAGGTGCGCCCCGCCGTTGTAGTTCACGATCAGGACGCTCGCGGGCGTCACGCGGCCGCCGCCAGTGCCGGCACGGGAGACGGTCCCGGTGGCGGCATGACACTCTCGCGGTAAGCACGTACCACTTGCGAAGCCGGGCCGGCCATGCGCACGCGGCCGTGCTCCATCCAGAGCACCCGGTTGCACATCGCCTCGATCGAATCCAGATCGTGGCTGACCATCACCATGAGGCGCGCCGTCGCCATGAGCTGCTTCATCCGCTTGGCGGCCTTGAGCTGGAACGCGAGGTCGCCGACGCTGAGGACTTCGTCGATGAGCAGCACTTCCGGGTCCGTCGCCGTGGCGATGGAGAACGCGAGGCGGACGTTCATGCCGGCAGAGTAGTAGCGCACGGGCGTGTCGAGGAAGTCGCCGAGTTCGCTGAACTCCTCGATCTCCTGCTGCTTGGCCTTCAGCGTTCGCGGCGTCTCGCCCTGGAGGTACGCGCGGTAGCGGATGTTCTCGCGGCCGGTGGCGTCCGGCTCGAAGCCGAGGGTGATGTCGAAGAGCGAGCAGATCTTGCCCGACACGGTTCGCGTGCCGGCGGTGGTGGGATAGACGCCGGCGAGCAGCTTGAGCAGCGTGCTCTTGCCGGCGCCGTTGTGGCCGATGACGCCGATCCGGTCGCCGTCGGTCGCGGAGAGCGTCACGTCCACGAGCGCGGGCACGCGCACGACCGGGTTCCGGCTCGCGAGGAACATCCCGTTGATGAGGAATTCCTTCAGCGACAGGCGCGTGGCCTTCCGCAGGTTGAACGTCAGGGAGGCGTTGGTCAGTTCGATGCGGGCCATCGGGATCCTTCGCGAATCACAGCTGGAAGATCAGGCGCTTCTGGAGCCAGGCCATCGTCAGGCACGCCAGGCCGAACGCGCCGGCGGTCAGGCCCGCCACGGTGGTGTACAGCTCGATCGGCGGCGTCGTGCCCTGCGCCAGCGGATGGCTGATGAGCATCAGGAAGTACGCCGCCGGGTTGCACTCCAGCACCCACGAGCCGAGCTTGTTCACCACGACTTCCGGGCTGTACATGATCGGCGTGAGGAAGAACAGCAGCTGCGTCAGCACTTCGATCAGGTGCTTGGTGTCGTGGAAGTAGGCGTTCGCGAACGCGGCGATGGTGGCGATGCTCCAGCAGAAGACCGTGAGCATCAGGATCGCCGGGATCGCGGCGACGAAGCGCGCGAGCACGTCCGTCGATTCCTGGAGCACCATCACGGCGACGATGACGAGCGCGAGCGAGATCACGAAATGGATGAACGTGCCGAGCACGGCCCTCAACGGATAGATGCTGTACGGCAGCGGCGATTGTCGGATATAGGCTTCGTTGCGAAGGAACGAATCGCAGCCGAAGACGAGCGAGCCTTTGAGGAAGTCCCAGACGGCGAGGCCGGCGAGCAGGTACGGGGCGAACTTGCGCCAGTCGGCGCTGCCGAGGATGCCGCCGAAGGCGATGCAGAAGACGACGGTGAGCGCGAGCGGGTGCAGGAGCGACCAGCCGATGCCCAGCACGGAGCGCCGGTAGCGGTTCCGCAGGTCCAGTTGGACGAGCGACGCCCAGAAATAGCGGAACTGCCAGACCGTCTTCAGATGCTGGATCATCCGTGATCCCGTGATGCGGTGTCGTAGCCTTCGGAGGCCGGAAGAGTACCGCAAGCGCCCCCGGCTTGCCAAGAGCAACCGCCGCGGGTTTCGGCTTGTGCGAATCGGCGGTCCGTCGCTATCGTCCGACGCGACGAATCCCCCTCCGTCAAGGACGATCCATGCGCAAGACCCTCTGCCTCGCCGGCTTCGCGTCGGCCGTGCTGTTCGTGTCGAACGGCTTCACGCAATCGCCGACGCCGCCGAAGCCGGAACCGCTGACGCTACCGCCGGCGGCCGCGCCGATCCCGGCCGCGTACTACCCGCCGCAGGCGGTGACGGTGCCGACGGTCCTTCCGGTGGCGATGGATTGGACGCCCGTGCCCGCCGCCGCCGCGGTGCCGACCCCGCTCATGACCAAAGTGATCGACATCGCCGACGTAATCCTTCCGCCCGGCGCCGACGGGTCGAAGGCCGCTTGTGTCGACCGCGCCGAACGCCTCTCGAATCTGCTCGAAGGCTTCGTCGCGCCGCGGTCCTGGACGGGCGCCGGCGGCCGGGGATCGATGGTCTACTTCGCCACGAACCACACGCTCGTCGTGAACAACGAGGAGACGATCGTCCGCGACGTGGCGACGTGGATCGACCGCCTGCGCGACGCGAGTACGCCGACGGTGTGGGTGTCGATCGAGCATGTTCGCTGCACGCAGGGAACACTCGCGAAACTCGGATTCGACGCGAAGACGGGGTGCTTGACTCCGGCGCAGCGCGTCCAGGCGATGAAGTCGCTCGAAGCCGACCCGCGCTTCGAAGTGCTCGTATCCCCGAAGCTGGCCATTCGCGACAACCGGACCGGCCATGTGCAGATCGGCGGGCGCGTTATGCCGACCGCTCAGCAAGCGACTGCGACGGCGCCATTCGTTGGCACGACGTTCCGCGCCACGCCCCGCGTCGCACCGGACGGGAAGACGATCCAGGTGCGCGTCGAATCGGAGTGGAGTGAACCCGATCCCACGAAGCTGAGCGATGCCCGGTATACGATCTTGAAGTCGGCCGCGTCGATGTTCGTCGTCCCTTCCGGCGGCACGGCGATCCTGCCGATGGGATATCAAACGGTTCCCACGACGACGGAATGGAAGGTGCCGGTGCTGGGCGATTTACCGGTCGGCGATGTCCTGTTCCGCGGTCGGAGTACGGAATCGACCGATTGCGAGCTGTTCCTCTTCGTGACGGCCAGCCCGCTGACCAATCCGGGGGCGGCGCCGATGCCGCCGGTCGAAGTGAAGCCGATGCCGACGGCCACGGCGGTCCGATATATCGCGCCGTTGGCGCCGCCCGCGCCGGCGCGCACGGCGTGCGAGTGGGTGGCCGACTATCGGAAAGCCTGCGCCGAAGGCCGCACCGACGACGCGAAGCGCTGCGCGATCCAGGCGCTCGCCCTCGATCCGAAGTGCTTCACGGAGAAGTAGGTTCAGCGATGGGCGGCGCCCCGCTCGGCGGCGGGCGGGGCGTTGGCCGGATTGGTCGGCGTCAGGAGCTTGAGACCGACGATGCCGGCGACGATGAGGCCGGCGCATGCGAGGCGGCCGGCGGTCGCCGGTTCGCCATGGAGCGCGATGCCGAGGATCACGGTGCCGACGGCGCCGATGCCGGTCCAGACGGCGTAGGCGGTGCCGAGCGGCAGCGTCCGCAGGGCGACGCCGAGCAGGGCGAGGCTGATCGCCAAGGCCAGCGCGGTGCCGACCGACGGCCAGAACCTGGTGAAGCCTTGGGTGGATTTGAGGCCGACGGCCCACGCGATTTCGAACAGGCCGGCCAGAATTAGGATTGCCCACGCCATAACGCACCTCGGCGTTGTTGGCGGGGTCGTCCCCACCGAGTTGTTTCGGAGGCGGGGTCGTCCCCGCGATTCCCTATACCGCTCGAATCGGACGATCTAACGAAAAACGGGGGAACCGATCGGTTCCCCCGTTCCCCGTTTGGCTCGAGTGGAGCTTACGATTCCTTCTTGGGCGCCGGGGCTTCGGCCTTCGGCATGGTCTTCGGGGCGGCGGCCGGAGCCGGGACCGCGGCGCCGGGGGCGGCGCAGGCCGACGTGGCGCAGCTGCTGGTCGGGCAAGCCGGTTCGCAGCAGTCGTTCTTCTTGCGATGGAAGAGGCCGGCGAAGAGCTTCTTCTTGGCGCAGGGGTCGCAGGCGTCGGCGCAGGGCGCGGCGCACGGGGCCGGGGCGGCGCAGGGGGTCGGGCAGGCCGGGGCGGGCGCACAGGCCGGGGCGCACGGGGCGGGGCAGGCCGGGGCGGCGTCGCCACAGCAGGAGCCCTTCTTGGCCTTCCACTTGGCGATCAGGCCTTCGCGGCCGCCGCAGCCGCCGCCGTCGCAGCTGTTGTGCTTGGCGAACAGGCCGACGCGGCCGTTGCAGCCGCCGCCATCGCAACCGTTGCGGCCGCCGAACGACGCGGTGTCGCCGGAGGAGGCGACGGCCATCATCATGACCATGCTGTACATGTGCAGAACCCTCGGTGTGAAAAGAACTTGCGCCAAGCCGAGCGGTTCGTCACACTGGGAAATCCAGTCATGAGCCGCAAACGGGGTAGGCTGGCGTAGTGGGATGGTATTGCGCCCGAAAACCCAGTCAATAGGAATTTGGGTAGTTTGTCCACGTTGCCGGAATCTGTGTACCCTACGACGATTCTCACGTTCCTGACCGTGACGGCACGCCAACTCCGCCAACGAATCTCAAATCGGATAGTTCTATCCTATGAACCGGCGCCCCCATCGGGTATCCTAAATCTTGCCGGCACGGACCGCCGCGATCCCGCCGGCCCCGTGCCCCACGGAGTGCCGCCGTCATGGCCGATCCGCTCCCCGTCGATCCGACCCCGCCGCCCGACCCCGCCCGCGTCCATCGCCTGGCCGGCCTCGGCATCGTTCTCATCGCCCTCGCCGACGGCCTCGGCTTCGCCACCGGCGAGACCGGTCCGTCCCCGCTCGCCACCGTCCGCCTCGTCCTCGTCGCCCTCGGCGCGCTCCTCGCCGGCTCGGCGCTCTCGCTCCGGCCGAACCTGCCCAGCGCCTGGCTCCTCGCCGCCCTCGCCGCCGCCCTCGCCTCCCTCGGCCTGCCCGAACACTGGGATTCCATCCGCATGATGGCGCGCGTCGTCGCCGGCGCCGCCCTCGTCGGCGCCCTCCTCGCCGCCGTCCCGTTCGCCGTCCGCGTCGTCCTCGGGTCCTGCGCCGTCGCCTACCACTTCTTCTGCATCTTCATGGCCACGACTTGGCCCGACCCCACGCCCTGGTTCACGCAGCAGGTCGGCACGCGCTTCGTCCTGCCCTACATCCAGTTCGTCTACCTGAAGAACGCCTACCACTTCTATTCCCCCGAGCCGGGGTCCGCCAGCCACATGTTCTTCCTGATCGTGTACGACGCGATCGACCCGAAGACGGGCAAGCCGGAGGCGGAGTGGATCACGATGCCGGACCGCCGGGCGCACTGGAAGGACCCGATGGGGCTGGCGTACTTCCGCCGGCTCTCGCTGACGGAGCAGGCGAGCCAGTCGATGCCGGGGATCAGCGAGCAGACGGCCGAGTGGCGGGAGATCGACGCGCGGCGGGCGGCGGTGGCGCAGGGGGCGCATCCGAACACGCCGGCGATCCCATACTCGCCTCGGGAATTCGATCCGATCCAGTACCGGATGCCGCGCTACGACATCTCGCGCTACCTGCTGCCGTCGTACGCGGCCCACCTGCTGCACCGGCACTCGACGCCGCAGCGGAAGGCCAAGACGGTGCGGATTTATCGGCTGGAACACCCGATCCCGAGCCTGTTCGAGTTCAGCCAGAAGAACTGGAACCCGCACCACCCGCTCGGGTTCAAGCCGTTCTACTACGGCGAGTTCGCCCTCGCCGCGGACGGCGACGCGGTCCTGACCGACAAGCAGGACCCGATGCTCTACTGGCTCGTGCCGATCCTGCCCAAGGTGAAGGGGGCCGACGGCCGCGAGTACGAGGACTTCATGAGCAAGCACGCGAAGTACGCCTTCGACTGGGAAGGGAGGACCCCGTGAACGGCCCCAATCGCTGGACGCGCTTCTGGTTCGCGCCGACCGACCCGACGACGCTCGGCTTCATGCGGATCATGACCGGCCTCGTGATGCTCTACGTCCACGCCGTCTACAGCCTGGACCTGAGCGCGTACTTCGGCCGGCAGGGCTGGTATTCGCTCTCGGAGGTGAACCGGGAACGGCGCGAGGCGCCGAGCGTGCTGTCGCCGATGTTCGGCCCGGGCGCCTGGATGGAGCACCGTCCGAACGCGCACGTGCCGATCTTCCCGCACCGGCTGGACGCCGCGATGATGTTCATCCGCAACCTGGACGCCGACCCGGCGAAGCGGAAGGGCCAGCTCGCGTTCCTGGTTCGACTGCACAATGTGGCGCTCGAGCGCGCCAACCCGCCGGGCGAGAAGAACCCGCGCACGGGCCTGGTGTCGATGGACCCGTTGGCGGTGGTGCCGCGGGACCGGATGCGCGCGCCGATCGAGGGGTTGGATTTCCTCGGCTCGTTCTACACGGCGCCGAAGGAGCGCGCGGCGCAGTTGGACGCGTACGAGAAGCCGGCGCTGCGCTCGCCGCGGGACCGCGTGCCGCCGGCGTTCCTGGACGAAGGCTCCGCCGAGGAGCATGCCGCCATCCGCCGCGAGATCGAGGCCCTGCTGGCGGTGCTGCCCGCCGAATCGACGCAGCGGAAATACGTGCTGGACTACCTGCTGGAATCGAGCCTGATCAACCGGCACGCGCTGCTCGAGTTCCTGTTGGACCTCCCGGCCGACGACGCGGAGCGCGCCCGGCAGATCAACTACCTGGAGAAGTGGAACAGCGAGGAGCGCAAGGCGTTCCGCGTCGGCAACCACACCTTCTCGCTCTGGTTCCACATCAGCGACCCGACCGAGATGGCGATCGCGCACGGCGCCATCCTGATCGTGATCGCGCTCTTCACGCTCGGCCTCTTCACGCGCGTGACGGCGGTGCTCACCTGGCTCGCCGCCGTCAGCTACATCCACCGGACGCAGCAAGTGCTCTTCGGCATGGACACGATGATGAACATCCTGCTGCTGTACCTGATGATCGGGAACTGCGGCGCGGCGCTCTCGCTGGATCGGCTGCTCGCGCGCCGGCGCGCCGCGCGCGCCAGCCTCGGCCGCACCGGCGCCCTCGACGACGCCACCAAGGCGTTCCTCGCCGCGCCGCCCAAGTCCGTCGCCGCCGGCTTCGCCCTCCGCCTCACGCAGATCCACTTCTGCATCATCTACATGGCCGCCGGCATGTCCAAGCTCAAGGGCGCCTCCTGGTGGAACACCAACGCCTTCTGGGACACGATGGCGAACCCCGAATTCACCATGATCCACTTCCAGTGGTACGAAGTCTGGCTGCGGTTCATGGTGCAGGAACGCTTCGTCTACGCCTGCATGGCCGGGTTCATGGTCGTCTTCACGTTCGTCATGGAACTCGGCCTGCCGATCCTCATCTGGACGCGCCTGCGCCCGTACTACATCGTGCTCGGCTGCCTGTTCCACTTCGGCATCTCGCTCAGCATGGGGCTGAACATCTTCGGCCTGTTCATGATGACGCTGCTGCTGTCCTTCATGCCCGGGAGCGCGATCCGCGGGCAGCTCCGCGGGTCGAACCTCGCGCCGGTCGTGGTCGCGTTCGATCCGAAGCGCGAGGAGCACCTGCGCGCCGCGGCGAACACCGCCGCCGCCGACGTCGACGGGCAGGTGCGCTTCGAGCCGGGCGAAGGGAAGAGTTATTCCGCGTCGGCCGGCGCGTTCGGAACGCTGACGCTGCTGCGCTATTTCGGCTGGTTGCGGTTCGTGCCGGGCGTGCGCGGCCTGTTCGCGCCCAAGGGGGTATAATACCTTCAAAATGACCATTAACTTTTGACCGGTGTTCGGCCCCAACGGGGCCACCGAAAATAGCCAGGGGCGACGGAGCGAAGCGACGGAACCCCTGGTATCGCCAGCGAAAAAGTCCGTAGCCCCGAAGGGGCGACCTCGTTGACGCAGGTCGCCCCTTCGGGGCTACGTCAAATCGGCGGTCCGGTTCCAGGGGTTTCACCCCTGGCTATTTTCGGTCGCCCCGTTAGGGCCACGAAACCCGGTCAACGATCAATTGTCCGGCCATTGAACGACCCATGTCCTTTTGGATTATCCGATGCCGCTGTACCGTTATCAGGTCGTCACCGACGACGACTCCGGCGAAATCTTCGAGGTCGTGCAGGCGATGGCCGACGCGCCGCTGACGGCGCACCCCGAGACCGGCGCGCCGGTGACGCGCTTGTTCACGACGCCGAACGCGCCGAAGAAATGGACCGGCCAGAACATGAAGGCGAACCTGTCCGACAAGAACCTCGACCGGATGGGGTTCACGAAGTACGTGAAGAGCGACGCCGGCAAGTACGAGAAAGTGATCGGCAAAGGGCCGAGCAAGATCAGCCGACCTCCGTCGGGATCCGTTTAGCGGCGAGGCGGTGTCTTCGGAGCCGAGCGCGTTACCGACGTCCCGCGCTCGGCTCCGAAGACTCCGCCTCGCCGCTAAACAATTCACTTCTTCGCCACTTCTCCCGTCGGGAACAGCATCATCGCCTGGCTCATGCCGGGCCACCACGGCATCGACGGGATTTTGCCGTCCCATTGCTTCCAGCGGGCCGACTCCAGCTCGATCTGCCGCAGGCGCACCAGCACGTCGCCGACGCCGCTCTCGGCCGCCTTCTCGGCTTCGTAGACGCGCGCCTCGGCCTGCTTCTTCAGCGACTCCGCGTCCGTCTCCGCGATCCTCAGCCGCGACTTCGCCTGCGACTCGGCCTTGATCGCCTCCGCCTCCGATTCGGCGAGCGCGAGCTGCTTCTTGAGCTTCGCCGCCGACTCGGCCTTCAGCGCCTCCACCTCCGCGAGCGCCGTCGCCTCCAGCTTCAGCCGCTTGTTCTCGACTTCCTGAGCCTCGCGCTTCGCCTCGGCGACGGTCTTGAGCTGCTGGGCCTTCACCGAGTCGTCGATCACCTTCTGAATCTCCGGGTTCTCGAACTGGATGCCGCCGAGCATGCCGATGGTGGAAATCTTGATGCCGCGCTTCTCGAAGAACGGCACTACGTCGGTGCGCACGGCCGCGATCATCTCGACCTTTTTGCCGAGCATCTCGTTGAACGGGTGGCGCGCCGCCTCCTCGGCGAGCACCTGCTGGACGCGGGCGCGGATCTCGCTGTCCATGATGTCGGCCAGCGACTTCGACGGATACGTGTAGAGGAACGTCGCCGCCAACTCCTCCGGGATGTTCGCGGTGCAGGTGACGCCCATGTTGAAATTGATGCTGTCCTTCGACTCGGCCTGCACGGCTTCGTCCTTGGTCGACGTGCCGGTGTGCGAGTTCCGGGTCCACTCGCGCGTCACCGGCTTGCGGTCCACCTTCACGAGCCGCACGGTGGCGACGTATTGCCCGTCGCGCGGCAGGAAGCCCATCGGCTGCCACCGGTGCGGGATCTGCACGCGCTTCACGGCCACCTTCTGCTCGTTCAGGAATTCGACGGACGGGAACAACTGCTGCTTCGCCGTATCGCCTTCGAGTGGAATGAGGAACGCGGAGTCGCTGGTGTCGATCTCCTGGAACTCCGGCACGTCGTAGGGCTGGATGGCCACTCGCCCCGCGACGAGGCCGAACGCCACGAGCGCGATCAACCCGGCGGGGACGAGCAGGAGCTTCTTCGAAACGGGTTTGGAATCTTCATCGGCGTTCATGGTCGCTCTCGAGTTCGGGACGGCGGCGGAATCCGGCGGCGAGGAACGCCAGGCCGAGGACGGCACAGCCGAGGGGGATGGTCCGCTCGCGCAGCCGTTGGACGGCGTCGGCGGACACCAATGTTTGCGTGGCGCGGCCCGTGCCGACGGGCGGCGGGTAGCACACCCAACCGGCCGCCGCGACGAAGAGCATCAGCGAGGTCGGCAGGGTTGGCCGGGTCATGGTCGGTCCTCCACGGTGGGCGGACAACGGACGCGAACCCCGCCGGCGACGGCCGGGAGGTCTTGTTGTTCGTGGCTGATCGTGGCCGACTACGGTGGCGGAGCGAACGACGGGGGCGGCGCGAAGCCGCGGACGCCGAACGAAACACACGAGGTTCGTGCGATCATGGCGATCGGAGGGTGGGAGAACCGGGCAAGTGCGCGTCGGCGCGGAGACGGGATTGCCCGTTCAAATGGCCGGAACAACGCGTTCCGGCGCGGCCGACGAGGTTAGCTGACGGGCTAGGGCTTGAACGTACCCTCGCGGTTTCCCGCGTTCGCCCCCGGATCGGCCTTGCGCCCGATCCCTTGGGTCCCCCGCTCCCCGGTGTTGGCCGGGGATTTGGCTTCTACAGGTCTATTCGTTACGCGATGGGGCGCGATTTGTCAAGAACCGAACGGATTGCGCGGCGGATAAATCCCGTTGAATCTTCCCACTCCGAATGTAGACAGGGACTTACCATTCATCTCGGAGGCCGTTGACATGCGCCGCTCTCTCCTCGCGTTCACGTTTCTGGCCGGCATCCTCGCCGTCGCAGGCTGCGGACAATCCAGCTCCCAAGGAGGCGCGGTCCCGCCGGCCGGCGGCCAGCAAGGCATGGCCCGGACCCAGCCGGGCGGGGCCGCGGCTGGCGGCAGCTCGAACGAACTGTTCACCACCCACTGCGGGAAGTGCCACTCGCTCGCCGAAGCGGGCAGCGAGCCGATGAAGAAGGCCCCGAATTTGGGCAAGGCCGGCGCGGACGCCTCCCACACCGTCGAGTGGCTGTCCGAGTACATTCGCAGCCCGAAGACGCACAAGCCCGAATCGAAGATGCCCGCGTTCGCCGAGAAGCTGAAGCCCGAGGAGATCAAGGCGATCGCCGAATACCTGGCCACGTTGAAATAGATGCCGAAACCAAACGTATTCCCTCGGGAGGGATTACGGTTTTACTCAGAACTCACGACTCAGAACTCTTCATGAAACCGTTTGTGACGAGTTGTGAGTGGTGAGTTCTGAGTCGTGAGTCAAGACGACCGGAATACGTGAAACCGGCTTTTGTTCTTGTCCCGCCCGAATCCGCACGGTAGACTCCATTCACCTACCGGGGCACGACCCCATACCTCCCCTTTCGTTCGGAGGCCGTTCCATGCTCACCTTCCACGGCGGCACGAGCCGTCTTTGCGATGGCGTCCCCCGACGTTCCTTCCTCAAGGTCGGCGCGCTCTCCTTCGGCGCGGCGTCGCTCTCGCTCGCGGACGTCTACCGCGCGGAAGCCGCCAGCCCACAAGCCAGCCTCGCCAAGCACAAGGCCGTCATCAACGTCTTCCTCGGCGGCGGACCCCCGCACCAGGACATGTTCGACCTCAAGATGGACGCCCCCGCCGAGATCCGCGGCGAGATGAAGCCGATCCAGACCAGCGTGCCGGGCATCGAGATCTGCGAAGTCTTCCCGAAGATGGCGCGGATGATGGACAAGTTCGCCATCGTGCGCTCCATCGTCGGCGCGACCGGCGGCCACGACGCCTACCAATGCACCACCGGCTGGCGCAACGAATCGCTGTCCGCCCTCGGCGGCCGGCCGTCCATCGGCTCCGTCCTCGCCAAGCTGCACGGCCCCGTCGACCCGAGCGTGCCGCCGTTCGTCGGCCTCGCCGAGAAGACGCAGCACGGCCCCTGGAGCGACCCCGGCAAGACCGGCTTCCTCGGCAGCACCTTCGGCGCGTTCAAGCCGAACGGCCCCGACATCGCCAACATGAAGATGAACGGCACGAACTCCGTCCACATGGGCGACCGCAAGCAACTCCTCGCCGGCTTCGACAACCTCAAGCGCGAACTCGACGCGAACGGTTCGCTGGTCGGTATGGACTCGCACACCGAGCGCGCCATGAACGTGCTGACGTCGAGCCGGCTGATCGAGGCGCTCGACGTAAGCCGCGAGGACCCGAAGATCCGCGACCGCTACGGCGACGGCAAGCCGTACAAATTCCAGTACGACGGCGCGCCGACGGTGAACGAGCACCTGCTCGTCGCGCGGCGACTGGTGCAGGCCGGCGCCCGCTGCGTGACGCTCAGCTACGGCCGCTGGGACAGCCACGGCAAGAACTTCGACCTCGTCCGCGACCACGGCTCGAAGCTGGACCAATGCCTCACGGCCCTCGTGTGGGACCTGGAGCGGCTGGACATGCTGGACGACGTGACGGTGGTGGCGTGGGGCGAATTTGGTCGGACGCCGCGGATCAATAAGGAAGCCGGCCGCGACCACTGGCCGCAGGTGAGCTGCGCCGTCTTGGCCGGCGGCGGCCTGAAGACGGGCCAGGTGGTCGGTTCGACGAACCGCCTCGGCGAGCACGCGAAGGACCGCCCCGTGAGCTTCGGCGACATGTTCGCGACGCTGTACCACTCGCTCGGCCTGACGCCGGAGACGGCCGTGCCCGACCCGACCGGCCGCCCGCAGCACGTCAGCGACGGCGAACGGATTCGCGAACTGGTGTGAGTCCGTTCTGGGAATCGTGCTTGTCGTATCTCCATGCGCACGCCCTCGCGTGCGTCCTCGTCTTCTTCATCGGCCGCTCCCTGCGCAAGTCGATTGGAGCCGAATCCGAAAAGCGGCGCATCCGCGGCCGCTACGTCTTCTGGTGGACGTTCGGCGTGTTCGCAATCGGCGGACCTCTGGGGCCGCTTCTCTTCAAAGTCGAACTTGGATTCGGATCGGATGGCTTCAGCGGGTTCTGCCTGCTCCTCGGCTGGCTGATCGGCTCGCTCCACGGGGCGATCGTGCTCGCGCTGCGTCATCGACACGAAGAATGAAATGTGATCCAGTCTTCCCATTTGCATTGGTTCGAGGAATTCCCTTCCATTCAACACTTCCATGTCAGACCCTCCCCGCCAATCCCGGCGCTGGAAACGTCGCCTGATCCGCGCGCTCGTCCTCCTCGCCCTCGCGTGGCTCGGGAGCATCCTCGTCATGAAGTGGCTCGAGAACCGCCTCGTCTACCCCGGCAACACCGCGGCCGAATCGTGGGTGCCCTGCCCCGTCAACGACGTCGAGGACGCCTGGACGACCGCCGCCGACGGGACGAAGATCCACGGCTGGTACTTCCCCGCCGCCGGGCCGGACGCCGTCGTCCTCGCCCACGGCAACGGCGGCAACCTCTCGCATCGTTCGCGCGTCGCGATCGAACTCCGCCAGACGCTCCACGCCTCCGTGCTGCTCTTCGACTACCCCGGCTACGGGAAGAGCGAGGGCACCCCGACCGAAGCCGGTTGCTACGCCGCCGGCGACGCCATGATCGCCTGGCTCGCGACGGCGAAGGGCGTTCCAATGAAGAACATGATCCTTTTCGGTGAGTCGCTCGGCGGGGGCGTCGCGGCCGAACTCGCCACCCGCCACGAGCACAAGGCGCTCGTGCTCACGAAGACCTTCACGAGCCTGCCCGCCGCTGCGAAGAACCTCTTCCCGATCCTGCCGACGCATTGGCTCATGACGAACCGCTACGACACGATCGCGAAGCTGCCGGCACTCCGCACGCCGGTGTTCGTCGCGCACGGCACGGCCGACCGCACGGTGCCCTTCGCCCATGGCGAGGCGCTCTTCGCCGCCGCGAACGAACCGAAGGCGTTCCACCGCATGGAGGGCCAGGAGCACAACGCCTGGTTCACGGCGGACTTCTACCGCGAATTGAAGGCATTTCTCGACGCGGCGGCGAAGTAGGCGCGTAGGATGGCGCGGGAGGGCCGCCGATGTTTCCCAGCGGGCCGTGGAAGGGGTTCTGGCACCAGGACGGCTACGGATGCCAGGAGATGGAGCAGTTCGAGCTGGAATTCACGCCCGGCGGCACGGTGCGCGGACAGGGCACCGACGTCGTCGGCATCTTCACCTACCGCGGAACCTACGACCCCGCCGCCGGCACCGTGCGCCTCACGAAGCAATACCTCGGCCGGCACGCCGTCGACTACGACGGCAAGGTCGACGGCGAGGGCAATATCGCCGGCGTTTGGCGCATCGGAGACTACTGGTCCGGCCCGTTCAGCCTCCACCCCGTCGTCCGCGGCGACGAACCGATCCACGAAATCGTGAAGTGAGGGTGTTCGTCGCATTTGTTGGGCGGTACGCCTGTTCTGTCGCGACGATCTTCGACGCCAACGGCGTCGTTCTTCCAGCCTGGGGTTGAGCGAGGCTCGGCGAGCGACACCCCCGGTGGCCGATATCCCAGCGCGTCGACACCAACGGTGTCGTTCATGGCGATTCGAGTCCGAACGACTCCTTCGGAGTCGAAAACCCTTTTGGGCCCCGATTCCCAGGGTGTCGGGCGAAGCGCCCTCAACCCTGGGCTGGGAGAACGACGCCGTTGGCGTCGAAAACCAAAACGGTGAACAAATTCGACACCCACGTTCGAGATACTTGCCCGTGAAGCGACTCCGCTCGCCGGGTGCCATGCCCACCGCTTTGGGTGGGCATGCTTTGTTTTGAAGTATGTGATCATACCCACGCAAAGCCGTGGGCATGGCACCCCGGCAAATGATTCCTGTGAAGCATATGACACCCTCTTTCGAGAGACTTGCCCGTGAAGTGACCCCGTTCGCTTTCCCCGTTCTCCCGCCTGCGCGCTTCGGGTAAACTGGCGGTTCCCCTGGAGCGGCGAATCCCGTGCAGCCGACGGACGACAAGACGCGCCAGCAGACGACGCCGTACGTGCCCGACGCGGACACGAACCCGCCGGCGACCGCGCCGGATCGGACGCAGCCGAGCGGCGGCGCGGACGGTCCGCGCTTCGGCCCGCCGGCGGCGCCCGGCGAGATCGGCACGCTCGGCCGCTTCCGCATCAAGAAGGAACTCGGCCGCGGCGGCATGGGCGCCGTCTACCTCGCGCTCGACCCGCGCCTCGACCGGCAGCTCGCGCTCAAGGTGATGCTCCCGCAGGCGGCCGTGAACCAGACGGCCAAGGACCGCTTCGTGCGCGAGGCGCGGGCGGCGGCGCGGATCACCCACGACAACGTCATCGCCATCCTCGACGCCGACGAGATCGACGGCGTGCCCTTCATCGCCCTGCCGTTCCTGCAGGGGTATCCGCTCGATCAATACCTGAAGAAGAAGGGGAACCCGGCGATCCCGCAGGTGCTGCGCATCGGCCGCGAGATCGCGCTCGGCCTCGCGGCGGCGCACGATCTCGGCGTCGTCCACCGCGACGTGAAGCCGGGGAACATCTGGCTCGAAGCGCCGAACGGCCGCGTGAAGATCCTCGATTTCGGCCTGGCGAAGCCGCAGGACGAGGAGGCCGGCGGCAAGGAGCTGACGCACAGCGGCGCCGTGATGGGCACCCCGGCGTACATGGCCCCCGAGCAGGCGGCCGGCTTGAAGGTGGACCACCGAGCCGACCTCTACAGCCTCGGCACGGTGCTCTACCGCCTCGTGGCGGGCAAGACGCCGTTCGAGCGGTCCGGTGGGATGATGGCGCTCTTGACGGCGCTTGCCATCGAGGCGCCGCCGCGCGTCGAGGAGTTCAACGCCGATGTGCCGCCGGCGCTCGCGGAGCTGATCCATCAACTGTTGGAGAAGAACCGCGATCTCCGCCCGCAGTCGGCGAAGGAGGTGGCGAAGCGCCTGGCGGCGATCCGAGACAATCGCGGCACGTCCGGCCCGGACGTGTCGCTCGCGCCGGTCTCGACGGCGTCGCAGCCGAACTACGTGGCGATGCCCGTGACGGTGGCATCGGCGAGCGCCTTCGCGGACCTTGACGACGACGAGCCGACGGAGCGGGAACGGCGTACGGTTGCTTCGACGGAAACCAAGAAGCCCAACTCGATTCGTCGCTACATTCTGTATTCGGTGATCGCGGTATTTACGATCGTCAACTTGATGGTCTTCATCGCCAAAGGTGTCTTTACGCCCTCGCCGTCGGCATCGTCGAGCGCGGAGAAGAAGCCGGAGAAACCCGCGACCGAACCACCCAAAACCACAACCGTCGTCGGTGGTTCCACGAAAGGTCCGGCGGTGGTTCCCAAGGCCCCGGCCGAGATCAAGTACGTCTCGTGGACGCCGGTCTCGAATCTGACGTCGGTCAACGTCGCCCCGCGCGGCCCGCTCGACGACCTCGACCCGGCGAAGTTCCCGGCGAGTGAGCGCTTCCCCTGGCAGCCGAAGGAACTGGTGGCGGTCGCGGGGAGCCCCTTCGGCTTGCTCCAATCGTACTGTCGCTTCACGCCCGATCGAAAACGACTCGTGATGATGAGCCACAATCAAGGCGTGCGGATCTTCGAGACCGACACGCTGAAACTCGTGTACTGGGACCGCAATGCGAGCGGCGGCTGGAGTTTGGCCGTCTCGCCCGACGGCGGTACGCTCGCCGCGTGCCTTAGCTTCGCGAACGGAATCGGCATCCAAACCTACGACTTGACCGGCCCGGCGCCCGTGCCATTGCGTCGGCTTGCGATCGGCGGCAATTTCTACGACATGGAGTTTGTCGACGACGGTCGATCGATCGTGACGCTGGACCCGCGAACGGACAAGGGGATTCGACGCTGGGATATCAACGACAGCGCGGGCGAAGGCTCAATGCTCATCAGCCCCGATCCGGGGGACGCGATTTCGCACATGAGCCTCGCGGGCGATCGGAAGTCGATCGCCGTCCTGCATTACGCACTGAATCGAACCGTGCAGATGCGCGTTTGGGACCTCGACGCCGGAACCGCGAAGGAACGCTGTCGCCTCTCCCCCACGATCAGTTCCAACGTGTTCGCGCTCTCGACCGACGGCCGGAAACTGATGACGGCGAACGCCGGAAAGATGACGCTCTGGGACGTGTCCGGTTCAACGCCGAAGGAACTCGAAACGATCGACGATCCCGACGAGTGGTATTCCGTTTCGCGGGGCGATCGGACGAAGAACGAATGCTACCTTCTTTCGAATAAAGGCAAAACCGGGCACTGGTCGTTCGAGACGAAGCTCCAGAAGCTCCGCGACCTGCCGCGGAACACCGTCGCCGTCTCCGGCGACGGCCAGCGTTCGCTCCAGAACGACGACGCCTCGATCCACAAGGTGCGCGACGCGATCGGCAACGTGATCGCGTACTCCGGCGAAGCCGTCGCGGCCCACAACGTCGCCCCGGCGCTCGGCAAGGAACTGATGACGTTCTTCCCGCCCGAGAAGGCGCGGCTCTGGACCGTGCGCGACGGCGCCCTCCAGCCGGAAATGTCGAAGGTCATCCGCGGAACCGACGCCAACCCCTTCCTGCACACCGCGGCGTCGCCCGACGGCCTCGCCGTCGCCGCCCTCGACAACGGCCGACTCGTCGCGTTCAAGGTCATCGGCACCAGCCTCTGGCCGCTCACCGAATCGACCCACGGCAAAACGATTCAGTTCGCCTGGGCCTCCGATTCCAAGTCGATCGTGCTTGTCAACGATCAAAACGTTCTCTATCGCTGGAACCCGCACGAGACCGATTCCGTCGGCGAGAAACTGCTGGACCTCGGCTACGCGCCACAAGAACGGATCGGCCATTTCCAGGTATCGCCGAACGGGCAGATCGTCGCGGTCGCCGGCCCTCGCGGCGCGGAATTGATCGACCTCGCGAACCCGAAGCAGCCGCGGCGCACGAAGCTCGAACTCGGCACCGACCCTCAACAATTCGACGTCGGTGCGTTCGTGTTCTCGCCCGGCAACCGGTTTCTCTACTTCAACTTGGCCGAAGGGCCGATCCGTCGCTTAGACCTCTCCGACGCGCGCCTCGAGACGACGATGGTCGTCGCCGATGCTCCGCTAAGCCCGTTCCGGTTCGATCTGAGCGCGGATGGGCGGATCCTGGTGGAAACGCGGGGATTGAAATTCTCCTGGTACGACGCGACCGTCGAACCGTTCCAGCTCCTCGGCTCGTACACCGCCTCGAACGGCGTCACGCACTGGCGCCTCGCGCCGGACGGCCGGCACCTGCTGATCGCCGAGAATGGGGCCGCGTACGTCCTGAGACTGCGCTCGCTGGACGGCGCGCCGCCCCCGGCGGGCGTGCCGACACCGCCGCCGGCGCCCGTGCCCGCCCCCGCGCCGGCGCCGCCGAAGGCGCTCGCGAAATGGCTCGAACTCACCGACGGCCAGTCGCTCGCCGCGTGGGACCAGTTCCAAACCAAGGGCTGGAGCTTGAAGAGCAACATGCTCGAAGCCGACGGCTCCGCGCAGGGCTGGGTCGGCACGAAGAAGGAGTACGGCGACTTCGAATTCGAGTTCGAGTTCCGCCTGCCGCCCCGGGGCAACAGCGGCGTCTTCCTGCGCGCCTGGGACAACGGCCATCCGACCGGCGCGGAGTTCGTCGAGATTCAACTGCTCGACGATGCCGCGTATCTGCCGATGACCGTCCCGAACACGCGCCACGGTGCGGTGTTCAAGAAGGTCGCGCCGAACCCAGTGCCGCCGTTCAAGCTGAACCAGTGGAACAAAGGGAAGATCGAAGTCGTCGGCAAGCACGTCACCGTGACGATCGGCGGCGTGAAGTGCGTCGACGCCGACGTGGAGTTCCCGCGCATGACGGGCCGCGTCGGCTTGCAGCAGTTTCGCACGAGCGCCGAGTTCCGCAACGTGCGGATTCGAGAAAAATAGCCAAGCCCCGCGCTCGGCTCCGAAGACTCCGCCTCGCGGCTAAACAGGAAACATTCATGTCCGCAACGCCGCCCGCTGCCCGGCTCGCTTCCATCGACGCGTATCGCGGGTTCGTCATGCTCCTCATGATGGCCGAGGTCCTCCACCTCGGCCGGATGGCGAAGACCTTCCCCGATAGTCCCGTCTGGCAGTTCCTCGGCTGGCACCAGTCGCACGTCGAATGGCGCGGCTGCACGCTGCACGACCTCATCCAGCCGTCGTTCTCGTTCCTCGTCGGCGTCGCGGTGCCGTTCTCGATCGCCTCGCGCGTGGCGAAGGGGCAATCGATGCGCGCGATGTTCGGGCACGCCTTCGTCCGCGCCGCGCTCCTCGTGCTGCTCGGCGTCTTCCTCCGCTCCGTCGGCAAGAAGACGACGAACTGGACCTTCGAGGACACGCTCTCGCAGATCGGCCTCGGCTACCTGTTCCTCTTCGCGCTCGGGTTCGTGCGCGCCCGATGGCAGTGGCTCTCCGTCGGCGCGATCCTCGCCGGTTATTGGGCGCTCTTCGCCGCGTGGCCCGCGCCGGGGCCGGACTTCGATTGGAAGGCCGTCGGCGCCGCGCCCAACTGGGAGCACCGTCAGACCGGATTCGAAGCCCACTGGGACAAGAACTCGAACCCGGCCTACGCCTTCGAGCAATGGCTGTATCCATACCTGCCGCGGGCCAGCCAGAACAATAGCGGCGGCTATGCGACGCTCAGTTTCATCCCGACGCTGGCGACGATGATCCTCGGCCTCATCGCCGGGACGTGGCTGAAGCAGTCGCACGGCTGGCCCATCGTCGGCCGCTTCCTCGCCGTCGGCCTCGTCCTGCTCGCCGTCGGCTACGGCCTCGACCACTCCGGCTATGCGCCGAGCATCAAGCGCATCTGGACGCCGACCTGGGTGCTCTTCAGCGGCGGCTGGTGCTTCGTGCTGCTCGGCCTCTTCACGGCCGGCACGGATACGATCGGCCGCCCCGGCTGGAGCCATCCGCTGCGTGTGATCGGCGCGAACTCCATCGTCGCCTACGTCGGCTCGCACCTCGTCGAAGGGTTCGTGCTCGCGTCGTTCAAGACGCACCTCGGCGCGGAGGTCTTCCAACTCCGCGGCAAGGAGTACGAGCCGTTCGTGAGCGGAGTCGTGCTGCTGGCGGTCTACTGGTTGATCCTGTGGTGGATGTACCGGAACAAGATCTTCGTGCGGATATAAAGTCCTTTCCCAGACGGATGGAACCGCCATCGCTTCGACCTCACCGAGCCTGCTGGAACGCCTCAAGGCGCCGGACGCACCCGACGCGGACTGGCGGCGGCTGCACGACATTTACGTGCCGCTGCTGCGCCACTGGCTCGGCCGGCTTGCGGTCCCGCCCACCGACGTCGACGACCTCGCGCAGGAAGTCTGGCTCGTCGTCCTGCAAAAGCTCCCCAGCTTCGAACGCCGGCGCGACGGCGCGTTCCGCGCCTGGCTCCGGCAACTGGCCGTGCACCTCGTCCGCAACTGGCGGCGCAAGGCCCGCGCCGTCGGCCCGAACGAGGAAATCCTGTCCCAACTGGAAGACCCCAACAGCGACCTGACCCACCAGTGGGACCGCGACCACGACCGGAGCGTCTTCGACAAGCTGCTGGAGATCGTCCGGCCGGACTTCGCCCCCGCGACGTGGACCGCCTTCCAGCGCTTCGCCATCGACGGTCGGCCGGCTGCGGAAGTCGCCCGCGATCTCGGTCTGACCGAGGCCGCCATATTGCAAGCCAAATCGCGCATTCTCAAACGACTCCGCCATGAGTCGGCCGGAATCCTGGAATAATTCCGGTTTTCGAGTCAGGTCGGCGGCGGTCGAGACATTTCCTATTGCGTGCCCAGAATAACGGGACATCGACTCGCCCACGAGCGATCGAGGGACGGACATGACGGCGGCGCACCCTTCGGACGAACAGCTTTCCCACTACGGGCTCGGCAAACTCGCCGGCGCGGCGAACGAGACGGTCGAAGCGCATATCACCACCTGCGCCGACTGCCGTGGCCGGGTCGCGGAATTGTCGTCCGACGGCTTTCTGGACCGCCTGAAGCGGGCCGCGCAGCCGGAGGCCATGAGCGGCTTCGAGGCGTCCCAGCCGCCGGTCGAGAAGAGCACGGTCTTCAGCGGCGACGACGCCAACATCCCGGCCGCCCTGCTGACGCTCTCGATGTACAAGGATGTCCGCCGGCTCGGACACGGCGGGATGGGGGAGATCTTTCTCGCGCGGAACGTCCACATGGACCGCGAGGAAGTGCTGAAAGTGATGAGCAAGTCGATGATGGAGCGGTCCGGCGCGGCGGCGCGCTTCCGGCGGGAGATCCGCTCCGTCGGCCAGTTGAACCACGCCAACATCGTCACCACCTATGGCGTCCAGCAGGTCGGCGATACCGTCGTGCTGAGCATGGAATACGCCGGCGAGGACCTGGCGAAGCATCTGGACAAGCGCGGCCCGCTGCCCGTGGCGCGCGCCTGCTATTACATCCATCAGGCGGCACTCGGGTTGCAGTTCGCGCACGAGAAGGGGCTGGTGCACCGCGATATCAAGCCGAGCAACCTCATGGTGCTCCAGAACGGCGCGAAGTGGCAGGTGAAGATCCTGGACTTCGGGTTGGCGAAATCGCGGACGGAACCGTCGGATATCTCGGATGTCGACCATCAGACGAAGACCGGCCAGTCGCTTGGCACGCCGGCGTACATGGCGCCGGAGCAGATCCGCGACGCGAAGAGCGTGGATATCCGCGCCGACATCTACGCGCTCGGCTGCACGCTGTACTTCCTCCTGACGGGCCGGCCGCCGTTCGTCGAGGACAACATCATGTCGCTGATCTTCGCCCACGGGGAGAAGATCCCTCAGCCGACGAATGAATTGCGCGCCGATGTGCCCGCCGCGCTGGCGGAGCTGATCGCGAAAATGCTGGCGAAGGACCCGAAGGATCGTCCGCAGACGCCGGCGGAAGTGGCGAAGGCACTGGTGCCGTTCATCCGGCCGGGGGCGAAGCCGTCGGAAGCCGTGATGACGGCGAGCCAAGCCGAGACGGACGTGGCGAGCCAGACACAACCCATCATCACGCGGACGGATAGCCCGCCACCTTCTCGGAAGCGCTGGCCGGCGGTGGCGCTGGGGCTGGCGCTGCTCGCGCTCGGGGCGGTCGCCGTCGGCTCGCTGTTCATCAAGACCGAGCGCGGCACGATCGTGCTCGACGACCTCCCCGCCGACGCCGTCGTGACGATCGACGGCGGGGTCGCCACGGTGTCGCGCAATGGCGACAAGGCCACGATTTCCATCGACCGCGCCGGCACCTACGCCGTCGTCGTGCGCAGCGGCACCGAGATCATGTCGAAGGACGTGACGGTGAAGATCGGCGGAGAACCGGTCCGCGTGCGGTTCGAGAAACCGGACGCGCCGAAACCGGCGGTCGTCAAGGTCGCGGGCCAACCGCCGGCGGCCGCTCCGAATTTCGTTTCGCTCTTCAATGGCAAGCAAGTCGCGGGATTGCGAACCTTCCCGAACTACAAGGGCACGTGGGCCATTGAAAACGACCTGCTCGTCCTTCGGGGCATTCGGAATCCGCGCGTCCATCCGGCGCCCGCCAATGCCGGGGTTCTCGAGAGCACGCGCCCCTATCGCGATTTCGTCCTGCGCATCGAACACGCGCCCCTGGAGCCGACGGACCGATCCATGCCGATCATCGTTCGCCTGACGTCCTCGCGCCTCCCGTTCGTGGGCTATCACATCACGGGCGGAGGACTTTCCAAGAGCGGCAGTTGGACCAGTCCGGGCGAGATCCTGCGCGTGGCGTCGAAAGCCGACGAAGACGACGATCGCGATCCCGCGCAGGCGTCCCAGGGGTTCCGGCCGATGCAGCCGTTCTGGAACAAACCCTACACGATCGAGATCGCCGCGGTGGGGAACCGCATCACGACGAGCGTCGACGGCGTGAAGGTGCACGAAGTCACGGACCCGTCGCCGAACGGCGGGCCGATTCGACTGCAAGCCATGAAAGCCACGCGCGTCCGGTATCGGAAGATCGAGATTCAAGACCTGTCGGCCTCGAGCGTGCCGGCCCCGGCGCCGGAAGTGCTGCTACCGACCGATCCGCCCGAACCGGAGAAGGATCGGAAGGCAAAGATTGAAGGTATCGGAAAATGGAGCATCGATGGCGATGTCCTGACCGGCCGCGCGAGAAGCGCCGTCATCGTGTTCGGCGATCCCAAATGGACCGATTATGAACTGCAATTCGAGAGTCGGGTCGTCGAGGGGCCACCCGAAGTCAGCGTGAGCGTACGGAGGCAAGTTCTTTCTCCGATCCGCGGTCCCACAGTCCGATTCGGTACCGAATGGAAGGATGCGATCGATCTGTGGGAGGATGGCGGCAAACGGCCGATCGAAACCGTGCGCAAACCGCTCCGTCACTCGGACTGGAAAACCGCTCGGTTGCGCGTCCTGAACAATCAGGTCGAGTTTTACGTCGGAGCGACGGAGACTCGGCAAACGATCCCCGCGTTCAACCGTGCGATGAAAATGCCACCCTCGGGACAGGTGGAACTCGGCGTCGGGTACCCCGCACAGCCGAAAGAAGGAGTCGTGCAATTCAAGAACATCGTCGTGAAAAGCTCTGACGGAAAAGTCCTTTGGGAAGGCCTCCCGGAACTCCCCGCGCCGTGACGGCGCGCGCCCCCCTTCCCCCGTCCGTAAAATGGCGCCTTGCTCTCGGCGTCGCGCTTCGCGGTCCGCTGATGGGTTACTGCGAGCCGACGCCATGGCGAAATCGACCCCCACCGACGACCTGAAACAGATTCGCAACATCGGCGTCATCGCGCACATCGACGCCGGGAAGACCACCACCACCGAACACCTGCTCTTCTACGCCGGCGTCAAACACAAGCTCGGCGGCGTCGACCAGGGCACCACCGAGACCGACTACGACCCCGAAGAACAGGCGCGCGGCATCACCATCTACTCCGCCTGCGTGCCGTTCACTTGGCGCGGCTTCAACGTCAACCTCATCGACACCCCCGGCCACGTCGACTTCACCGCCGAGGTCGAACGCTCCCTGCGCGTCCTCGACGGCGCCATCTGCGTCTTCGACGGCCAGAAAGGCGTGGAGGCGCAGTCCGAGACGGTCTGGCGGCAGGCGAACAAGTACGGCGTGCCGCGCATCGTCTTCGTGAACAAGATGGACGTCGTCGGCGCGAACTTCGCCCACACGCTGGACACAATCCGCGCCCGCCTCACGCCTCACGCCGCCGAGCAGGGCCGGCCGATTCCGATCGTCATCCCCATCGGCTACGGCTCCGCGAAAGACAGCCCGACCCCGTTCCGGGGCGTCATCGACCTGATCGAGATGAAGGCGCTCTTCTTCGACGCGTCCGACTTGGGCAAGACCGTGAAGGTGGAGGCGGTGCCGGAGGACCTGCAACTGGACGCGCTCGAGTATCGCTCGAAGCTCTTCGACGTGCTCAGCGAATCGGACGACAAGGACCTCATCACGTTGGCCCTGCTCGACGGCCAGGAACCGGACCCGGCGAAGGTGCGGCAACTCGTGCGCGAGCAGACGCTCGCCCGGCGCATCTATCCGGTGCTCGCCGGCAGCGGCCGCGAACATATCGGCATCCAGCCGCTGCTCGACGCCGTCACGTATTACTTGCCCAGTCCGCTCGACCGCCCGCCGGTGACGGGGACGAACCCGAAGGGGAAGAAGGAGGAGAAGCGCAAGCCCGATCCGAAGGAGCCGTTCAGCGGGCTGCTGTTCAAGGTGGTCGGCCACCCGAACGGGAACCGGTATTTCGTGCGCGTCTACTCCGGCGTGATGAAGCCGAACATGCGCGCGTTCAACACCGGAAAGGACGTGAAGGAGAACATCGCGAAGCTCTTCCACGTCCACGCCGACCCGGCGAAGGGCTTGGAGGAAGTGGAGGCGGCGCCGCCGGGCGACATCGTCTGCGTGCTCGGCCTGAAGGACTCGGCGACCGGCGACACGCTCTGCGAGACGGCGCACCCGATCCTGCTGGAGGCGATCGCGTTCGCGGAAGCCGTGGTGAGCCAGTCGATCGAACCGGAGAGCGGCGGGGACAAGGACAAGCTCGCGTCGTCCTTGGCGCTGCTCCAGCTCGAGGATCCGACGTTCAAGGTGAAGCTCGACAAGGACACGGCCCAGACGGTGATGAGCGGCATGGGCACGCTGCATCTGGAGGTGAAACGGCACCGGCTCGAGCGCGACTTCCGAGTGAAGGTGCGCGTCGGCAAGCCGCGCGTCAGCTACCGCGAGATGCTCGTCGGCGGCAAGACGGTCGAAGTGGAAGTGGATCGGATGGGGGACAAGCCGGCGTACGCGAAGCTGCGGGTGTCGTTCACGAACTTCAAGGTCGAGAAGCCGGTGATCTTGAACAACGCGGTCGGCCCGGAGGCGCTGCCGGCGCTCTTCGCGGCGGCGGCGGAGCGCGGACTGTTCGACGCGCTCCAGACCGGCGAACTCGGCTATCCGATGATGAACGTGCAGGCCACCATCACCGACGCGAAGGTGGATCCGAACCTCAGCAGCGAGGATTCGTTCCTGAAGGCGGCGTCGCAGGCGTACCGCGAGGCGATCGACGGGAACATCCAGCTGATGGAACCGATCATGCGCGTGACGGTGACGACGCCGAACGAGTTCCTGGGGAACGTGATCGGCGACCTGACGCAGCGCCGCGGGATCATCGAGCGGCAGGAGGCGATCGGCGCCGGGGACACGTTCGAGGTGGAAGCGTTCGTGCC
>CAYVRB010000013.1:30897-38589 GCA_964453375.1 uncultured Alcaligenaceae bacterium
CGCTGCGGCTGCTGTTCGACTACGCCGATCGCGTCCGCAGCTTGAGTCAGGGCCGCGCCGCGAGCGGGCTGGAACCGCACAGTTACGAGCCGGCCCCGGCGGACGTGCGGCGGGAGATGTTGGGGGAGTGATCGCATTTGTTTCGCGGCGAGGCGGAGTCCGCGGAGCCGAGCGCGGCGGCGCGGTGACGATCGACGTAAACCAGTGTCGAGAATTCATCAAATTGTGGTTGCAGGCGCCGCGCTCGGCTCCGAAGACTGCGCCTCGCGGCTAAACTTCAAATCCATTTCCGCCAGCGGAACACGCCCAGCGTCCCGAGCGCCGTGACCGCCATCAGGCCCAGCGCGTAGTAATAACCGTATTCCCACTTCGTTTCCGGCAGGTTCTGGAAGTTCATCCCGTACACGCCCGCGATCAGCGTCAGCGGCAGGATGATCGTCGAGATCAACGTCAGCACCTTCATGATCTCGTTCAGCTTGTTGGACGCCGCCGCCAGGTGCGTCTGCATCAGGTCGCTCACCATCTCGCGGGCGCCTTCGATCAATTCCGTGTAGCGCACGAGGTGGTCGTAGACGTTCCGGTAATAGACGCGCTCGTCCGGCTGCACGAGCGCGAATTCGCCGCGCACCAGGCGGGCCAGCACCTCGCGCTCCAGGATCAGCGTCTTCCGCAGGAACACCACCTGCCGCTTCAACCGCAAGAGATGCGTCAGCGTCTGCCGGTTCGGCTTCGCGAACAGGCGCGTCTCCATCCGGTCCAGGCGCTCCGCGAAGCGCTCGACCACCGGCGCGTATTCGTCCACCATCTCGTCGAGGATCAGGTGGAAGAGGAAATCCGGCCCGCGCTTCGTCGTGTCGTCGTGGCGGCGGACGAACTCGCACACCGCCGACACGCACGGCAACGGATCGTAGTGGTGCGTGATGAGCACGTTCCGCGTGAGGATGCCCGACAACTGCGGCCGTTTCCACGAAACGCGCAGCCCCGACTTCCTCGGCAGCCCCGGTTCGATCGTCTCCGTGAAGTCCGACGCGCCCTCCGCATCGCACACTTCCGCCGGCAGCGGGTTCACAATCACGCACAGGTAATCGGGGAACTCCTCCACCTTCGGCAGGTGCGCCCCCTCCTCCGGCAGGCGCCGCGGTCGCGTCACGTCGTCCCGCGTCAGCGGGTGGATCGGCAGGAACCCCTTGAAGACGCGATCCTCCTCCTCCGGCGTCGGGTTCTCCAGGTCGATCCAGATCATCGACTCGCCCGATACGGCCATCGCGCCGGTTGGCAGATCGGCCTGTACCGAACAGACGTCGGCGTCGGTATCCGGCTCCCAGCGAAAGACGCGGATCATGGGATTTAGCCACAGATAAACGCAGATGAACACAGATAAGAGGAAGACAATTTACAGGCTACCGATCCTGAAAGGACTCTTTTGATCGGTTTTTATCTGTGTTGATCCGTGTTCATCTGTGGCTAACTCTCTTCGTCTCACGTCTCGTACACGATCCGGCCATGCTTCGCCGCGCGGCTGATGCGGTCGCCGGCGTAGAGGCCGGCCAGCACGAACTCCACGCAGCTCGCCCGCACCGCGTCGCTCTCGCCGGCGTTCACCTCGAACGCCTTGTCCCACGCCTTCGGCACGCGCTTCAGCCGCTTCGCGTACTCGGCGCTCGGCAGCAGGTCGCCGACCTCCACCTTCACGCCCTTGCCGAAGACTTCCGCGATCTCGTCCAGGCCGTGCTTCTCGACGTACTCGGCGAAGACGACGCGGATCGCGTCGGCGACGATCGCCTCCAGCACCTGCTTCTCGCTCATCTGGTTGGTGCCCATGAGGTCGAGTTCGAGCTTGCCGAGCGACGACGTGGGCAGGTGGCCGAGGTCGCTGATGCGCGGCACGGCCGGTTTCTCGCCGAGCTTCACGCCGCGGTGCCGGGCGCTCGCCACCATCGTGCGGTAGTTCGCCATGCTGAAGCGGGCGCTGACGCCGCTGGCGTGATCCACATACTTCGACTTGCGCGCCGACACGCTGATCTGCTCGATGATCTCCTTCATGAAGTACGGCACGAAGACGGGGAACTCGCCGCCGAGGTCGAGGCCGCTCTCGGCGTCGATGATCTCGATGCCGAGCTGGCGCTCGCGCGGGTAGTGCGTCTGAATGAGCGAGCCGATCCGGTCCTTCAATTGCGGGATGACCTTGCCGGAACGGTTGTAGGTGGTCGGGTTCGCGCTGAACAGGATGAGCACGTCGAGGTCGAACTGGATCGGATAGCCGCGGATCTGGACGTCGCGTTCTTCGAGGATGTTGAAGAGGCCGACCTGGATGAGGTCGTCGAGTTCGGGGATCTCGTTCATGGCGAAGATGGCGCGGTGCATGCGCGGGATGAGGCCGAAGTGCAGGGCGTCCTCGGCGCCCATGCTGGTGCCGGCGGCGAGCTTGGCGGGGTCGATCTCGCCGATGATGTCGGCGAACTTCGTGCCGGGGGCGAGGCGCTCGGCGTAGCGCTCCTTCCGGTGCCACCACGCGATCGGGATTTGATCCTCCGGCGTGTTCGCGACGAGGTCTTTGCCGGCTTTCGTGATCGGATGATACGGGTCTTCGTGCACCGGCGAGCCGGGGATGGCGAGGTACGGCACGGACTCGTCGAGGAAGCGGACGAGCGAGCGCATGATGCGGCTCTTCGCCTGGCCCTTCTCGCCGAGGAAGAGCATGTCGTGCCCGGCGAGGATGGCGATGTTGATTTCGGGGATGACGGTGTCGTCGTAGCCGACGATGCCGGGGAAGAGTTCGTCGTTGGCCTTCATGGCCGCGAGGAAGTTGTCGCGAAGTTCGTGCTTGACGGATTTGGATTGCCAGCCGGAGTCGCGGAGTTGCTTGAGCGTGGTGGGGCGAACGGTCACGGTCGCATCCTCGGTGCGGGGTCGATGCGACATTGTAGGCGCGCGGCCGGTGGAACGGTTAGTATGGTGAGGGAGGGGAACTCGCCATGCCGTTGCTCGATCATTTTCGCCCGCCGGTGTCGAAACGGATTCAGTGGAATTCGCTCCACTCCGGTTGGGCGTCGCGCATCGCCGATCAGCTCTGCGAACGGCTCCCGCCGGAATACCGCGCCGAGGAGCACATCAAACTGCCCGGCGGCGTCGAGATCGACGTGGCGACCGTCCGCGATGGGGACCTCGACGTCTCGGCCAACCTGACTCCGTACGAGCGGGCCGGCTGGCGACCGCCGCCGGCCACGGCGCGCGTCGGCGTCGAGTTCCCGGGCCAATTCGAAGTCCGCGTCCTTCGGCACGACGACCGGGAGATCGTGGCCGCCATTGAACTGGTCAGCCCGAGCAACAAGGACCGGCCGGAGGAGCGCGAGGCGTTCGCCGGCAAGGTCGTGAATTACCTGCTGGCCGGGGTGTGCGTGCTGGTGGTCGACGTGGTGACGACGCGGCGAGCGAACCTGCACAACGAGATCGCCCGCGTTCTCGATCTGCCCGCGGATCATTTGCTCCCGCGTGGCCGACACCTCTACGCCGTGACGTACCGGCCGGCGATCTTTCGGAAGAAATCGGTCCTCGACGTCTGGCACCGGACGTTCGGCGTCGGCGATCCGCTGCCGACGATGCCGTTGCGCCTTACGGGCGAATTATTCGTCCCGGTGGACTTGGAAGCGACGTACGCGGCCGTGTGTCGTGCCCGCCGGTTGGTCGGATGACGAATGCCGAGCGCGTCACTCATGTCACGCGCTCGGCTCCGCGGACTCCGCCTCGCGGCTAAACGGATACCAGCGCGATCACTTCTTCCGCTTGTACACGATCGTGAACGTCGGCTCCTTCGTCGCGCCCATGTACATCGCGAAGTTCGCCGTGTTTTCGTCCTTCCACTCCGTCACGGACTTGACCTTCTGCGTCTTGCCGCCTTCGCCGGGGCCTTCGCCGGCCAACGTGAGCTTCTTGGTGTCCTTGTCGTAGGTCCCTTCCATCACCATCGGGCTGGTGGACATGCTGTCGCACCAGACGGCGACGAATTTCTTCTTGCCGGCATCGTAGGAGTCCATTCCCTTGCCGGTGAACTTCGAGCCGAAGAGTTCGCACTCGAAGGTGCTGGCCAGCCAGAGGCCGCCGAGCTCCATCTTGTAGGTGGACGTGCCCTTGGCTTCCATGTCGCCCATCTTCATGGTCACGTCCCAGGTGCCTTCCCACTTCTTGAGCATCTCGTGTTCGGGGCCGGGCTTGACCGGCTCCTGGGCGCGGGCGGAGGTCGTGGTCAGCACGACCACCGCGACGGCGACGATCAACGTGCAGAGCTTCTTCATGGACTTTCTCCGGGGAAACGGGAACGGGCGAACGGGGATGTTGCGGTTTTACGCCGACGCCCGCCCCGCAGCGATGTCGGTAGACGCGGGAATTCCGGTTCCCCTGTCGGAAGAACCGGCAAATCCGGCACGGACGGCTCCGAATCCACGGTTTGGGCGGTTGGGGCAACCTGTGTCGTAGTTAGGAATTGCCGGGTTTTTAAGCATCCGGGCAATGGGCGAACTTTATCAAAGTCGAGGATTCGATTGGACCGAAAAGGACAGCACGACCGAAATTCGCGGTCTTCCGCGGCGTCGGCGTCGAGTGGGCGACCGCGATTGGAAGATTGACCTTCCGACGGCCACGACCGCGGCGAATCGATCGACGATGGCGAATCTTCGAGGAGCATCCATGCCGGGCAAAATCGCGACGGTTGGGGACGTTGGAAAATCGACCCTTCGCGGCGAAAAGGTCATCGATCAGATTTGGTTCGACGTTTCGGTTTTGTTGTTGCTGCCGCCCGGGTACATCAGCGGGATCAGTCGCACGGTTCGCAAGATCATGGATGTCTGGCGGCGGAACCCGTGGACGGAAATCCGCTACGTGGCCGTGCTGCCCGGGAAGGGCTTCGCCGAGGTGAACCCCGCGTCCTTGTTCCCGAACGATGCGATTTCATCGGACCCGGCGCGCGGCCCCCGCCGGCCGCATTCGCGATACTGGTATCTGCCCTGGTCGATCCGCCACAAGTACCGCGCGACCCAGAAGAACCTGCGCAAGTTCTGGTACGAACCGGCCCCGGGGTCGACGTCGTCCGCGTTCTCGGCTTCGCCGTATCCGGACGGTTCCTTGATGCGCCCGGTGGCGCTTGGGCCGAGGGACCTGCTGTTTTCCCTCGGCGGATTGTGGGTCGTGCCCGAGGTCAGCGAGTCGATCAATCGCACCAAGCGCGAGAGCGATTTCACGTTCGCCTCGCTCATCTACGATCTGATCCCGTTCTTTGCGCCGCACTATTGTTCGCCGACGCACGTCCTGCCGTCGTTTGGCCCGTGCACCATGATGCAACTCAACGAATCGGACTTGATCGTTACGATTTCAAATTATTCGAAGCTCGACATCCTGAAGTTTTCGGAGAAGGAATACCTGCCGACCGGTTCGGTCGAGGTCTTCACGCTGGGATCGGACATCAAGCCGATCGACGCGGCGACCGCGGCGGCGACGCCGCAACAGCACACGCGGCCGTTCGTGCTCTCCGTCGGCTCGGTGGAGGTGCGCAAGAACCACTACGGCATGTACCAGGCCTGGCGGAAGCTGGTGAAGACCCTCGGCCCCGACCGGACGCCGGACCTCGTGCTGGCGGGCAAGCCCGGCTGGCAGGGGGAGAGCATCCTGTACCTGATCCAGAACGACCCGCTCGTGAAGGACAAGATCGTCGTGAAATCGGGGATCGGCGACCGGGAGCTCGACTGGCTCTACAAGAACTGCCTCTTCACGCTCTATCCCTCGCTGTACGAGGGGTGGGGTCTGCCGGTGGAGGAGAGCTTCATCTACGGGAAGATGTGCGTGACGACGAACGCGACGTCGCTGCCGGAGGTGGGCGGGAACTTCGCCGACTACGTGGAGCCGGAGGACGTGGACGCGATCGTGCGCGGCGTCTTGAAGGGGCTGGATGTGGACTATCGGGCCGCGCGGGAGCGGAACATCCGCGAGAATTACGTGGCGAACACGTGGGAGAAATCGGCCGAACAGCTCGAGGCGATCCTGCGGAACAATTACAACATTCGAGGACTGCGGAAGGCCGAACCCCGCGTGCCGGCCGCTCCGCAGAAAGGCGGATCGCTGCTGACGCGGGCGCTGGCGCATTTCTGGTAAGCGGGATTCAGGATTCGTGGGCCTGCCGCGATTCCAAGGAATTTCCGCTCGCGGACCATGCCGACTTTTCGGCGCGTGTTGACGCGTTGATCCTGAGACGCATCCGAGTGGTTACCCGCCGCCGTCGATCGGTCCCGCATCCATTTTTGGTTCTTGGTGTTTTGCCCCGAATGGGGCAACGGCTTGTCGCCCCGGGTGAAGCGAAGCGAAACCCCTGGAAGCATCCGACGCCACGTGCCCCGGAGGGGCGAAGAAGAGTTCGCATTCCCCTTGGGGCCGACTCAATCGTATCGCGTGCCCGGCGTTCGGCCGCTCGCGAACCCACCGGAAAGTCTTTGGTGTGAAGCGGATTACTTCTTCGCCACGCGGCCCATCGCGGCGGCGCGGGCGGCCATCTTCGCCTTCGTCGCCTTCTCCACGTCGTTCGACGCGGGCAGCGCCTCGGCCTTCGCCTTCTCGGCCGCGATCAGCGCGTCGGTCAGGTCGTCCTTCTTGCGGGCGAACTGCGTCAGCACGTTCACCACGTTCTTGCCGACCTGGGCGAAGCCGCCGTCGATGAAGAACCGCTTGGTCTCCTCGCCGCGCTTGACGCGCAGTTCGCCCGGCCCGAGTTGGCCGACGAACGGCGAGTGGTTCGCCATCACGCCGAACTCGCCGTCGAACAGCGGCAACACGACCATATCGGCGCCTTCGTCCAACACGGCGCGCTCCGGCGTGACGACGACGACCTGGATTGTCTTGGCGGTGGATTCGGCCATTGGCATGCGATCGGGTTCGAGGTATTCGACACCAACGGTGTCGTTCTTTCAGCCCAGGGTTGAGGGCGCTTCGCCCGACACCCTGGGAACCATCATCGGAATACCGGCGACCCCAACGGGGTCGTTCGGAGCCTGGCGAGCATGAACGACCCCGTTGGGGTCGATGCCCCTTTCAACCGGCGATCCGGGGTCTTCGCCGCAAAACCTCCTCGACCCCGGGCGGTGGGAACGATACCTTTGGTGTCGAAAGCGACACTTACTTCCCGCCGGCCTTCTTGAGTGCTTCCTCGGCCTGGGCGGCGGCTTCCTCGACCGTGCCGACGTACATGAAGGCCGACTCCGGCAGGTGGTCCCACTTGCCGTCGGCGATCTCCTTGAAGCTGCGGATCGATTCCTTCAGCGGCGTCACGTTGCCGGGCTTGCCGGTGAACGCCTCGGCCACGATGAACGGCTGCGACAGGAAGCGCTCGATGCGGCGGGCGCGGGCCACGACCTGCTTGTCTTCTTCGCTCAGTTCGTCGACGCCGAGGATGGCGATGATGTCCTGCAGTTCGCGGTAGCGCTGGAGGATCCGCTTCACGCGGTCGGCGACGGTGAAGTGCTCCTCGCCGACGATGGCGGGGTCGAGGAGGCGGCTGTTCGAGTTCAGCGGATCGATGGCCGGATAGATCCCCTTTTCCGAGATCGAGCGCTCGAGGTAGATGAAGGCGTCGAGGTGTTGGAACGTGTTGGCCGGCGCCGGGTCGGTCGGGTCGTCGGCCGGGACGTACACGGCCTGCACGGAGGTGATGGC
>CAYVRB010000014.1:0-38121 GCA_964453375.1 uncultured Alcaligenaceae bacterium
TCGATGCGCACCGGCGAGCTGCCGCGGGACTCGGGGCCGAAGAGCATCGCCTCCTCCAGGAAGCGTCCGCGCCAACGGCGATCCATCTGCGGCAGCCCGTGGCGCACCGCGTCGGCCACCACCGGCGGCAGCAACGCCGCCAGGTTCACCGCCGCCGTCTCGCGCGGGTAGCTCGTCTTCGGCAGCGACTCCGTCGTTCGCCCCGCGAGGAAGTCCCGCGCCCGCTGGCCCGGCGCGGCGTAGCGCCCGCGACCGATCTCGTACGCCAACTTCTCGTACTTCTGCTGGAGCCGCACGCCGGCGAGGATGTCGGTCCCCTCGAAGTGCTCCACCGGCACCGTCACCACGAGGCCGCTGTTCGCGAAGGGCGAGTCCCGCTTCGACAGGCTCATCCCGTTCGTGCAGAAGTATCCCGTATCCGACACGCTCGGGATGATGTACCCGCCGGCGCACATGCAGAAGGTGAACAGGTCGTTCGCCCCGTGCGCGACGAGCGAATAGTCGGCGTTGCCGAGCGATTCCTCGTAGTGCTCGTGCTTGTGGCCGTATTGGATTTCGTTCACCGCGGATTGCAAGTGCTCGACGCGCACGCCGAACTGGAACGGCTTGAGCGTCATCGGCACGGCGCGCCGGGCGAGCATCTCGTAGGTGTCGCGCGCCGAGTGGCCCACGGCGAGCACCGCCACGGACGCCGGCAGGAAACCGGAGGATGTGGCCACGCCCTTCAGCCCCGCGTCGTCGAAGATCAGGTCTTCGACCTTCGTGAGGAAGCGCACCTCGCCGCCGTATTCTTCGATTTTCCGGCGGATCGCCTTCACGACGGCGGGGAGCCGGTTGCTGCCGAGGTGCGGGCGGTGGTAGTAGAGGATGTTCGGCCGGCCGGCCTGCTGACCCTTGCACTCGGCGAAGAGTTCGAGCACGCGGTGGAAGTCCGGTCCGCTGCCGCGGCAGGTGAGTTTGCCGTCGGAGAAGGTGCCGGCGCCGCCTTCGCCGAAGAGGTAGTTGCTGTTCGGGTAGATGTCGCCGCCGGCGTCGAAGCGCTTCACGTCGCGGATGCGGTCGGAGACGATGGTTCCGCGTTCGAGGACGATCGGCCGGTAGCCGTGCCGCGCGAGGAAGTAGCCGCAGACGAGGCCGCCCGGCCCGCTGCCGATGACGACCGGCCGATGCGGCAACGGCGTCGATCCCGGTTCCGGCATCGCGAACGGCGGTTCGTCGAACGGCTCGATCCGCGCGCCGCTCTGGCCCGTCGGATGCGGGCGGGCGGACGGATCGGCGAGGCGCACTTCGAAGTTGTAGACGAACTTCAGTCGCGACTTGTCCCGGACATCGAGCGCCTTGCGGAGGATGCGCCAGCCCGCGATGTCGTCGGCCTTCACGCCGACCGTCCGGGCCAGTCGGGAAAGCAAATTCGCCTCCGGTTCGTCGACCGGAAGCGACAGGTTGGTCACGCGAAACGGCATGGAGACAGGATAGGGATCAACGACATTAAAAGGGGACTGTCACCTTTTTTAACGGCCGATTAAAATTAAATCGACCGATAAAAAAGGTGACAGTCCCCTTTTTTATTTCTTCGGCACGGTCCAGACGTGCAGCGTGTACTCGTCGCCGTCGTCGCCCATCACCATCACCGTCTGGTCCGGCTTCCACGCGCCGAGCGTGAACCGGTGCGAGACGACGCGGGCGCCGGGTTGGAGCATCTTCTTCAAGCGAGGCTCCAGCAGCTTGCCCAACTCGTCGCTCATGTACAGCATCACCACCGACGCGTCCGCGAGGTCCTTGATCTCCAGCACGTCGCCCTGGCGGATCTCGACCTTGCCTTCGAGGTTGGCCTTCTTCACGTTCTCGCGCGATTCCTTCACGCGCTCGGGGTCGAAGTCCACGCCGACGCCGGCGAGCGCCTTCCCGTCCCGCACGGCGGCGATCACGATGCGCCCGTCGCCGCAGCCGAGGTCGTACACCACGTCGTCCTTGCCGACCTTGCCGAGCTCGAGCATCTTCTTCACGATGTCGTCCGGCGTCGGCACGAAGCGGATGAACGCCTTGTCGTTCGGGTCGTCCTTCGACAGGTCCGCGACGATCTCCGCCTGCGATCCCATGAACACGACGGTCTTCTTCCGCGTGATCGTCGTGTAGTTGTTCGGCTCGAACTTCACGATCAGTTCGTACTCATACTCCTTCTTCGGATCGAGGCCGACGACGTCGAACTCGCGCGCCTTGCCGACGGTCTTCATGGCCTGGTTGTCGATCTTCAGTTCCGCGGTCTCCGTCGGCACGGCGACCTTGAGAATCGCCTTGTTCAGCGCCGGCGCCTTCGGTTTCTCCTCGGCCTTCTTTTTGTCGTCCGGCTTCGCCTTCTCGTCCGCCTTCGGCTTCTCCTGGGCGACGGCCGACATCGCCAGCCCGGCCGCCATCGCGAGCGCCAACATCCGCAGGAACCGCGCCATGTTCAGACTCCCTGGGGGAACCCGCTCATTCTCGCACGGCCGGTCGAAAACGGCAAATCCACCGCCGATTTTTCATTCGGCTACGTCCAGCCACAGGCTGCTCATCCCCGTCGCCGGCGTCGACCGCGCCCGCCGCAGGGCGCCCGGCAGCGTCCGCTCGAGCGCGCCGTGATGGCGCGCTTCGAGGTACGATGGAAACAACCGAATGCGATACCTTTGGCTCGCCTGCAGCAGCGCCCGCACGAGATACGTCTCGTTCCACGCCCAGCCCCGATCGTACCACGCCTTCGGATACTCGAACGGCCAGAAGATGTCGTGGAGGCGGACGAACACGCCGGGCCGCAATCGCGGAAGCACCTCGAAGAGTAGGAAGTTCACGTCCGATCCGATCTTCGAAACGTGCGACGAGTCGATGAAGAACACGTCGTTCGCCCCGAGCGCCTCGAAGACGCCGAGCGGCACCGCCTGCACCGGCGATTCGATCAGCGTCGCGCCGTCGCCGGGCTTCAGCAGCGACTTCAGCCGCGTCGGATACGGTTCGATGAACGTCAGTTCCGGCTTCGCGTCGGTCCGTTCGCGGAGGTCGAGCATCAGCGCCGACGAATACCCCGAACCGACCTCGACGACACGGCGCGGCCGCAGGTGCTGGAGCAGGCCGGCGAGGACGAGCGCATCGCCGTACGTGAAGAAATCGTTCTCGAAGTGGTAGCGGTATGCTTCGTCGGGCGACTCCGGGAATTCGATTCGGCGCGCGAACTCGGCGAGGGACTTCAGCAGTTCGAGCTGCTCCGCGTCGCGCGTGTCGATGCCGGGGAGCGATGCGGCCGCCGAGAGCGCCGGGTGGACGCGTTCGACCTCGTCGTGGTCGGGTAGCGGCGAGGCGAAGTGCCCGGGCGGGTAGGCGAGGAAGCGCCGGTTCGGACTGCGCCACAGGGCGAGCAGCCGGCGCAGCCAGCGGAGCGAATCGCGGAGCCGTCGGATCATCGGGGCAGTTTATCAATCCTCGTCGCGCGGTCGGCGGCGGCGCGGGGCTTCGTCGTCCCCGTCGTCGTCCGGCTTGCGACGGCGCGGCGGCGCATCCTCGGACGGCTTCGCTTCCGGCGCCACCTCCGGGATTTCCTCCTCCGAGTAATTCGGCTTCCGGCGCGGGCGGCGCTCCTCCAGCGGCACGTGGTACTCCGGCGTGCCGCCCCAGCGGAACAGGAAGACGTGGATCGCCATCGAGGGCAGCCAGACGGCGAGCGACGCGAGCGCGGTCTCGTAGATGCCGCCGGGCGGAATGTCCTTCTGGAACTGCATGACGACGAGGAAGGTGAACGCGAACGTCACCATCAGGCCGGCGATGGCGATGCGGCCGCCGGTGAAGAGGCGGCGGACCGCCGGCCATTCGCGGTCGCGCGTGCCGAGGCTGGCGATCAGGTAGAAGGCGAGCGCGAGCAGCAGGCCGGCGGCGACCAGCGCCCAGCCGGTGCGCGACGCGGCGCTCCAGGAGTTGTCGACCATCATCGGCCGGCCGAAGTTCCCGCCGCCGAAGCGCGCCGGTCCGGAGATTTCGAGCGCTTCGAGCCAGTGCGCGAACAGGATCGTGATGCCGAAGTGGAAGATCAGGAGTCCGAACGTGTACAGCAGCCAGTAGGCGGTCTTGAGGCCGAGTTCGGGGTCGGGGTGTTCCGCCTTGGCGTCGCGGACGCGCAGGCCGACGTACACGAGCGCGACGAGCATCAGCACGGCCGGCAGCACCGCCATGAACAGCAGCGAGAAGCCCAGCCCCGCGAACAACATGCCGGCAAACGGATCCATGAACGGACTCCCGGGAGGTGGCCCGATGCTAACCGCAACCGGGCCGGGAGCCTAACGAATTGCGGACGATTTAACGCGCCCCGGTCACGGGGATGCCGGCCTCGTAGGTCCGGCCTTCCTCGCTCGTCGTTAGTAGCGAGAGCTGATAAAGTTGCTCGCCCGTCGGCGTCGGGTACTCGCGCGTCAGGCAGGCGCGGCAGAGCGATTCCGGCGGCTTCTCCAGGCAATTCGCCACCGATTCCACCGGCAAATACAGCAGCGAATCGGCTCCGAGTTCCGTCGCCATCGCCTGCTGCTCCTCGAGCGTCGGCACCATCCCGGCCATGCGCGACGGCGCGTACAGTTCCGTCACCGTGCTCATGTCGATGCCGTAGAAGCACGGCGCGATGATCGGCGGGCAGGCGACGCGCACGTGGATCTCGCGCGCCTTCCCCACGTCGCGGACGTAGTTCAACAGCGTCTTGAGCGTGGTGCTGCGGACGATCGAATCCTCCACGAGCAGCACGCGCTTCCCTTCCAGCACCTCGCGCAGCGGCGTGAACTTGAGCCGCACCTTGTCGGCGCGGTTGCCCCCCTCGATGAACGTGCGGCCGACGTACCGGTTGCGGATCAGCCCCTCGCGCGAAGGGATGCCCAGCTCAAACGCCATCGCGTCCGCGGCCGCCTTGCCGGTGTCCGGCACCGGCACGACGATCGTGTCCTCCGCGTCGACCGGGAACAGATTCAACCGCCGCTCCTGCTCGGCGAGCTCCTTGCCGAGCGCCGAACGTGACAGGTACACGCTGCGGCCGTCGAGCGTGCTGCCGACGTTCGAGAAGTAGATCCACTCGAAGAAGCAGTGCGCCGTCTTCTTCGACTCCGCGTAGGTGTGCAGGCTGAACTTGCCGTCGCGCACGAGCGCCATCTGGCCTGGCTGGAGGGCGTGGATTTGCGACGACGCGAAGCCGAGGTTCTGGAGCGGGATCGACTCGCTGGCGGCGGCAAAGAGGCGGCCGTCGAAGGCGTAGCACATCGGCCGGATGCCGAGCGGATCGCGCGAGACGACGAGATCCCCCTGCGCGTTCAGGAACACGATGTTGTACGCGCCGTCGAACTTCTCGCTGAGGTTGCGGAAGACCGCCACGAGGTCCGGCCGCTCGGCCGCCTGCATCTCCTTCGCGAGGTAGTGCAGGATCACCTCCGTGTCGTTGTCCTTGCGGACGATGTGGTAGTCGGGGTGCTGTTCGAGGAGTTCGCGCTGGAGTTGTCCGAAGTTCGCGAGCTGGCCGTTGAAGGCGAACGCGAACCATTTCCACTTCTGCGAATGCTTCCGCTCGAACGGCTGGGCGTATTCGCGGTTGTCCTGCCCGCAGGTGGCGTAGCGCACGTGGCCGATGCACGCGCGGCCGCCGTGGTTCTCGAGGATGCTGGCGTGCTTCTCCGGGCGCGCCATGCGGAACGCCTCGGAGACGGGGCCGAGTTCCTTGTAGGTGTCCAGCAGCTTGCCGCGGTCGGGTCGGAAGCCGCTCATGCCGGCGGCGAGTTGGCCGCGGTTCTGGAGGTCGAGGAGCATCCGGGGCATGAGCCGGGCGACTTCGTCCGGGTCGCCGTTCCAGACGCTGGAGCGTTGCCCGCCGAGGTCGTAGAGTGCGGCGATGCCGCACTCGTGCTGGAGTTCGTCCATGCTGGGCCGCCGGTGGGGAAAGGTCCGCGAACGCCGCACGGGCAGGATAGGACGCGAAGCGCCGGAAGGAAAGCGCGGCTGCGGCCCCGGTCGCCCTGATGCTACCTCCCGCCGGTCGGGGCCGGGACGAACAGGTTCATCGCCTTGTCGCCGACGTTCGTCCAGAACGTGCCGGGGCCGGACTGGAACAGCCGGAGGCGCAGGTTCGGATTCAGCTTCTGCGCCACGGTGTAGCGCAGGAACGAATCGTTGTCCCCCTTGAAGACGTCCATCTGCAGCTTGAACAGGCCGCTCTTGGCGGTGTTGACGACGGTCTTGGACTCGGCTTCGGCCTTGCCGAGCAGTTCCTTCCGCTGCGCGTCGAGGATCGACTGCTTCGCGCTTGATTCGTCCTTGAGCCGCTCGATCGTCGCGGTCGTCACCAGTGTCAGGTTTTCGACTTCGGCGTCCTTGGCGGCCACCAATTTCTGCGTCGTCGCCTCCACCTTCGCCACCTCGAACTGGACGGTGCGCTCCGCCTTGATGACCTCGTTCTGCGTCTCGGCGGTCAGCGTCTGCTCCTTCTGCGTGATCGCCTTCTCCTTGGCGAGCTGCTCGTCGCGCTTCGGCTTCAGGAACGTGTCCGGGATGATGATGTTCCGGATGAACGCGTGCCGCACGACGACCGAATCCTGCTTGCACGTGAGTTCGAGTTCCTTGGTGAAGTCGATCTGGAACTGCTCGCGCTTCACGCCGTCGAGGAAATCCTCGGCGCCGTAGTCCTGGCCCTTGTTCCGGCTGATGTTCTTGACGTTGAGCTTGATGACGGCCGATTCGATGCGCTCGAGCGTGCGGAACTTCGCCACCCAGATCGGCCAGAACTCGGGCTTCAGCTCCCATTCGATGGTGCAGTCGAGCTGGATGCGGTTGCTGTCGCTGGCGTCGAAGACGAGAGCGGTGTTGGTGTTGGAGTCGGTGGTGTAGTGGTAGGTCGTCTGATAGATGCCGACGTCGCAGGGGATGATTTCGTATTCCTCGGTGTTGATCGGATAGCGGCCGGGCTGGAGGATTTCGTCGCGGATGATGCCTTTTTCGAGGGGCGATTGGGCGAACTCGGAGGCGGCGTCGCGGCCGAGCTTGCGGCGCTTGACGCCGACGAAGCCCTGCTGCACCTCGACCATGTCGACGAGCTTGATTTCGTAGCCGTAGGGGTTCAAGCGGTACGAGCCGGGGAGGAGGACTTCGCGCCAGATGCCTTGCTGGCCGCGGGAGGCGAGGAACTCGCCGGCGGGCAGGGCCGTACCGCCGAGCGCCTTGACGATGCCGACCTGCGCGGACTGGAGCGCGCCGTCGACGGCGCGGACGCCGGGGACGACGAAGTTCTTCTTGATCTCGGTTTCGTACATCACCGGCCAGACGAAGTGCCAGCCTTCGCCGTAGACGGTTTCGCGGATCCCCTTCTGGCCCGGCCCGGCGAGCACCTGGCCTTCGGGCAACTCGTCGCCGAACTTGGAGACGAGGATGAGCATGTGGCCGGACGGGACGTGGTGCAGGCAATACTTGCGCACCGTGAGCGCCAGCGAAACGCTGACGACGATCAGGAAGAGCACGAGCAGGAACGGCTGCGACGGCCGAAGGCGGCCGAGGAACCGCAGCCACGAGATCGGCGGCACCGTCGACACGCCGCCGGCGATGCGGCGGACGCGCGAGCGGCGTGGCGGCAGGGACGGCGCGGGCACCGGCACGGGCACCGGTTCGGGAGTCGGTTCGGAGACGGTTTCGGGAAGATCGTTCATGGCGGATTTCGTTCGGGAGGGAAGGGTGGCGTTACTTGCGGCCCGGTTCCGAGGTCTTGGGGATGGCCGTGTTGGCCGTCGCTTTGCTTGGCGCCGGCGCGGCCAGATACGTCGAGAAGAGTTTGGCGAAATCGCTGGTGTCGGAGGCGAAGATCTCCGAGAGCACCGGCGAGAGTTTCAACAGGATGTGGTATTGGGCGAAATGGTCGGGCGAGTCGAAACCCTCGATCGCCTTGCGCAGCTCGGCGACGACCGCCTCGTTCTCGGCGGTGGCGATGTTGGCCTCGGCCTTGCCCGTGGTCAGGATCGACTCGGCCCGCTTCTTCGAGCCTTCGAGCCGCTCCTGCGCCGACGTCAACTCCGCCTCGATCTTCGCCTTCTCGTTCAAGAGGCGGCGCTCGGCCAGGATCTTCGCCTGTTCGAGCTTCGTGTCCGCCTCGATCACCAGCTTGTTGCGGGTCGCCAGCGCCTCGGTGGACTTCAGCTCCGTCTCCTGCTTGAACTGCTCGACCTTCTGCTCGTTCGTCTTCCGCAGGATGCGCGATTGCTCGCGCTCGCGGATCTGCATCGCCAGTTCCTCCAACAGCGTGTTCATTCGCGGTTGGCCGACGGCGATGTAGTCGATGACGACGCCCAGCTTCTCGCACTCCGGCCGCACCTTCGTCATCAACTCCTCCTGCAGGCGCTCGCGCGGGTTCGTCGGCTTCTGGCCCGCCACCGCCTCCTCCTTCGGCTTGCTGATGTACTCCCGCGCGTCGTGCTTGCTCCCCTCGATCCGCACGTAGCCCCGGATCAGCGGCAGGATCACCTTCTGCAGGATCGGGTTCTTCGCCTGGTCCTCGACGGTGTCGTCCTTCTGGTGCAGGACGCCGCTCTCGCAGAGCATGACGAACAGTTCGGGCGCCTTGTCCGGCACGACCTTGTACCGCACCTGGACGCGCGGCTCGATCGTGAAGCCGTCCTTCGACGGGAACTCGATGTCCTCGAAGATGACGGTGTGCGAGCGGACGTCCACGGGGACGACGCGGGTGACGTAGGGGTTGATGTAGTGCGTGCCGCTGGGGACGAACGACTTCTGCACGCCGCGTTCGCCGTCGTTCACGACGTACGGGCTGACGCGGGTCTTCGCCGGTTCCTTGCCCCAGAGGTTCACCTTCACGCCGACCTGCTGGGACTCGATTTCGACCGCCGGCACGATCTCGACGTCGTACTCGTGCGGGTTCAAGCGGTACTTGCCGGTGCCGAGCACTTGCTCGACGATGCCGCGCTCGCCGATCTCGCCGGTCGGGTCCAGTTCGAACTTGTCGCGCGTGAGGAACTCGCCGGCGGCGATTCGCTGGGACGGGATCTCCTTGCCCGACTTGCGGATGAGCACGCCGCAGAACTTCTCCGGCACCTTCACGATCGGGTGCACTTCGTAGGTGTAGAAGAGCGGGTTCAGGAAGTGCCGGCCTTCGGTGAGCAGCTTGCGCTGGATCCCCTGGTACGAGGGATCGGGCGCCACGAGTTCGCCATCGGGCAGCGGCTTGCCCCAGCGGTGCGTGACCACCAGGAACGTGTCGGGCGCCACCTCGACGCGCGCGATCGTCCAAAGGAAGACGAAGTACGCGACCGTACCGACGACGGCGACCGGTACGAGGACGCGGAGGGAACGCTTGAACGACATGACGGCTCTCCGGCGGATGAGAGACGGAATGGACGAGTCGGGCGGGGAACGGAAGTGGGCGTGCGACCGTTCGTTCTTGCCCAGTTTAACCGAAGCGGTCGAAACCCCGGCGCGAATTCATCGACTTGAGGGGAATTCGCGTTTTCCGTAGCTCCGTTTGAGCGGCCGCGCGGATAATACGGGTTGAACGGCCTGCCGCATCCTTCCGCCGGAGCGTGCCATGTCGATGACCGAAGCCGCCGAGCGCATCCGCGAACGGATGCAGGCCGACGACTCCGTGCGCGTCTCGCTCGCGCTGTTCGGGCAGCCGGGCTGTGGCAAGTCGTCGCTCATCAACCGGCTGCTCGGCAAGCGGCTCGCCGCCGAGGGCGTGCGCAACGACGTCACCACCGAACGCCGCGACTTCGAGTGGAACGGCCTCACGCTCGTCGATCTCCCCGGCTACGACACGGCGCTCTTCCCCGCCCCCGAATACCTCGCCCGCTTCCGCGTCCTCGAGTTCGACCTCCTCCTCTGCGTCTTCGACGGCAAATTCCACAAGGCCGACCGCGATCTCTTCCTCGAAGTGACCCAGCGCGGCAAGACCTGCGTCTTCGTCCGCAACAAGCACGACACCCTCTGGCAAGACGGGCGCGAACTCGCCGACCTCGAGCGCGAAGTGGTCGAGAACGTCGCCGAGCAGGTCGGGGCGCCGCACCCGGTCCACTTCACGAGTTGCCGGATGAATACGGGCCTCGCGGAGCTGGAGGCGGCGATCAAGGCGCAGCTCGAACCGGCGAAGCAGGAGCGCTGGGTGCGGGCCGCGAAGGCCTACAGCCAGGACTTCCTCCAGCAAAAAAAAAGGCTCTGTGAGCAGCGGGTGAACTGGAGCGCCGCCGTCGCCGCCGCCAGCGGCACCGTGCCGATCCCGATGGCGAACTTCGCCATCGACATCCCGGTGCTGCTCGCGCTCTTTCGATTCGTGCGCGAGACCTACGGCCTGACGGACAAGGCGCTCTCGGCGAAGGAGTTCGCCGTGCCAGCGATGGCGCCGCTCGTGAACAACGTGGTGCGCTACGCGAGCACCGAGGGGGTGGCGGTGCTCTTGAAGGAGTTCAGCGGCGCCGTCGTGGCGGAGCAGGTGGCGAAGTTCGTGCCGTTCATCGGCACGGTGATCGCGGCCTCGCTCGGCTTCGCGATCACGCGCAAGGTCGGCCACTATTACCTGAACGAGTGCCACACGCTCGCCGCGACCGTCCTCGACTATCAACTCGCCGCCCGGCGTGCGAATTAACGGTCGCGATCACTTCTTCGCCTTCAAATACTCGCCCAGCTTCGCCGCATCGAGGTGCACCTTCGCCGTCCAGAGCACGGAATTCGTCAGGAAGCGGCGATCGCCCTCCTTGGCGAAACTCGCGTGCAGGTGGGCGCCGGTGGCGATCGCGCTGGAACACAAGCGGCTTGGCGCGTGGCGGGTGTTCGGCTGGCAGTTTGTCTACCGTCGGCCGTTACGGCGCGGGATGGGGCGCGTGGGAAACGGGTCAGGTGGCACACTTCGATGGCCGTGATCGCGGCGGCGGGGGAACTTCGATGGCCGTCGCTATTTCCGGGCGGCGTTCCTTCGTCGCAGCAGTTCGTCGATGATCGTGCCGAGGAGCAGCGTCAGGCCAATGATGGCCGGGATGCCATTGCTCTTCATGCCGTTCAGGTTCACGAAGTTGTCCACCACGGGCATGACCATCGCCCCCAGGACCATGCCCACGGCCATGCCCTCGCCGCCGCGGAGACTGCACCCGCCAAGGACGGCACCGAGGATGGCGTACAGTTCCCACGACTCGCCGCCGGAGTTCGCCTGCACCGACGGCATGTTCAGGAACAAGAGGATGCCGGCCAGCGCCGCCAGCGTCGAGCAGGCCATGAACACGATCACCCGCTGCCGGTTAACGTTCACGCCCGCGTACTGCGCGGCCAGCTCGTTGTGCCCGATCGCGTACCAGTAGCGGCCGTAGGCGGTGCGGTGCAGGAAGAAGCCGATGACCGCGGCAAGGACGACCAGCAGCACGAACTCGCCGGGGTAGACCAACTCGCCGGTGCTGTCCTTCCCGACGAAGAGCGACCGGAGCGAACTGATCGGCCCGGCGAACTCCGGGTGGGCTGTCGGGTCGCGGGGGTCGGTTACCCGCGACCGGCTCACCTCGCCGTCGAGCAGCCGGGCGAGGCCGCGGTAGACGAACATGCCGCAGAGGGTGACGAGGAACGGTTGCAACTTCAACCGCGTGACGAGCAGGCCGTTCACGAGGCCGACGGTGGCGCCGAACAGCAACACGACCGGCAGGGCGATGTACGGGTGGACGCCGGACTTCATGACCACGGCGAACAGCACGGCCGCGCAGCCGACGACGGAGCCGATGGAGAGGTCGATGCCGCCGACGATGATGACGAGCGCGGCGCCGAGGGTGATGATGCCGTACTGCCCTTGCAGGTTGGCGACGTCCATGAGGTTGCCGACGTCGCGCGCGGAGGGGGTGGTGAGGAGGAGGGCCGCGTAGAGCGCGGACACGATGCCCACGATGCCGAGGATGCGCGTCACGTCGTGCCTCCGGTCGCCAGCCGCATGACGGCTTCTTCGGTGAGTTGGGGTTTGGCGAGTTCGCCGGCGATGCGGCCCTCGTGCATGACGAGCACGCGGTCGGACATGCCGAGGAGTTCTTCCATGTCGGACGTAATCATCCAGACGGCGACGCCCTTGCCGGCGAGCTCGTCGACGAGCGCGTAGATTTCGGCCTTGGCGCCGACGTCGACGCCGCGGGTCGGTTCGTCGAGGATGAGGACCTTCGGCCCGCGCGCGAGCCACTTGCCGTAGACGACCTTTTGCTGGTTGCCGCCGGAGAGCAGGCCGACGGTCTGGCGGGCGGATGGCGTCTTCACGCGCAGGCGTTCGATCCAGGTGGCGTGCAGCTCGGCCTCGGCGGCGCGGCGCGTGCCGAGGAGGCCGCCGAGGCGGTCGAGGTTCGGCAGGCTGAGGTTGAAGCCGACCGATTCGGGGACGACGAGGCCGTGGAGGCGGCGGTCTTCGGGGACGAGGAAGACGCCGGCGTCGATGGCGTCCTGCGGGCGGCGGATGCGGAGGTCGTTCCCGTTCAGCGCGAGCGAACCGCCGGCGAGAGGGCGGACGCCGAAGACGGCCTCGGCGAGTTCGGTGCGGCCGGCGCCGACGAGGCCGGCCATGCCGAGGATTTCGCCGGCGCGGACCTCGAAGCTGGCGGGCGACGCGGGGCCGTTGCGGTAGCGGAGGTCGCGGACGCGGAAGATCGGATCGCCGCCGCCCTTGCGGTGGTCCTTGGGGTAGAACTGCTTTAGGTCGCGGCCGACCATGAGGCGGACCATGTTCTCGTGGGTGATGTCGACCTTGGCGAGTTCGCCGGCGTTGCGGCCGTCGCGCAGGACGGCGACGCGGTCGGCGACGCGCTTCACCTCGGCGAGGCGGTGCGAGATGTAGAGGACGGAGACGCCGTCGGCCTTGAGGCCGTCGATCACGCCGTAGAGCGTTTCGGTTTCGCGCTGCGTAAGGCTCGAGGTCGGTTCGTCCATGATGAGGATGCGAACCTTCAGGCCGAGCGCGCGGGCGATTTCGACGAGTTGCTTCTCGCCGGGGGGCAGCGTCTCGACGCGGGCGGTCGCGCGGCTCGCGGGCAGGCCGACGCGCGTGAGTAGTTCGGCGGCGCGCGCCTTCGCGCCGGATTTGTTCAGGATGCGCAGCGGGCCACCAAAGGTGGGTTCGCGGCCGAGGAACAGGTTGTCCGCGACGGTGAGATTCTCGGCGAGGTTCAGTTCCTGGTGGATCAGGCTGACGCCGGCGGCGATGGCGTCGCCGGGCGCGGCGAACTCGACCGGCTCGCCATCGAGCGTCATCGCGCCGGCGTCGCGCCGGTAGACGCCCGCGACGATCTTCATCAGCGTGGACTTCCCCGCGCCGTTCTCGCCGACGACGGCGAGGACTTCGCCCGGCGCGAGTTCAAGCGAGACCCCGTCGAGCGCGAGCACGCCGGGGAACTGCTTGCGGGCATTCGCGATGGCGAGGCGGGGCGGCATGGGGGAGGTGTCCGAAGCCCGGCGACGATCGTCGCCGGGCTTTCGTGGAGAGGCGCGATCTACTTCTTCACGCTCGCCAGGTCGTCGCGGATCTTCTTCTCGAAATCGACGGCCTTCGGGAACTTAATGAGCAAGCCGTTGATCGTCTGGTCCGGTCCGCCGTCCTTCGTGATGACCTGGTACGGCGTCTGGCCCTTGCCGAGGAGCTTCGACTTGTCGCCGCGGGCGACGGCGGCGAGGATCTCGACCGACTTGTAGCCGTAGTTGAACGGGTCCTGGACGACGGTGCCCTCGATCTCGCCGGTGGCGATCGACTTGAGGGTTTCGAGGTTCTCGTCGAAGCCGACGATCTTGATCTTGCCGACGAGGGACTTGGCGCGGGCGGCTTCGAGGATGGCGGGCGGGTTGTAGGCGTAGAGGCCGATCATGCAGATGTCGGAGACGCCGTCGAGCCGGCCGAGCACGTCGCGGGCGTTCGTGACGGCCTTCTCGCCGGGGCCGCCGTCGGTCTTGGCTTCGCCATCGACGAGGAAGTACTTGCCGTAGTATTTGCCGGAGACGTCCTTCTTGGTCGGGTGCGTGCCGGGTTTGCCGTCGGCGTCGGGCGTCTTGAGTTCGTCCAACACGCCGCCGCTGCGGTCGATGGCGTTCGCCGACGAGTTGTTGCCGATGAACATGGCGATCGTGCCGCCGTTCGGCAGCACCTTCTTCACGAGGCGACCGACGGCGCGGCCGGCCTCGCGGTTGTCCACGCCCACGTAGCACAGCCGGCCGGTGGACTCGGCCGCGTCGTTGTCCATCGTGATGAGGCTGACCTTCTTGGCGATCCGCGTCAGGTCCTCTTCCTGCCCCTTCGGGTCGATGACGCTCACCGCGATGCCGTTGACGCCCTGCTTCACCCACGCCTCGATGATCGGCATCTGGATCGCGGCGTCGAGCTTCTCCGGCTGACGGAACAGCAGCTCGACATTGTGGTCCTTCGCGGCCTTGTTGGCGCCGGCTTCGCAGAGGTCCCAGAAGGGATCGGTACAGTTGGTGACGACGGCGATCTTGGGCTTGTCGCCGGCCGCCACATTGGGGGCGTTGGAGGCGCTATTGCCGCCGCCGCAGCCGGCGAGCGCGGCGCTGGTGAACGCGAGGAGCAGAAGACGAAGGGCCACGGACGCACCCGCTTTCGGAGGGGAGGGAATTCCTCAGGGTTGTTGAGAAAATGTACGCCGAGAAGGGTGGTCGGCAACATTCGCTGCGATTTGAACTAGGAACTGCGCCGAACAACGGCGAGCGAAACGAACGGGAACGTTCAGTTCGACCATTCCGGTTTTTGGGCGCCGCCGTCGAGTTGTTGGACGACGCCGCGATTCTTGTTCAGCCCGCGCAGCAATGGCTCGGCGCGCGTGGAGTTCGCCTCGTCGAAGCCGGTCGTCTTGAAAAGCTCGACCGCGATCTTGCGCGGGTCGGTCGTTTCGGACAGGACGCGGTCGACCGCCTTCTTCGGCGTGCGCTTCTCGATCGCGGCTAGCTCGGCAAGGCGGAACTGATCGCCGGTGATCCCGCCGATCTCGCCGTTGTTCGAGTGCGTCACGTCCATGAGCGGCTCGGCGTAGCCCATGCGGGCGGCGTTCCGCTTCTCCGCGATCATGCGGCCGAGTTCGTGGCAAAGGACGGCCGCCAGCTCCTCGTCCGTCTTGCAGCGGTCGACCAGCGAATCGGAGATGAACACGCTCTCCTGACCCCGGTGGAACAAGAGCGGCTCGCGATTGCCGATCGTTTGGAACGAGGTGTCCAGGCCGCAGAAGATGTTGGCGGAGAGGATTTGCCGGCCGATCTGGTCGACGCGCGCCGCGGCGGCGAGCGACGGCTCCTTCGCGTCCGGCACCGCGATCGGCTTGTTCACGAGGCTCCGCGCGCCGCGGAAGAACCGGTTGTCGTCGCACCCGGCGAGGGCCGCGAGAACGAAGATCGCCGCGATGCGCATGCCGATTCCTCCGGTGGCGAATCGCGGCGTGATAGCGTGGCCCGCCCGGCGTGTCGAGCTTATTTCTTCACGCGGATCTGGTAGACGCGGTTCGCCATCGCGTTGTTGGGGATGTCGCTGGCGAGGCCGCCGCGGAGCGTGGCGACGCCGTCGCCGAGCGCGTACTCGAACGGCTTGAGGGTGGTCGGGTCGATGGGGATCGGCACGGGGCACTCGGCGAGCTTCGCGGGCAGCCGGCCGCCGTTCTCGTGGGCGTACAGCCGCAGCGCCTCCAGCACGCGCAGGTAGGCGACGCGCTGCTGGATCCGCGCGAGCGCGGCCACGACCTTGCGGTTCGTCGGGATGAAGAACTGCGCGATCGGGCCGCCGTCGGCCTTCATCCGCTTCTCGGCGGCTTCCGCCGTCTTCAGCGCGTCCGGGAACGGCAGGGAACCGGTGATGAGCACTTCGTCGAGCATCAATTCGTACTTGCGGATGTCGGCCGTGACGATGGCTTGCAGGTCGCCGAACGTCTTCACGCGATCCGCCTTCATGCCGGTGTCCGCCAGCAGCTTGCGGGCGGCGGCGACCTTCTTCGCGTCGGTCGAGCGGATCGGCGCGTCGAGGTTGTACTTCAACCGGCTCACGCCCGTGGTGTTCATGAATTCCGTCATCGCGCCGGCCACGTCGTACAGCTTCATGTACCGGTAGATCTCGGTTTCGGGCATCGGTCCGGTCGCCTCCAGGAACGGCTTGAACATGACTTCGGACAGGATGCGTTCGCCGCCGTGCGCCATGCGGCTGTTCAGCACGTACGGCGGGATTTCGGTGAGCGACCAATAGAGGTTCGGACAGTTCGGCTGCTGGATCATCTCTTCGATGGCGTCCAGGCCGATCGATTGGATGGCGATGCCGACGAGCAGCCCGATGAGCGTGGGATGCGATTCGAAGGACGACGCGAGTCCGTGGAAGGTGCGGGCGGTGTAGATCGCTTTTTCGAAGTCGCCGGTGCCGAGTTCGTAGCGCATGCGGATCTTGAGGAGGGTCGCGTGTTCGCGCATCTTCTGGACTTCGGGGAGGAGCGTGCCGATGCCGTCTTCGCGGAGGTTGAACCAGATTTGCCAGTCGGCGGTGAGTTGGCGGGCGCCTTCGTCGACGTCGCCGAGCGGTCGGCCGCGGGTGTGGAAGAGCTGATCCTGATCGAGCGAGCGGTACGCGAGGCCGCCGATCATCATCGCCGATCCCAGTTCGCGGTTGCCCTTGATCTGCGCGACGAGGTCTTCGAGGACGAGGTCGCCGAGGATGTCGCGCTTCTCGCGCAGCTCGCGGCTGTAGAAGTTGTCCTGCTCCATGTAGGCGCGCATGAAGGTCGGCACGCGGTTGCCGGGCTTCATCTCGTGGTACTGCGGCGTCAGGTAGTAGCGCGAGAGCGGCCGCTGCACGCCGGCCGGGTGCAGCGTCGTCGGAATGGTGAGTTGGCCGTCCTTCGGCTCGCGGACGACTTTGCGGTAAAGCGTCTCGTCCTTCGGTGGCGCGTAAAGCGCTTCCTTCTTGGGCTGGGCCTGGAGCGCGAAACCGCTCAAGAGCAAGACGACAATGGCTCGCATCGGAACTCCGGTCAGGGTTGGAAGTCGCGGGCGAACGCCAGCAGGGGCGGCCGCGCGGGCATGGGGGAATCGGTCGCGAGGCTGGGGGGTTCGGGGTTCCGCCGCATCGCCAACAGGCTGTAGGGGTCGGGTTCGGCGAACGCGGGATCGTCCGCCGGGGCCGCGGTCAGCGGGGCGGCCGGCGGCGGCGGGGTCTTCGGCGCGAACCAGAGGCCGAGCGTGACGCACTGCGAGACCGCCAGCGCCGCCGCGAGCCGCTTCCAGCCCCGCGACGGCGCCGCCGAGGCGCGACCGGCCGCGAACAGGATCGCGTCGCGGTCCGGCGCCGCCGGCGTGAACGATTCCAATTTCGCGATCACGTCTTCGGACATGCCGCACCGAGCCTTTCCCGCAGGGCCGCGATCCCCGCCTCGTAGCGCCGGTGCACGGTGCTGACGGAGCAGCCGGCGGCCTCGGCGATCTGTTCGAATTTCAACCCGCCCCAGAGCCGGGCGACGATCGTCTCCCGGTGCTCCGGCGCGAGCGCTTCGAGCGCCGCGACGGCGGCCTCGGCGTCGAGGCCGTCGATCTCCGGCTCGACGAACCATTCCAGGCGCGCCTGCCGCTCCTCGCGGTTCCGGCGGCGGCGGTCGGCCTTGCCGGCGTCGAGCGCGAGATTGCGCACGACGCGAAAGAGCCACGCGGCCGGATCGGACGGCGGCGGATTTTGCCCGACATACCGGCAGAACGCTTCCTGCACGACATCCTCCGGCGCGGCGCACCACTGCCGCGCGAACAGCGCGAGCGCCGCCGCGTGTCGATCGATCAGCTCGGCAAGCGGCCGGACGGTCATGTCGAAGGGGAGACGACGCGGGGAGGGGAATTTTCCGCTCGAATACGTCGCCGGGGGAAAAAGAACAGGGCCGAGCGAAGCTCGGCCCTGTCGGAGTTCGATGCGAGGCGCTTAGCGCTTCGAGAACTGGGTGCCGCGACGGGCGCCGCGGAGGCCGTACTTCTTGCGTTCCTTCATGCGGCTGTCGCGGGTGAGGAACTTGCCTTCGCGGAGCTTGCGGACGATGCCGATGGCCGGGTCTTCGGGCGGGGCGGCGGGCGCGGCCGGCGCCTCGACCTTCGTACCCTTGGGCGGCAGCGCCTGCTTGACGCCGCCGACCATGATCGGCGCGGGCAGCGCGGGCTTCGGCGGCGGCGGCAGCGGCTTCGAAGTGTTCGACTCGCCCTTGACTTCCTTCTTCCACGCGCGGACGGCGGTGACGTTCCCGACCGTGACGGACTTGCGCTCGGCGGGCGGCGCGAACATCACCTTGATCGCGCGGGCGATCCCCTGGCGGATGGCGTCGGCTTGGCCGGTGATGCCCCCGCCCTGCGCCTTCACCGTCACGTCCAGCCGGTTGCCGAGTTCGGTGGCGGTCAGTGGGCCGCGCACCGCGGCGCGGTCCTTGTCTTCCGTGAAGTAGCTGTCCAGCGGGCGGCCGTTGATCTGGATGCCGCCCTTGCCGTCGGAGATGCGCACGCGCGCGACGGCGGTCTTGCGCCGACCGGTGCCCAGGTAGAAGGTCTTGGCTTCTTTCGTCTCTTTCGCCATGGTCGATGGTGCCTCGGATTAGATCGCGTCGAGCTTGAATTCCACCGGTTGCTGCGCCTGGTGCTCGTGGGTCGGGCCGGCGAACAGCTTGAGCTTCTTGATCTGCTTGTAGCCGAGCGGGCCGCGCGGCACCATCCGCTTCACCGCGAGGCGGAGGATCTCCTCCGGCTTCTTGCGGAGCATTTCCTTTGCCGGGATGATCTTCTGCCCGCCGGCGTAGTGCGAATACGTCTGGTACGTCTTCGTGTCCCACTTCTTGCCCGTGAACTTCACCTTGTCGGCGTTCACGACGATCACGAAGTCGCCGGTGTCGGCGTGCGGGGTGAACGTCGGCTTGTGCTTGCCGCGCAGCAGATTCGCGATCACGACCGCCAAGCGGCCGACCACCTGGTCGGCGGCGTCGATGACGAGCCACTGCGGCTGCGCCGTCTGCGCGTTGGCCATATGCGTGGACATGGGGGCAAAAACCTTCCGAAACGGATCGACTTCAAACCAGACAGCTATCATAAACCCGCGCCGCGCAACGGCAAGGGCGCGATCCCGGAAAGTTCCGCGCCCCGCCGGCGAACAACCTCGTAGTACTAGCGAAGCCCCGACGCCTCCCCGGAGGACCTGCCATGGCGCACGTCCAGACCACGCCGCTCCCGCCCCTGAAACCCTCCGAGGTCCGGCACCCGTTCGGCCTGCCGCTCGGCTCCATCCGCGGCCTGATGTCCATCCTCATTTGCCTGTTCTTCTGGATCCTCCTGCTCCTGCCCAGCGAAACCCCCGCGAAGGCGGTGCTCGCCCACTTCTTCCTCCTCGGCCTCGTCCTCCTCGCCTTCGCCTCCTCGCCGCGGCTCTCCGACAAGGACGAATCCCCGTTCCTCCCCTGGCTCATGCGCCTCATCTTCGTCGGCGGCTCGATCGCCGTCGTCGCCTTCGTCCTCGTCACGCGCGATCCCACCATCGTGCAGCACCGCCTCACGCCCGACCCCGACGAGGTGCGCATGTGGTGGATCCCGTTCCTCGGCTCGCTCGTCGGCGGGTTCGGCCTCGGCCTGGTGCTCCGCTTCCTACTAGGGCAGTTGAACCACGTGTTCCAGTCGATGCGCGCCTGGTTCTCGGTGCTCGGGCTGGTGCTCCTGGCGTGCGAGCTGGCGATCTTCTTCGTGATGGCCGGCGGCGCCGGGAAGGTGGACGAGTTCCTGCACTACTGCCAGTGCGTGACGCTCGTGATCGTCAGCGCCTACTTCGGCACGCGGGCGTGATCGCGGGGGCGAGTCACTGGCTGCCGATGACATTGCCGCGGAAGTTGATGTCGAAGACGATGCTGAAGACGAGCTGCCGCTGGAGGAAGCCGGGGCCGAAGATGAACTGGGAGACGTCCGCCTGGCCGAGCAGGTTCTGGTTGCCGCCCCCCACGCCGAGGATGAGGTAGCCGACGTTGACGCCGTTGGGGACGATCGCCGCGCCGACGTTGACGCCGTTGAAGTAGGTGTCGAACTGGGCCGAATCGAGGATGTCGCCGGCGCGGTTGCCGGTGAAGTTGCCGGCGAGGATCGAGGCGCCGCTGTAGAGGGTGTACGCGCCGGCGACGCCGCGGCCGGTGCCGATGGCGAGGTCGGCGAATCCGTCGCGGTTGAAGTCCGCCGTGGCGACGGAGAGGCCGCTGCGCAGCGAGGGATCGAACGCGAAGAAGTCGGCGATCGCCTGGTTCGGGTCGAAGCTGGTGTATTGCAGGCCGCGCTGGGCGATCTGCGCGCCGCTCAGGACGCGGACGCGCGGCCCGCCGCCGAAGCCCGGCGCCACGACGAGGTTCGAGAATTCCAGTCCGCCCAGCGGCGTCGGGTTGGCCGCCACCGAGACGCCGTTCCGGAAGCTCGACTCGAAGGCGAAGAAGTTCGCGACCGTATCGCCGTCCGCGTTGCTGGTGAAGTTGCGGCCCTGCGCGGTGACGGCGGTGCCGTTCAGGATGCGGATGCGCGGCCCGCCGCCGGGGCCGGCGCCGATCACGAGTTCCGAATTCCCCGCGCCGGCGAAGTTGCCCGCCGCCACGTTCGTGCCCCCGCGCTGCGTCGACTCGAAGGCGAAGAAGTCGGCGACGACGATCGCGTCGGGCGCGGCGCCGGCGCCGTCCACCGGGGCGCGCGGGAACGCGAAGCCCGGCGCGAATGCCCGGCCGTCGAACACGCGCACGCGCGGCCCGCCGCCCACGCCGGCGCCGACGATCACGTCCGCCACGTTGTCCCCGGTCACGTCCCCGATCGCGGCGTTTACCCCGCCCGTGAACGAATTCTCGTACGCCAGGAAATCCGCGACCTTCGCGCCGGTCGTCACGTTGAAGATCTGCAGGCGCGGCGGACCGCCCGCTCCGCCGCCCACGGCGAAGATCGACGCCGCCGACGGCGTCTCGCGCGCTTCCAACTCTTCGGGATTCAACCGGACCGACGGCAAACGCTTCATGGCGCGACTCCGGATTCGAGCGATGCGGCGCTTATATCCCGCCCGCCGGGCGCGGCAAGCCGAACACGGTTCGCATTGCCCGCCGGCCCCCGCCTGGCTATACGCCCCGGCCATGAACCGCGCCGCCTTCTGGCTGATCTTCGCCCTGACCGCCGGCCCCGCCGTCGCGGCCGATCCGCCGCCCAAAAACCAGGTCGTCGTGTTGGACGACGGCACCCTTCTCGAAGGCGTCGTCCAGACGGCCGACAAGATCGTCCGCGTCGCGCCGGCGACGGGCGCCGCCCGCGTGGTCACGGCCGCGCAGGTGTCCTTCGTCGGCGAATCCCGCGAGGCCGCCTACGACTTCGTCGCGAAGAACGTCGATGCGAAGACCGCCGACGGCGCCCTGCGGCTCGCGGCCTGGTGCGACAAGGCCGGCCTGCCGGACAAGGCCCTCCTGCACGCCCGCGAGCTTGCGGCGCTCGCCCCGAACGACACCGCCGTGCGCGATTGGGTCGCGAAGCTCGAGAAGAAAGCCGCGACCAAGCCGACCGAATCGAAAGCTCCAACGCCCGCGCGGGCGCCGATCGAACTTGCGAGCGGTTCGGCCGTCGCGTTCGCCGCGCGCATCCAGCCGATCCTCGCGAACCAGTGCGCGGGGTGCCACGCCGCGAAGGACTACACGGGAGAGTTCAAGCTCGGCCGCGTCGCCGAGGGGTTCGCGAACCCGGAGACGGCGGCCGCGAACCTGAAGGTGGTGGCGTCCCAACTCCGCGCCGATTCGCCGGCGAACAGTCCACTCCTGACGTACGCCCTCGCCGCGCACGGCGGGCAGAAGCGGCCGGCGTTCCCGAATCGCGACGCCATCGCCTTCCGCCATCTCGAAGCCTGGGTGATCGAGTCGCTGCCGAAGGCGGACGCGACGAAAGGCTTCGCGACGGCGCCGAAGCCCGAAGCGAAGCGCGAACTGGCGGAGCCTCCAATGACGCTGCCCGGCGCGGTCGTCGGCACGCTGGGCCGGCCGACCGTCGCACCGGCACCGATGCCCGTGGCTCCCGCGCCGGCCCCCGCGATGACATTGCCGGCGCCGAAGGCGAATCCGGCCGATCCGTTCGACCCCGCCGAATTCAACCGCCGGCCCAAGTCGCCCGCGAAATGACGTAACATGTCGGGATGGAGTTCCTCGACCGATTCTCCACGCCGCTGCCCGACCGACCGGCGTCGTTTCAAATTCTTCTCGAAGATTTATCGGAGCTGTCCGCCGAGGGCCTGCGCGCGGCCCTGCGCGAGTACCACCCGGAGCTGGCCGCCGCGACCGTCGAGTTCGTTCCGGCAGCCGCGTTCCCGATCGAGTCGATCGGCCTCGCGCCCGATGGGCCGCCCCCGACGATCCTCGGCCTCGCGGAATGGGGCGGTCACACGATCCGGCTCGTGGCGTGCGACGCGCCGATGCCGACGAACGCCGTCGAGGCGTGCCTGAAGCCCGCGCTCCTGCCGCCGGAGTTCAAGGCCCGCGCCCGCGCGCACCGCGCGCACGTCCTGCTCTACTACGCCGGCCGCGCGGCTGATCCGCTCGAGCAACGCGTCGCGCTCGGCTGCGTCGCCGGAGTACTCGCGCACTTCGGCGCCATCGTCACGCTCAACGAGGAGGCCCGCGCCGCCATCGCCAGCTTCGCCCTCACCGCCGACGACGATGGCGAGGACATGCTCGCCACGCTCCGCGCGCTGCCCACGCCGTTCCTCTACGGCGGCTTCGCGAAGATGGAACTCACCGGCGTCCCCGGCGTCTGGATTCGCACCTTCGCGTGCCCCCGCCTCGGCCTGCCGAACCTTGCCTATCACGCCGACGGCCACGCCGACGGCGAACGCGTCTTCCAACTCTTCGGCGCCGTCCTCGGCTACCTGCGCGAGACCGGACTCGCGCTCGAACCCGGCGAACGGATCGGCGTGGACGACGACCGCCAACTCGCCGTCCGCGCGCCCGACGACCGCGAATGGTGGCTCGATGGCGATGGGACGATGTGGATCTTGGAAGAAATTCGGAATGCGGAATTCGGAATGCGGACTGTGGAGTGAAAATGAAATTCTACATCGCGTTTTTTTCCATTCTGTTATCGACCAAACCGGCGTCTGCCGGGCTGCACTATTCCGGCGAGACGGTGAACGCCCTGCCGGCGAAGTGGCGCGGGTTCCTCGCCGACCACCGCGCGCTGCGGCTGCTGGCCGCCCCGAAGGCCGCGTCGATCGTCGCCGAGACCTACGCCGAGGCGCTGAACAAACTGGAGGGCGCCGCGCGCACGCGGACGCTGACCGCCGACGAGACCGCCGACCTGGGCGCGATCCTCGTGAGGGTCGGCAAGCCCGACAAGGCCATTGAACTCCTTCGGCCGGCGGCGCGCGAACACCCCCGCCACTTCCGCCTCGCCGCGAACCTCGGCACCGCCTGGCAGCTCGCCGGCGATCTCGAACAGGCCGAATTCGCCCTCGCCGACGCGCTCGAACTCGCCCCCGCGGACCTCCGCTCCGCCGAGGCCGCCCACCTGAAGCTCGTCCGCCTCCGCCGCAAGGAGGGCAAAGCCCCCGCCGACGCCCCGGACGCGCTCTTCGAGAAGGCCCCGGACGCCGCGATCGTCCAGCGACTCGCGATCTGGCATCCCGCCGACGGGCGCCTCCTCTGGCAACTCGCCGAGATCGCCCACGCCGCCGGCGACGTCCGCACCGCCGCCGCCATGCTCGACGGTTGCGTCGTCGAGTTCGGCATGAAGTCCGAAGCGCTGCGGAAGAAGCGCATCGAATGGCGCGCCGCCGTCGACGAACTGGATCGCCGCGGCCACGACACCGCCGATCGCGGCACGCTCGCTTTCAAATCGACTCGTCCGCTCGCGCGCGTCTTCGACGAATCCCGGCTGCCGGCGATCAACCACAACGGCGCCACGGAACTCCCCTGGCCCGCCCTCGCCGAGACGACCCTCGGCAAGGCGTTCAAGCCCAAGCACCTCAAGTTCGTCGATGCGCTCGACGGCAAGCCGGTGTCGATCGTCGGCCACATCCGCCCCACGACCGCCGACAGGGAGTTGACCGCGTTCCTCTTCACGGAGTTCCCGATCGGCTGCTGGTTCTGCGAACTGCCGGAACCGACCGGCATGGTGGCGGTCGAGTTGGCCGCGGGGAAAATGACCGACGCCGTCAAGACGCCGGTGAAGGTGACGGGCATCCTCAAGCTGAATCGGACCGACCCGGAAGCGTATCTCTTCTCGATCGTCGAAGCCCGCGTCGGCGCGGCGGATTGAACGATCACCCCGCCGGGTTCGGCAGCAGGATCACCGAGCCGTCGAGCATCGGCACCATCAGCGTCTTCCCGTTGCCGACGGGGGTCGCGGGCTGGCGCGGCAGCAGGTCGGCGTTCTCGGAACGGATCGAGCCGAGTTTCTCGCTGGAGGACTGGTCGTAGGCCACGATGCCGCCGGCGATGTCGGTGACGAAGAACGCGGAGCCGTGCGCGACGACGCCGAGGGTGTCGGCGGCGCCGAGGCGGCGGACGATCCAGATCGGTTTCTCGGAGCCCGGCGCGAGCGCGACGAGGTGGCGGTTCTCGACGGTGTAGGCCACGACGAGGCCGATCGGCCCCTTCCCGACGACGAAGCCGGTGGTCGGCTTGCCGGCGGGGATGGAATTCTCGAGGTCGTCCTTGTCGGTGCGCCAGCGGCGCAGCGGTTCGCCGACGGCGTCGCCGTCGTACATCCAGACGTTGCCGGCCGGATCGGCGACGAACAGGCGGCGTTCGCTCGGCCCGATCGCGACGAGCAGCGGCGCGAACGGGATCTTCTCGCGCAGGATCCACGGCCCGGCGACCGCCGTCCAATCGGTGGCGGCGGCCCATTTCCAGCGGGTGACGCGGCCGCCGCCGTCGGTGGCGAGGAATTCCTCGTTGTTGAAACTGGACACGTGGCACGGTTCGGAGGCGGGCACGCCGTCGCCGCGCCACATCGGCCCCTGCAAGAGTTTGGTCGCGCCGGGTTCGAAGCGGTAGAGGAAGCCGTCGGCGCAGGGGAAGGCGACGCCCTTGCCGGCGGGCGCGGGCGCGCCGGCGAGTTTGTCGGCGAGTTGGACGAGTTCGTCGCTTTCGGCCTTCCCGTCGACGACGCGGCGGACGCGGAGGCGCAGGGAGTCCTTCTCGCCGCGTTCGGCGACGAGCACCCAGACGGTTCGGCCGTCCTCGGTGGCGCAGACCTTCGCGGGCGCCACCGGTTCGGCGGTCGGCGGCGCGAGCACCCAGCCGGGCTGGACGGTGGCGGTGGAGCGGGAGAACGAATCGAGCGCGGCGCCCGGCACGGCGTAGACGCCGGCGTCCTCGTCGGCGAGGAGATTGGCGGCGCCGAGCGCGAGCGGGCGGGCGGGCGGCGCCAGGCCGAGCTTGCGCTGCCAGCGCGGCCGGCCGTCGCGCGTGTCGAACGCCACGGCGCGCACGCCGTCGGAGTCCTCCGAGCGCACGACGACGAACGCCATCTCGCGCGCGAGGTTCAACTGCGGCGCCTGCACCGGGATTCCCGCCGCCAGCGGCAGGCCCGCGGCGTTCACCATCATGCCGAGCTGCGGGGAGACGCCCAGCCGCAGCCGGTGCAGCTTCGAGCGCGACAGCGCCCAGTACGCGTCCTCCTCGGCGGAGATCACCTGCCCGGCCATCGGCGCCTTGGCGTCGGTCGGCAGCGGCACGGACGGAATCGCGTAGATGTTCGCGTCCAGGTTGCCGGGCTGGTTCGTGCCGAAGAGGCCGAAGGCGCCCGAATCGGTGACGACGGCGACGCGCTCGCCATCGGTGTACGGCGGGAAGACGACGTGGCCGGTCATGGTGACGGAGCCGGCGAGCGGCGGCGCGATCTCCGGCGGCCCGACGGCGGGATCGAACGGCTCGGCCGGCGTGATGGGGTAGCCGCGCAGGCGCGTCGTCTGCGTGCCGTCGGTCTGCGCCAGGATCAGGTAGCGGTTCGCCTTCGCCTCCCCGGCCGGGCCGGTGACGACGGGCGGCACCTTCAGCGAGAGGTCGGGGTGTTCGGTCGAAAGCACCTGCACGCAGCGGACCGGCTGGCGGTTCCCCTCGGAATCGTAGGGTTCGGTCTGGATGGCGAAGACGCGGCGCGCCTCGGCGGCGACGAAGATGGTGCCGGAGCCGGGCTGGCGCACGCCGCCCGGCCCGATGCGCTGACGGAGTTGGATGCGGCTGAGCCGGTTGCCGGTGCCGGCGTCGATCTCCACGACCGTGCCGAGATCGTCCCGCAGCGGCAGGTAGACGCGGTTGTTCACGACGATCGGCCGGCCCGCGATGGCGGCCTCCAGAGGCTGGTACCATTTCGGTTCGCCGGTGCGCGCCGCGCGCGCCGACAGCCCGAAGCCGTTCCGTTCGACCGGCACCAGCACCAACTCGGGAACGCCCGGCCGCTCCGGCACCCGCGCCGGCACGTCCGCGATCGATCGCCCCACGCGCGACGCCCAGAGCAGGTTCCCGCTCGGCGGGTCGAACGCGTACAGGATGCCCCGCGCCGTCGCGAAGAACACCTCCGGCACCGCATCCGGCGGCACGATCACCGGCAACGTCGATTGGCCGATCGGCGCCGCCGTGAAGAGCAGCCCGCCGGCCGTGTCCGCCGGCACCTCCTGCGGCGGGCGGAAGTCGACGATGCCGCGGATCAGCCGCCGCAGCTCCGCCTTCGCCTCGACGATCAGTTGCAGCGCTTCGGCGTCGGTCTCGAAGCGGTGCTGCTTCAGGTTCGCGACGAACTCGGCGATGCGCTGGTCGGTCGGCTCCTTGGACAGGTCCCGGAAGGGGTCGATGACGGCGAGCCGCTCGCGCTCGCGCAGAAAGATCGCCGTCAGGTCCTCGAAGCGCTTGCGCTGGTCGTCCAGCGGCTTCACGTCTTTGATGCGGTACTTCTCGACGAGCGGGATCAGCCGCCGGCCCTTGTCCACCGACTCCTCGGCGGCGTCGAGCAGTTCCCGCTTGGCGCGCTTGGGCAGGAAGTTCTTGTGGTTCCAGTCGGCGTTGTCGGCGTAGGCGTCCACGACCTTGCGGCCGGCCTCGAAGACGTCGTACCCGTAGCCGGTGTCGGTCGGTTTCGCCAGCGGCGAATCGCCGTACTCCTTCAGGAACTCCTCGAACTTCTTCCGCCCCTCGCCGGGGTTCTCGCGGATGATGACCGTCGACACGGTGGTGTGGACGTCGCTGAGCTTGCCGAAGAAGACGTACTTCGCCATCTCCTCGCTGGCGGGGAATTCGGCCTGGAGTTGGTCGTAGAGTTTCTTCGCTTCGACGTAGCCCTGGTTCTTGAATTCCTTGTCGGCCTTCTCGACGAGCATCTTCTCCTTGTTGATCTCGTTGAGGTACTGCTGGACGACGGCGTAGACGATGGTGCCGAAGACGGCGAGGATCAGGACGAGGAGCGCCCACATCCACGCGCCGTAGCCGCGGCGGGGCTTGATGCCGAAGTCCTCTTCGCTGTCGGTTTCGTCGCGGCCGGGGTTCATGCGCACGGGCTCCGCCTCGATCGGCACGGGCGGCGGGGCGTGCCGGCGCCAGTTCGCCTCCCGCGGGGAATCGACCACCTCCGCGACGACCTCGGCGACGACTTCCGGTTCCGGTGCGAGGTCGATCAGGGTGGGCTGAAGCCCTTTCGGCGCCTTCGGTTCCTTCGGCGTTCGGCGCGGCCGTTCGACCGGGTCCGGCGCGGGGCCGGCCGATTCCCCTTCCAGGATCGGCACCAGCGGCTCGTCCTGGATGCGCGACTCGGGCAACGGTTTGGGATCGTCCGCCAGGATCGGCTCGAGCATCCCCGTCGTCATCGCCGGCGCCGATTCCCCTTCGAGGATCGGCACCAGCGGTTCCTCGACGGCCGGCGGCGCGACGGCGCGGACCGTGAAGATCTCGCGGCAGTCCCCGTTCGGGCACCGCATCGATTTCCCGGCGAGGTCGGGCTGGAGGTTGAACCGGTTTTCGCAATGCGGACATTCGACGACGATCGTCACGGCGATTCCCCGACCGAAGACGTGCTGGCGGTGGCCACGGTTCAAGTCTACGCGAAACCGGCGACGGACGAAATGGCGAATCCCGCGGATCGCGCGTCAGCGAGCCGCGGGCGCCTTCGCGACCGGCGGGACGTGCGGCGCCGCGTGGCGGGCGCGGTCCCAGATCATTTGCGGGTACAGGCCGATCGCGAGCGTGGCGACGGCGCAGACGACCGCGGAGAACAGGGCCGATCCGCCGCGCGACGGCGCCTCCGGCCGCAACGGGCTGCGGAGGAAGACGGCGCCGAGGATGCGGAGATAAACGACGGCGCCGATGGCGGCGTTGACGGCGGCGAGGACGACGAGGGACCGGTAGGCGGTGCCCATGCCGTTGGTGGTCGGGGCGTCGAAGAGGCCGAGGAAGAGCGCGAGCTTGCCGGAGAAGCCGGCGGTGAGCGGCATGCCGACCATGCCGAGCAGGCCGACGAGCAGGACGGCGGCGGCGACGGGGTGCGTGCGGTGCAGGCCGGCGAGGTCGTCCACCGATTCGGCGGCGCCCTCGTCGTCGGAGCGGTGGACGAGCACGGCGAAGATCGCGAGCGTCATGAGCGCGTAGGCGACGAGGTAGAAGAGGATGGCGTCGAAGCCGTTCGCGTAGCGGGGCCGGTCGTCGCCGGCGAAGGCGGTGGCGGTGACGAGGCCGAGGAGCATGTAGCCGGCGTGCGCGACGCCGGAGTAGGCGAGGACGCGCTTGAGGTTGTCCTGGATCAGCGCCATGGCGTTGCCGAGGGTCATCGTCGCCGCGGCGAGCACCCAGAACATCAGCGGCACCTGCGTGGCGATCGGGAACGGCAGGTCGGCTAAGGGGCGCTGGTTCAAGCCGAAGAGGTTCGCGAGGGCGAAGAAGCCGGCGATCTTCGGGAGGACGGCGAGCTGCGCCGCGACGGAGGTCGGGGCGCCCTGGTAGACGTCCGGGGCGTAGTAGTGGAACGGAACGGCGGTGATGCGGAAGGCGAGGCCGGCGATGGCGAGCACGGCGGCGAAGACGCCGAGCGGCGAGATCGCCTGGCCGTTCGCCGTGGCGAACGCCGAACCGATCGCCGTCAGGTTCGTGCTGCCGGCGAGGCCGTAGAGGTAGCTGAAGCCGAAGAGCGTGACGGCCGAGGACAACACGCTGAGGAGGAAGTATTTGACGGCGGCTTCCTGCCCCGCCTTGCCGCGCGCGGGGAGGTAGAGCAGCACGTAGGTCGGGATGCTGAGCATCTCGAGGGCGAGGTAGAGGAAGACGAGGTCGTTGGCGCGGGCGACGAGCGCGGTGCCGGCGAGGGCGACGAGGAGGCAGGCGAAGTAGTCGGCGGCGATGCCGCGCGTCTCGCGGAGGGCGAGGGGGACGAGGAGGAATCCGACGGCGAGCGTGAGCCAGCGGGCGAAGGCGGCGGCCGGGCCGGCGAGGATCGGGGCGTACGTGGCGGGCGCCAGCACGGGGGGGCCGGCGGTATCTTCGAGGAACGCGAGCGCGGCGGCGGCGGCCAGCCCGCCGAGCGCGATCGCCGCGTGCAAGAAGCGGTTCGACGCGAACAGCCCGGCGAGGAAGAGCGCGCACGCGGTGCCCACGAGCGCGATCTCGGGCAGGACCAGCTCGAAAAGCCCGGTCAAGGCGTGGGTCCGCGCGGGGTCGGTCAGCGGGTTCACTCTTCGGTCTCGCTACTTCGGGGGGGCGGTGGTGGCGGTCGCGCGTTGGGGGCCGGCGGGGCCGCGCGGCGGATTCGGCGCGTTCGTCGGCCGCACGGGTTCGGGATTCGTTTCGAATACGGGCTGGGCGTTCGGATCGAGGCGGACGCGGGCGCGGTCGACGATGCCGGCGAGCCGTCGCGCTTCGGGCGTAATCACGTCGAGCAGCGGCTGCGGGAACAGTCCGATGCCGACGCACAAGGCCGCGAGCGCGGCGATCGGGATGATCTCGCGCGGGTGCACGTCGCCGACGGGCGGCACCCCCTCGGTGGCGGCGGGCGGCTCGTGGACCGGTCCGAAGAACACTTTCCGCAGCATGGTGAAGGTGTACCAGGACGAGAGCAGCACGCCGACGGCGGCGACGACGGCGAGGCCGTAACCGGCGATCGTGACGTTGCGCGGATCGAAGAGGCCGGCGAGCATGAGCATTTCGCTGACGAAGTTGCACAGGCCGGGCAGGCCGACGCTGGCGAGGGCGATCACGATGGAATAGAAGGCGTAGCGCGGGTACTTCGCCCAGAGGCCGCCGTACTGGTTGGCGTCGAGCGTGCGGTAGCGGCGCGTCAGGAAGGCGAGGAGGGCGAAGAGCGCGCCGGCGGTCAGGCCGTGGTTCACCATATGCAGCACCGCGCCCGAGATTCCCTCGCGGTTCAGGGCGAACAGGCCGATCGTGAGGAAGCCGAGGTGCGAGACGCTGCTGTAGGCGGCGAGGAGCTTGAGGTCCCGTTGGGCGTAGGCGCAGAGGGCGGCGTAGACGATGCCGACGGCGCCGAGGGTGCCGAACCATGGCAGCCCGTAGAGGATGCACATCTCGGGGGCAAGCGGGATCACGATGCGGACGATGCCGAAGGTGCCGAGCTTGGCGAGGATCGCGGAGAAGATCATGGTGACGGCAAGCGGCGCCTCGCCGTAGGCGGCGGGCAGCCAGGTGTGGAACGGCACAATGGGGATCTTGACGGCGAAGCCGGCCATCAGCGCGAGGAAGATCCAGAACTGCACGGAGCGGCGACTCCGCTGCGTTTCCTTCGCATCGGCGAGTTCCTTCTCGGCCGCGGCGCGCTGGCCGGGCGTCGCCAGCGACAGGCGTTCCTCCGCGTGCCGCACCGCGTGGTGCGCCATCGAGTCCCACATGCTGACGTTTTTCATCAGGATCGGGATCGAGAACGTGATCGCACCCGGTTTGCCGTTGAGGTACGCGTTCTCGGAGGTCTCGCGGTCGGAGGCGGCCATGCCCCGGGCGGTCGGTTCGAAGTAGAACGGCTTGTTCGTGGTCGGGTGGAGCGGGATCGGATTCGTGAGGACGACGCCGACGATGCCGACGAGGGTGAACAGGCTGCCGAAGAGGGTGTAGAGGACGAACTTCCGCGCCGCGTCGCGGCGGGCGCCGCCGGTGCCCCACTGGCCGATCAGGAAGAACGACGGCACGAGTGTCAGCTCGAAGAAGATGTAGAAGAGCACGATGTCGAAGGAGGCGAAGGCGCCGCCGACGGCCGCCTGCAGGGCGAAGAGCCACGCGTAGAACGCCGCCGGGCGCTCGTGGATCGTGCCCCAGCCCACGAGCGTCGCGAAGAAGAACATGACGCTCGATAGCCCGAGCAGCAGGACGTTCAACCCGTCCAGACCGACGAAGAATTGCACCGCGGGCGCCGACACGCCGTCGGGGGCGAGCGACATGAGGATCCAGTTGGTGCCGTAGGTGAAACTGTCGGTGTTGGACGCCGTGCCGGGGTCGCCGGGGACGATCTTCGGTTGGAATTGGAACGTCAGCAGCGTTTCGTGCTGTACGAAGCCGGCGTAGAGCACGAAGAGCGCCACGGTGAGCATCACGTGCCCGGCGGAGGCGAGCACGGCGACGCGGCGGGCGGCGGCCGGCCCCGCGCGCCCCGCCAGCAGGACGATCGCGGCGGCCGCCAGCGGCGCGAACAGCACCGCGAGGAGGAGCGATCCGAGGAGGAAGTTCATCGTCATGGCGGCGCCGGGTGCGGGATCAGCGGGACACTTTGAACACGACGAACAGGGCGAAGACCGTCAGCCCCAGCACCATGCCGAGGGCGTAGAACTGCACGAGGCCGTTCTGGAGCGGCCGCAGCAGGGCGGCGAGCAGGCGCGGTACGTACGTCGCGAGCCGCGCCAGCGAGTCCAGCAGGCCGTCGAACTGGCGCGATCCGGTCGCGGCCACTTCGGCCGGCTTGACCACGAGGCCGTGATAAATCTCGTCGACGTACCCCTTGTTCAAGGACAGCGCGTGCACCGGCTTCATCCCCGCCGGCAGGTTCGCCAGCTCCCCCTTGCGGAAGAGCACGTACGCCCCGGCGAGGCCCGCGAACGCCGCCGCAGTGCCCAATCCCGCCACGCTCCAGTTGAAGTGCGGCGATGACTGAGCCCGGTGGTTGTGCTCCTTCTCGTAGACTTTGTTCGCCTGCTGGATGGCCGGCGTCGTCGCCAGGAACTTGCTGAAACCGTGTTTGGTCAGCGGTTCGACGATCAACCCGGCGAAGAGCGCCCCGACGGCGAGTACCACCAGCGGCACCAGCATCCCGCGTGGCGATTCGTGCGCGTGGTGCCCGGCTTCCTCCGGCACGCGCTCCCCGCCCCAGAACGTCAGGAAGTAGGCGCGGAAGGTGTAGAACGCGGTCATCGCCGCGGTGAGCAGCGCGACGCCGAACACGAAGACGTAGAGGACGTTGTAATGTCGGGCGTGTTCGCCGGCGTGGTGCAGCGAGTCGAGGATTTGGTCCTTGCTCCAGAAGCCGGAGAGCAGCGGCAGCCCCGCGAGGGCGGCGCAGCCGACGAGGAACGTCGCGTGCGTCACGGGCAGGAGCTTGCGCAGGCCGGCGAACCGGCGCATGTCGATGACGCCGCCCATCGCGTGCATGACCGAGCCGCTGCCGAGGAACAGCAGGGCCTTGAAGAACGCGTGCGTGAACAGGTGGAAGATGGCGGCCGCGACCGCGATGCTCGGCGAGACGGCGCCGGCCGTGCCGAGCGCCATGAACATGAAGCCGAGCTGGCTGACGGTCGAGTACGCGAGCACGCGCTTGAGGTCGGTCTGCGTCAGCGCGATGAAGGCCGCCAGGAGCGCCGTCAGGCCGCCCGTGACGCAGACGTAGGCCTGCACGTACGGCGCCTGCACGAAGATCGGGGCGCAGCGGGCGAGCAGGTACACGCCGGCCGTCACCATCGTCGCCGCGTGGATGAGCGCCGACACCGGCGTCGGGCCTTCCATCGCGTCCGGCAGCCAGACGTACAGCGGCAACTGAGCCGACTTCCCGACCGCGCCGCAGAACAACAGCAGGCACGCCGTCGTCATCGTTCCGTGGCTCGCGGGGTTTTTGGCGAGGTGCTCGAAGATCGCCGAGAGGTCGGTGTGGTAGCCGCCGGCGCTCCAGAGGAGGAAGATGCCGAGCACGAAGCCGACGTCGCCGAGTCGCGTGACGAGGAACGCCTTCCGCGCCGCCGCCGCGGCCGACGGCTTCGCGTAGTAGTAGCCCACGAGCAGGTAGCTGCAGAGGCCGACGCCTTCCCACCCGGCCAGCAGCAGGAAGAAATTGTTCGCCAGCACCAGCAGGCACATGCAGAACACGAACAGGCTCATGATCGTGAAGTAGCGCGCGTAGCCCTCCTCCCCGTGCATGTACCCGGCGGAGAAGAGCGCGATCCACGTCGCCACGAACGTCACGGTCGCCAGCAGGATCGCCGCGAGCGGGTCGATCATCAGGCTGAAGGTCACCTTCAACCGCCCGGCTTGGAACCAGGTCGTCGGCTGATCCTTCACGTTCAGGTCGATGAACGGATAGCTTCCGGCGAGGTCGAGCGAGAGGCCGGGCGTCGGGCCGGGGGGGCCGTTCGAGTACACGTCGGCGAGGATGTTCAGGGCGATCGCGGCCGAGGCGCCGAACGCGAGGATCGCCGGCAGGTGCGCGAACCGCCGCAACCCGACGCGCGCGAGCAGCGGCGTCAGCAGCGTCGCGCCGAGGAGCAGCGCGAGAATCAGGATCGCGAGGACCGCGCTAGACACCGGCCGCCTCCTGGGGTTTCTTGCCGGCCACCGGCAATACGGGATCCCCGGCCAGTTCCGGCTCCGCCGTCGGAAGCCGTTCCGGGTCGGTCGTCGCGGGCACGCCGGTCTCGCGCAGCGCCTGCCACGCCGTCGCGTCCAGCGATTTCGTCCGCCGGTAGAGCGCGATGAACAGCGCCATCGCCAGCCCGGCCTCGCACGCCGCCACCGTCACCACGAACAGCGCGAACGACTGGCCCGACAGGTTCGCGTGGAACCGCGAGAACGCCAGCAGGTTGATCACCACGCCCTGCAGCATTAGCTCGGCGGACAGGAACATCGTGATGAGGTTCCGCCGCGTGAGGAACCCCACGAGGCCGAGCGCGAACAGGACGGCCGCGACCGCCAGATAGTGCCAGACGGAGATCACGCCGCGGCCCCCTTCCGGCTCGCGATGGCCACCGCGCCGATCGTGGCCACCAGCAGGATCGTCCCCGCCAACTCGACCGCGAGGAGATAATCGGTGTAGAGCGAATAACCGAGGCTCGCGACGTTCCGCGCCGGCAGCTCGCCGCGCGCCGCCAACAGCACCGTCGCCTCGCGAAGGGCCGAAAGCTCCTTCGCCGCCGCCGCCAGTTCCGCGTCCGTCGCCGCCGGCTTCACCGACAGATTCTCGACCGCGTCGAACGCGCCTCGCGCCGTCGCCCGCAGTTCCTCCGCCTGCTTGCGGATCGACGCGGCATTCGGGTCGACGAGGATCGCGAGCCGTTCCGGGATCGAGCGCTCGGCGCCGAAGGTCTTGTCTTCGGCGGTGGCGAGCGGGAAGCCGAGCCGGTCCGCGTAGGCGTCCCGCAGGCCGCGGGTCCTCTCGTGGAGGTCGTCCTTCGTCGTCGCCGTCGCGGCGTCGCGCAGCTTCTCGGCGAGGTCCAAAAGCGCCGCGCGGTCCTCCGCGGTCAGCGGCCGCGCGGGCAACGGCAGCGCCGGCTTGCCCGCGTCCGCCGCCGCCGTCGGGCTGCCGAGGTAGAGCGCGAACAGCACCAGGCCGAGGAACGCGAACCCCGCGAGGCTGCCGAGCATCGGCTCGCGCGACCGGTCGTTCTCGTCGGAGGAGCCTTTCGACTGCGACAGCATCAGCACGAACAGGAACGTGACGATGATCGCCCCGGCGTAGATCACGATGGTCGCGGCCATCAGGAACGGCGCCGCGAGCAGCAGGAACAGGCCGCAGACCGAGACGATCACGAACGCGAAGGCGATGGCGCCGCGCGCCGGGTTCCGCTGCGTGACGAAGACGGTGGCGAAGACGATCGCTCCGCCGGAGAAGAGCCAGAACAGGATCTGCTCGACCGTTCCCTTGGCCGGATCGCCGAACTGTCGCAGCGTCCAGGAGACGAGCACGACGGCGGACGCGATCCCCGCGAACATGCCGAAAGCGATCGAGCGCCCCCTGGGTTTCGGCAGGAGCGAGAAGATCGCCAACGCGCCGAGCACCGCCGCGGCGGCCAACTGGCCGACGGCGTTCCCGGATGTCGTGGCGGCGAAGAGGTTCATGTCTGGCTCGTGTAAAGATTCACAAGCGTCGCGGGGGAGTTATACGACTCCGGTCGCCCGTTGTCTCACGCGCCCGCCGGCGGCTCCGACGCCGGCCCGAGCGCCCCGGCCCGCGTCCGCACCGGGTCGGTCCCGGCCTTCGTCGTCACGTCGAAGACGCTCAACAGCTTCTCCTTGTCGAAGATCATCTGCTCGCGGCTCAGGCCCGTGAGATCGTAGAGCGTCGTCAGTTCGATCGCGTCCACGGGGCAGGCTTCCTCGCACATGCCGCAGTAGATGCAGCGGAGCTCGTCGATGACGAACGTCTCGGGATATTTTTCGCGGTCCTTCCATGCCGCCGGCGCCGGCGCGGCGACGATGTCGATGCAGTGGGCCGGGCACGCCGTGGCGCACATGTAGCAGGCGACGCACTTCGTGCGGCCTTCGTGGTCGCGGTTGAGCCGGTGGACGCCGCGGTAGTTGCCGGGCAGCTTCGGCTCCTGTTCCGGGTACTGCTCCGTGAGCGTCGGCTTGAACATGTGGCCGACGGTGGTGCGCAGCCCGTCCGCGATGGCGGGCAGGTAGAGCTGCCCGAGGAGCCCGAGCTTCGGCTCTTGCAACCAGACAATATCTTTTTCGGCGATCGGCATTGGTTCAATCCCGGTCGTTGGTTCGTACTTCAGGCCGCACGGTCAGGACAGGATAGCGATCTTGTCCGGCCCCGAAACCTTCGCAAGCCGCATTTTTGGATCGGGGGGTCCGCAAGTCGCCTCAACATCGTTCGAGTTTCCCGATCGCGTCGCGGACGATCTCCAGTTTGTTGTCCCAGCGGAACTCGATGGCCGTCCGTTCGCGGCCGGCGCGGCCCATCGCTTCGCGGCGCGGCGCGTCGGAGAGCGCTCGCAAGCCCGTCGCGAGTGCTTTCGGATCGCAGGACGTCACGAATCCGTCGACACCGTCGCGCACGAGTTCCGCCGGACCGCCGGCGCGGTAGACCACCACCGGCTTCCCGTTCGCCCACGCTTCGAGCAGCACGAGGCCGAACGAATCGGACCGCGACGGTAGACAAAACGCGTCGATCCCGGCGTAGAAGTCCCGTTTCTCGGCTTCCGTGAGCACGCCGAGGCGAACGACTCGGTCCTTCTTCGGGTAACTCGTCCAGAACCGCTCGAAGTTCGGCATCGACGGCCCGGCCAGCACGATGCGGCCATCGCCGGCCGCGTTTAGCAGATCGACGGTCCCCTTCTCGACGCTGAGGTTGGCGAGGTGGCCGACGACGAATTCGTCGTCGCGAACGCCCCAGGCGCGGCGCGCCCTCGAACGATCGCCGCCAATGCACTCCGCCGGCTCCACGCCGAGGCCTTGCAAGACCACGCGCGATTCCGGCACGCCGAGCTCGATCACGGCGCGGCGCTCGCCATCCGTTTGCACGAAGACGCCGTCGGCCTCGCGAAGGAGCCATCGCAGCACCGGAGCCGTGTACTGCCGACGCGTGCGGTCAGTCGGATCGTTCGGATCGCCGAGGTGCAGGAAGGGCGTGAGGAAGAACGGGACGCCGCGTCGTCGCGCGAGTCGTCGGGCGCAGGCGATCGGGAAGGTGTAGGGGAACGCGGTCGCGTGCACGGCGTCGAGAGGTCCATCGAACGCGCCGGCGTCGCGCCACATCCCGGGGCAGATCGGGTTGCATGGCAGCGTGAGGGCTTGCAGACGCCGCACGGGAATCATCGACAGGGCTTTCAGGACGTATCGCCGACCGGAAAATGTCCAGGGACGATAGCGGCGTAGTTCTTCGGTTTTGTCCCCTCCCCCCTGGAGGGGGAGGGTGAGGGTGGGGGGGCGTGGCGCACCGGTCGAGCCGTCCCCCCCACCCCGGCCCTCCCCGACCGAGGGGGAGGGAAAACGAGACCACATTTCGCCCAATTCGACGGCGGTCGACGTGAAGACCGTGACGGTGTCGCCGGCCGCGCGCAGGGACTCCGTCAGGCGGGCGAAGTACGCCTCGCTGCCGCCGAGCGCCGGCGGGTAACGCTGGACGAAATGCGCGACGTGCATGGGCTTCCGTTCGTGCGGCGAATGGATACGATGTTAGGCGGGTAGGCCCGAACTTCCACCGTCGAGCGTCCGATGATCCGCGTTTCCCGTCTGGCCGATTCCGTGAAGCCCTCCGCCACCCTCGCCGCCGGGGCGAAGGCGCGCGAGCTGAAGGCGAAGGGGATCACCGTTTTCGACTTCAGCCTCGGCGAGCCGGACTTCAACACGCCCAAGCACATCTGCGACGCGGCGACGGAGGCGATGGCGAAGGGCCAGACGCACTACACGCCGGCGGGAGGCACCGCCGAGCTCAAGAAGGCGATCGCGAAGTGGTACGGCCGGACCTACGGCTTCGAGTGCGGGCCGGAGCACGTGCTCGTGTCCAACGGCGCGAAGCACAGCATCCACAACGCGCTCGCGGCGACCGTCGGCCCCGGCGATGAAGTGATCATTCCCGCGCCGTACTGGGTGAGCTACTCGGACCTCGTGGAGATGACCGGCGCGAGCTACGCGCTGGTGCCGACGACGCTGGCGGCGGGGTTCAAGATGACGCCGGCGCAGCTGAAGGCCGCGATCACGTCGCGGACGCGGCTCGTCATGCTGAACTCGCCGAGCAACCCGACGGGGGCGGTGTACACGAAGGGCGAACTCGAGGCGCTCGTGGACGTGGCGCTCGCGCACCCGGACGTGAACATCCTGTCGGACGAGATCTACGAGCAGCTCTGCTACGGGAACGCGAAGCCGACGTGCATCGTGACGCTGCGGCCGGAGCTGCGGGAGCGGACGATCACGATCAGCGGGGCGAGCAAGAGCTACGCGATGACCGGCTGGCGGATCGGCTGGGCGG